>JAYSUK010000075.1:0-17744 GCA_043719085.1 Burkholderiales bacterium | reverse complement strand
AGCAACGTCGTCCCCGTCGCCCAGCAGGAGTGAGAAATGCTACAGCCGGCTAGAAGAAAATACCGCAAAGAGCAAAAAGGCCGCAATAAGGGCCTGGCGACTCGTGGCAACAAAGTCAGTTTTGGTGAATTCGGCCTGAAAGCTACGAGCCGTGGTCGTCTGACCGCGCGTCAGATTGAAGCGGCGCGTCGTGCGATCAGCCGTCACATCAAACGCGGAGGACGTATCTGGATCCGTATTTTCCCGGACAAACCGATCTCCAAAAAACCTGCCGAAGTCCGCATGGGCAACGGTAAGGGCAACCCAGAGTATTACGTGGCTGAGATTCAGCCGGGTAAAGTGCTCTACGAAATGGACGGCGTTGAAGAGTCGTTGGCGCGTGAAGCTTTCCTGCTCGCCGCCGCGAAGCTTCCCATTGCAACGACGTTCGTCGCACGTTTGGTGGGCTAACACACATGAAAACTAAAGATTTAACCGCTAAGTCGGCACCAGAGCTCGAAAAAGAGCTGACCGAGCTTTACAAGACGCACTTCGGCTTGCGCATGCAAAAGGCAACCCAGCAGCTCACCAATACGAGCCAACTGGGCAACCTGCGCCGCGATATCGCTCGGACCAAGACGGTGCTCACACAGAAAGCATCAGCAAAATGAGCACATCTACCGCTACCCCAGCTACCGCCGTCGCTAAAGCACCGGTGATTGCCAGCGAAACCGGACGCGTCACCAGCGACAAAATGACCAAGACCGTAACGGTGTTGGTTGAGCGTCGCGTGAAACACCCGCTCTACGGCAAGGTCGTAACCAAGTCACAAAAATACCACGCCCACGACGAAGCAAGCATTGCCAAAGAAGGCGATCTGGTTGAAATCAAAGCGTGTCGGCCGTTTTCCAAGACCAAATCCTGGACTGTGTCGAGGGTGATTGAGAAGGCGTAAGCCGTCTCTGTACACAGCGTAAAAAAAGGCAACTTCGGTTGCCTTTTTGCTTCCTTGCCCCCGTTTGCCTTTGGGCGAATTGACAAAAACTTTTCTCAACAGCTTTTCGGATAAACCTATATTGCATATGTGCAAAGCGTTGAATAAAGCCGATAGTCGATAAACGCAATTACTTGACCGAAGTCCCGACTCAACAAGGGATACGTCGAAAAGCTATAGCCTGCTTTCTCGTATCAAACAGAAATGCACCGTGCACCCCACTGCAAAATGACTCGCGGATGGCGGGATTTCGCGTGATAAACGTTCGTGTCGATGAGCCAGAATTTTCCTGCCGGAGAATCCACGACGCATCTGACCGACGCAGCCAAGCAGCAAGTCACGACGCTTAGCCGCCACAGCCCGCGTCGCATCGTCCAATTGACCAATCTTGTCGGCCTCTGCGACAGCAACGATTGGCGCATGCCGCACGTCGGGGAACTTCAAAGCATCGCCTATTTTGGTAAACAACCTATTGCTGATATCGATAACACTTGCACGAGCAAAGCCGGACGACTGCGACAACGAGCGCAACCGTTGACGTTGGAAACACCTCCCAACTCACCCCAAGCCCAGTGAATCTGACCGTAGAGATGTCTCAACAAGATAGGTCGGGCAACAGAAAAAATACTGTTCAGTCGCTGATCTGTCTCGCTGTTACGGACGAGGATTTACGCTGTGAGTCCGTCGCTGAAAGTCGCCACATGGCTACTTTGCCCGCGCAGGCATCGGCGGCACCACGGGCACCGCTATCGGCTCGCGCTGTAGTTTGCCCTGTAAAAAACCGATTGCAGCGTCCAGTTGCGCGTCGCCGCCGTTGAAGGTCGCGTGCGGCAAATTGTCAACGACAAGGTCGGGCGTCACGCCCTCTCCTTCGATGATCCAGCGATTCTCCGTCGCCGTTGACACGAACACACCGTCCTCCGCCGCGCGCGCGATGCCGTTGTCGCGCAGCCGATTGCGGTCAGTTAGCCAGATGCCAGCACCCGCAGTTCGGGTGCCGACGAGTGTGGCGATTCCCAGCCGTTTAAGGCCCTCCGACAGGGTTTCTCCGTCTGAGTAGGTATCTGCATCAATGATCGCGGCGATATGACCGCGAAAGCTCGCTTGCTGGTTGCCGTAGACCGATTCAGTTCGGCGGCTCTTCCAAAAATGCCAGGTTTTGCGCTGCAGCCGATCAATCACCCAACTGTCGATGTTGCCACCTACGTTGCCACGCAAGTCGATGATCAACCCGTCGCGATTAATGGCGGGGAAAAAATCGCGCACGAAGCGACCAATGTCCCGCGGACCCATCGCTTGCAAATGCACATAGCCAATGCTGCCACGACTCGCGGTTTCCACAGCCAACGTACGTGTACGCTCCCAGTCGAGGTAGCGCAGCTCGGCATCGCGCTGTGCGGTGATTGGCGTCACCACGACGTCACGCGATTTTTCAGCCTTGAGCTGCTCACGCGGTAGAACACGCAGCAGCGTCTGAACGCCCGCTTGCTGCCGCAGCGCGAGCGCCATCGCAATCGGAGAGTCTAGCGCCACACCGTTGACGTGCGTAATCACGTCACCCACGCTGACATCGACCTCGCTTTTAGCAAGTGGGCTGCGCTCTTCGAGCAACTCGGCGTCGCCGCTGAATACTTTTTCAACACGAAGCCCACTGGCCTGCCTCGAAAATTCTGCGCCCAGTGTTGCCACGCTGATGTCATCGGCGCCCCGCCGCAGATCCGCCATGCGCACCTGGCTGTGCAACGCTACGGCCTCGGACATCATTTGCGCAATGACATCGTCTAGCTCGGTGCGATCAGTGACGCGTGCCAGCAACGGTTCGTACTTGCGCCGCACGGCAGGCCAAGCGGCACCGTGCATGTTGACGTCCCAGAAGAAATCGCGATGCATACGCCAGGCGTCAACAAACATCTGCTTCCACTCGTCACGCGGATCGGCCCGAATTGTCCAGTCACGCAAATTCACCACCGACTTCGACAAATCCGTGGGGGCCTTCGCCGCAGCGTCTACCACCCAGACGTCGTTGCCCCGGCGTAGCAGCACCTTTTTTTGATCCTGCGAAATTTCGTAGCTGCGCACATCTTCAAAAAAAGTCTCGACGACCGGAGGCGTGGCACCAAGCGGCTCGATAACGAGCGTGCGAAGTGCGGATTTGCGCTCGACGTTTGCGTCTGTCGCAACGAAGTACAGTCGCTTGCCATCGGTTCTGAGTTGACGGTAATTTCCCGGCGGCAACGGTACTTCATAAAGTCGCTTGGCAAGACCCTCAAAACTGATATTGACTGCTTTTGGGCTGGCTGAGGGCAAGAGCGCAGGCGTCGTGGTTGGAGGCGCAGTGATCGTACTGGTTGTGGTGGTAATTGCTTTGGTGCCGTCCGTGGTTACTGTGGTGGCGGTGGCAACTATCGGGACGCTCGACGTGGGCGTTGCCGAAACCGGCGTCAATTCATCTTTTGGCAGAAACGGCCAGCGCGCATCAGGGGTGAGCGCGAGTGCGTAAATTTTTGCTTGCCGATCAAAAAATGGGCCCGTGTTGCGGCTGCCCCACGGGTTAGGCACCACGGTTTGCAAGTTGCGGTCTGCGATGAAATAGAGAAATTTGCCATCAGCAGAAAATGTTGGTGAACGCGCATCAAAGCGATCACTTGTCACGCGTGATACGTTGCTTGCACCCGCGCTCACATCGGCAACGACCACCTGCGCGAAATTGTTTTCAGCAGCACACACAAAAGTCAGCCAGCGACCGTCCGGCGACCATGCGACGTCAGCCACCGGCCATTTTGATCCATGCACAATCTCGCGCTCGGTGCGCGCAGCCACGTCGAGCACATACAGGCGATTGTCGTTTGTAGTGTGCGCAATAAACTTGCCGTCTGGAGACGGCGTCAGGCCGGTGCGCAGCACCACGCCACCGCGTGTTAGCTGCTCGGCCGCACCCACGCCGTTGGCCGGATAGCGCCAAATTTCAAACTCGCCTGAGGCGTCGGTGAAGGTGTAGACGGACTTGCCGTCATGACTGAAGACGACATTTCGCGCACGTAAATCTGATGCGCGGGTAATTTCTGCGCGCCGTCCGGGCCCCACCGAGGTGGAGAATACCTGCCCGCGCGCGGTCAGGGCGACACGCTCGCCGTTCGGCGAAAGCGCGAGGTCGCTCAAATACTCGAACGGTGCCTTCAACCAGCGCGTGCGCAGGTGATCGAAGTCAGAGACGGGTTGCAGCGGCACCACGCGATCCTGCCCGCTAGCAAGATCAAGGATGCGAATATCGGCACCGAGTTGATAGGCAATTCGCCCCTGGCTCAGGCTCGCGCTGCGCACGTCCCAGCCAGCATGTTTAGTGTGTTGCGCAAGCTCACCACCGCCCAGCGCCATCGACCACACGTTCATTGTGCCATCGCGGTCTGAGAGGAAATACACGCGGCTGGCTGAGCACATCGGTTGCCGACTGGTGCCCGCGTAATCGGCAGTCAACAGCACGGCTTCTTGCGGAGGAACCGCGCTGTTGCCGGTCGCGGCAAACGACCAAAGCGTTTGCACACCGCCACCTTTGTATCGCTTCACGTTGTCAGAAATTTGCTGCCGCCGCGCAAAGATAAATTGCGTGCCCACATAGCAGCCTTCGGCCGCCTCGGCCAGCGGCAAAGCCGTACGCTCCAGCGTGTTTACGTCAATCGCAAACATGCGCGGCCCTGGCTTGCCGGAGAGTCGCGTGGTGGCATACAACACCTTGCCATCAACAGTGAAGCCCTGAACCCGCGCGTTGGCACCACCGTCGTAGGTGAGCCGTTTTGGCGCGCCACCGGCCACGGGCATCACGTAAATCTCCATCGGGCCTTCGTAGCGGGCGCTAAAGGCCACCAGTGCGCCGTCTGGTGATAGCGCGGGGTATGATTCTTCAGCCGCATGCGTGGTCAAGCGCTGCGCGCTGCCACCGGCAGCACTCGCTCGCCACAGGTCACCTTCGGCGACAAACACTAGCGTGTCGCCCGCGAGCGTCGGCGAACGAAAATAGCCAGACTGTGCAGACGCCGAGGCCCCCACAACGAGCAGCGCAGCGAGTGCCAAGGTTGCAAGGGAATTTCGAAACGTCATATAAATTTCCGTTGAGAAAATCATGAACACCGTTACACATGTTATGCCGTTTTGCGCGACAGATCGTGGGCTGGGGCTTCAATTTTCTGATTCTTGACTGTGCCAGTAATTGCGCTTATGCCCTTAGTAGTGGGGCTTATGGAAAAACTGTTGACATCGATTCGGTAGCTTTTTGCGGACTCGACATCATGCTCAAGCGTCCCGCAAAACAAAAGAGGCAACTTCGGCTGCCTTTTGCTTTTTGGCCCCCGTCTGCCTTTGGGCGAAATGACAAAAATTTTTCGCGACAGCTTTTGGGCTAAACCTTTATCGCATATCACTAGTGTCCGGTAGTTTTGTGCGCCACGCGGCTGTAAGGCAATGTAGATGAGGTATTCGAGCGATCAGGGGGTGTCCACGATTTGAATTTGAATTGGCGGTTTAGCGATGCTCTCGGCTTTCAACTACCGAGCGTGGCGCATGAATGCTGGCAAGACCTTGTTCGCGCAAGTCATGGAGTTCGTGCCGTGGAGGAGCTTCTCGCGCATCATTGATCGCCACCACGGGGACGCGGGCGTGAGCGAGTTGGGTTGTGCGGACGTGTTTCGCGCCATGGCCTTCGCGCAGCTCTCCGGTCTTGACTCAATTGGAGGTGTCCACGTCTGCCTTCGCGCCATGAGCGGCAAGCTATTTCACATGGGCTTGAAGGCAGCCCCGGCCCGCTCTACGCTCTCCGACGCGCTCAATCGGCGCGATTGGACATTTATCACGCGCTGGCGATGAAGCTCATTGTGCGCGCTCGTGCGCTCTACATCAATGAGCCTCTGCCCAATGATCTCGATCTCGATGCCACGGTGTATGCGCTGGACGCCACCACCATTGATCTGTGTTTGAGCGTGTTCAGTTGGGCACCCTTTCGATCCACCAAAGCGGCGGTGAAGCTGCACACGTTGCTCGATCTACGTGGGGCAATACCCAGCTTCATCCACACCAGCGACGGCAAGATGGGAGATGTGAGCGCGCTTGACCTGCTCACCATCGAGACGGGTGCCTTCTACGTGATGGATCGCGGGTACTTGGACTATTCGCGCCTCTATGCGATGCATCGGGCGGGTGCGTTCTTCATCACCCGTGCCAAGCGCGATATGAATGCGCGCCGGGTGTATTCCGCCCCGAGCAACCGCAACGACGGCGTTATTTGCGATCAGCGAATATTGATGAACGGGCTGCGCATCCGAGACGACTATCCGGAGCTCATACGGCGCATCCGCTGCAAAGACCCCGAAACGGGCAAGACCCTCATTTTTCTGACCAACAACATGAGCCTACCCGCGACAACCATTGCCGCCCTGTACAAGGCGCGTTGGCAGGTCGAGTTATTCTTCAAGTGGATCAAGCAGCACCTGCGGATTAGGCGCTTCATGGGCGAAAGCGAGAACGCGGTGAAGACACAAATCTGGTGTGCGGTGGCAAGTTACGTGCTCATTGCGATCCTCAAAAAGGAGCTGCGACTGGACGCCTCGCTGTTCAATTGCCTACAGATATTATCGGTGTCGGTCTTCGAGAAAACAACGCTCAGATGTGCCTTGCAGCCCGATCCCTACAGAACACCCACCCCTGACAGCGCTAACCAATTGAATTTGTTCGACTATTGACCGGACACTAGTGACATAAAACAGGGGATCCTGAGGCAACTTGCTAATCAGGAGTCGACTTTGAGAATAAATCTGCTCTAGCCCATATTTAGAGGAGCTCTCAGCGCAAAGTTGTTGCCGTTCTCGAATTTATTCCAGGAACGTGGCAACCCGAGCAAATGGCTTTCTGGCAATGTCCGGCACCATCGCGTTATCTGCTGGATAGCCGACCACCAAAATCAGATACGGCGCTTCGTTCTCGGGGCGCTTGAGAATTTGATTCAAAAACTTCATTGGTGCTGGCGTATGCGTTAGCGACACCAGCCCTGCATGATGCACGGCAGTAATCAGCATACCCATCGCGATGCCGACGCTTTCTGGCGTGTAGTAATGCTTTATCCGCTCGCCCGCCGAGTCAACGCCAAAACGCTGTCCGAACACCACAATCAACCACGGCGCGATTTCGAGAAACGGCTTGTGTTGATCCGTGCCCAGATGCGACAGCGCACCGAGCCATTCATCGCCTGCACGACGATTGACGTAGAACTCATGTTCTTCCAGCTCGGCCGCTATGCGAATCTCACGCTTCACATCGGGATTGCCAACAGCCACAAAATGCCAAGGCTGTTGGTTGGCACCCGACGGCGCGCTGGTGGCGGCGCGGATCACATTTTCGATAATGTCGCGTGGCACCGCACGGCCGGAGAAGTCGCGTACTGTGCGTCTGGCGTGCATGCGGCCAGCGAATTTGATCGCGCGTGTTCGCATTTCACTTACGGGGCGTTCTGTGTACTGACCCAACTGGATGAGTGGAATCTGCGCGTGATCTTTCATGATTCAAAGAATAGCGGAGACTCGCCAAACTTTGAAGTAAAGACGGCAAGCGTGGTGTATCGGCGTGGAATGTTGTCCAAGACAAATCTGTGCAAAAATCCATCGATGAGCTTCGCAATTCGAGCTCTTCCACTCAGGAGTGCACTATGAACCCATCGCGTCGAGTCTTTGTTATCCATTCGGCCACGGCAGTCGCTGCCGGTGCCGTCCTTGTTGCGGCGCCTATCGCGTTTGCACAAAAACCGCCCATGGTTGACCCCAAGGACGCCACAGCCGCCTCTCTTGGGTACGTCGTTGACACCACCAAAGTGGATAAGAAGAAATTTCTGAAACACGAAGCGACGCAGAACTGCAACAACTGCGCGATTTTTCAGGGTAAAGCCGCCGACGCAGCCGGCGGATGCCCATTATTCGCAGGCAAGCAGGTCGCAGGTAAAGGTTGGTGCAGCGCTTGGGTGAAGAAGCCTGCGTAGTCGTCTTTGCCGCAGTTAAAAAGCGGTCAGCGGGCCGCTTTTTCAAGTGATCGCGCGCAAAGAAAGCGTTAAAACGTCACTGAGATCGCGGCTGCGGACGTGGCTCACCCGTCACTGAGGCTTCATCGCCACGTTCATGCTCCACCGCGCGTAAACGGCTAACGGATAACGCGCCGGCGGCCTCCAGAATCGGATACGCCACCGAGCAAAAATGCGAATTGATGCGCTTCAGGTCACGCATCAGATCCAGATGCAGCGAACTCGTTTCGATGCTCTGCACCGTGTGCTCAGCTAGCCTCACCAAGTGTTTATCGTAGTTGACCAACTCCAGCTCGCGGAACTTCACTTTTTCGGCGAGCAGACTTTCAGCATCACCCACATCGTTGTTGAGGAATACGTTCATTGCGAGTCGCAAATTCGCTACCAAGCGTGCATGCAGATCGCACAACTCATGCATGCCCGCTTCGGAGAAATTGCGGTTGCGATCAATGTTTTTATGCACCACGTCATTGGCGCTTTTTTCAATGATGTCCCCGACTTGTTCAAGATTGATGGTGAACGAAATGATGTCCGTCCAGCGGCGGCTTTCCTTGTCGCTCAGCGGCGTGCGACTGACCTGCGTCAGGTAGAACTTCACCTGTTTGTACAGCGAGTCCACCACGTCATCAAGCCGACGAATTTCATCGGCGGAAGCCCGATGGTTGTGCTTCATCAGCTGGCCGAGCGAGATCAACATTTGCCCCACAAAATCACCCACACGCAAGGCCTCGCGCGACGCGCAGGTAAGCGCGAGCGAAGGAGTGCCGAGCGCCAGTGGGTCCAAATGTCTAGCGTGGCTCTCGTCCTGCGCAACCGGTGCCGACGGTAAAAATTTGACGGTCAGATCAGCCACCGTTTTCACCATCCCGATACAAATAGCCGCGAGCGCAACGTTGAATATCAGGTGAAACGCGATGACAACTTGCGGCTCGGCAAAGCCGGATGCGCGCGCGTAGTTGGCGATCACGTGGATGAACGGCAGCGTGATCGCTGCCCCGATCAACTTGAACAACAAATTGCCCAGAGGCACGCGGCGCACCTCAGCCGATGACTTGAGCGTCATGAGCACCGCCAGCGCGCCGCTCCCGATGTTCGCCCCGATCACGAGAGGCAACGCGGTGTCGAGTCCGATGACTTGCGAAACCGTTAATGTCGCAACCAACAACACAACGGCAAGGCTAGAGTAGGCAAGCACCGTTACTGCCGCAGCAATCACCACGTCGAGCACTGGGTCGCCGGAAATCGTCGTGAAGATCGCCTTGACCCCCTCGGTTTGCGTCAGTGGGCGAGCCGCTGCGACAATCATTTGCAACGCGTGCATCATCAAGCCCAGGCCGATGGCCACCCGCCCCATGTGCTCCGCCATCGTGCGCTGCTTCGACAAAAAAACAATCACGCCGACAAAGATCAACAGTGGCGATAACCACGTCAAATCACGCGACAAAAATAGCGCCGCGAGCGAGGTGCCGATGTCCGCGCCGAGCATGATTGCCAGCGCGGGGGCCGTCGCGATGAGCCCGCTGCCCGCGAAGGACGTGGTGAGCAGTGCGGTGGCGGTCGAGCTTTGGAGCAGGCTGGTGACGCCTAGCCCGGCCATCAATGCCATGAAGCGATTGTCGACGTTGACCGACAAAAAACGCCGCAACTCGGCTCCGTACACGCGCAAAATGCTGGTGCGAACCAAGTACGTTCCCCACACGAGGAGCGCGATTCCGGAGAGGATATTGAGAAGGGTCAACATGGTGATGAGCGCGGCAGCGGCGGTCGCTTTGCTGAGCGCTCAAACCGTACGACTGTCATCACGCTGCAACACAACGGCGATGGCGAAAACATATCTGCATCATACGCCCCGTCTCGCCATGTTGCGACAAGGCGTGCCGATTTGTGATGGTGGGTGCCAACACGCGTTGCACCTACGCCACGTCCGCTGTTGATAGTTGCCTAACGCGCATCGTCGGGCAGCGCGCGATACCAGTAGTCGTAGACGGTGCGAAAACCGAAGCGTTCGTAGGTCTGCCGTGCGGGATTGTTCGCTTTGACTTGTAGATACGCTACGGTTGCGCCTGCGGCGATCGCGGCTTTCAGTTGATGCGCGAGCAGAGCGCTCGCGTAGCCCCGATTGCGATGCGCTTCTAGCGTGCCGACGTCAAAGATGCCGATGTGGCTTTCCTCTGTGATGCTGACCGAGCGTGCGACGCGAACGCCATTGGCGTCGAAGACGAAATCCGCTGAAACGTTGGCGACCGACAAGCGCCAACGCTCAGCGAGCCCCGCGATTTCACGCGCATCGTCGCCACGCATTTCGCCGACCCAATTGGCTGCCAACGCAAGATCAGTCTGTTGCGCAATGCTGCCGAACACCTCGCGCAAATGATCAAAGCGCACGTCACTCAACGTCACAGCTTGAACCAGCGCGGGATCGAATTTGATGTAACCCAGGTTATCCAACCGGTCATCTAGCGTACGGTCAAAAGTAAAGGGAGTAATGCGAAATAAGCAGGGCAGGTTAGCGGCTAAGTAGGCGTTTTTCGCGGCGGTGAGGTTTTCGTCGAAGCTGCGTGTTGATGGGTAAAACGGGTTGATGCAACGTGACCGCTTTGCGAGCCCCGGAGACAGGCCAACGCCCCAGCCGTCAATCATCAGTCCACGATCAGGGCGTGAAGCGTTCTGGGAAATTTCTTCGAGACGTCGGAGATCCATGGGCAATGACTAACGATAGGAGTGCGGAAACAACGTATAAATTTTCGCACGCACACGTGTAGAAGTGGCTCTGCCGCGACCACCGTCCGTCATGCAGCGTGAGGTCGCGGCAGAACCGCTCTTACAAGCCACATGTCTTCACTCAAAAGGATCTCGCGACCGCGTGCCTTGCACCATCACGGCGTTGCCGCCGTGCCCGCTAAGGCGATTCTTCGGATCTCGGCACGGTTGCGTCCAACCAATGCCGCGTGCTTTTTTGCCTTCATGCACGCGTTCGCGAAAACTGTGTGGTGGAATGTTTTTCAAACATTCCACGAAAAAGGGATTTCAGGTTGAGGACTTGCACCTCGCGCACTAGCCGCACCTCTAGCGCACGCTTCTTATCGGGTTTTTCGCGCCGCCCGCATGTTTCATCGGGGGAGGAGGAGAGGCGAAAAAAACCGTTAGCCGAGCTTGGCATCTCTCACTCGCATGTGCTCTTGATTGACATGAAAGTTGCTCGGTTGCGTGACGCGGTATTTGCCGCGTCTTCCTGAAAACTGTGACGGTTCAAGGCCAACGTGGGTCTTGAAGCTGAAAGGGTGCCGGTTGCGTCCGGCGTTCGCAGAGCCCCGGTCGGGTTGCGAACTGCTCGCGGCGCGGATGCCCCGCACGCTATCTGTGTGCTGGGGCGTCCTCACCGCTGGGTCGGTTTTGGCCTAGAGCATGCGCTGCATGAGCGCCGCCTGAGCGTGGGTTCTGGCGGCGCTTTCCTGCGGGTCGATGCGACCTCTAGCAGGCGCGTACTTGCTTTTCTCAATCGTGATTGCTGCTGAAGCTTCGGCTTTGCGAGGTGTCTGTGCCAAAGACAACTCACCAAAAATCCGCCATCGCTCTGCCAATTTGAAGTCAACTAAAACCATGATCTATCCCCTGAAAAATTTAACTTGAATGCAGTGTTCGGGTGGGCCACCGTCGCTTGAACAAATCAGCGACCCAGAAAACAAAAAACCCCGAGGTCTTTCGACAACTCGGGGTTTTCGGGAGGAAAACTTGAGTGGTGGCGCTATGCGCTGCCTCTCAATATGGCCGAGTTGGCTTGAGTGAAACCGGTGACGTAGGCGTTGCCGCCTATAAACATATTCATGCCCAGTTTGTTGTCCACGTTGGCGGTGCTGGAGTACGGACGTGAACCAGGTCGCGAGTTCGTTGAAATGCCAACCTCAGCCGCGAGCACAAACGCACGCAGGCATGCCGAGATCGGCGCGCTGTGTAGGTTGGTGATGCGTTGGATGATCATTTTTGAACTAGCTCCTGTAAATAAATGTTGGAAAATTTGACGGCTTTTGCTGCCCAGCAACTGCTACGCAATTACCAATAACTGAATTGTGTATGACTACGTTTGGGCTGTCAAGCGCTACTAAAGCCTACTTTACAAGCCGAATCGATTCACGCATCTGCCGTTGCTTTTTTGCAACTGCATCGGCGCGAAGCTGATCACGCAGTGCGACGATGGCCGTTTCCACCGCTTCGGTTTCGGTGTTCACATCGAGCATTTTTACTAGTTGCTGCAACGCTTTATTGGCGTCAGGCTTCAGTCGAAATGTCTTGCGCGCGCCGCCCAGTTGCACTAGCGCCTTGAGCGACTCCTGCACGCGATATGTTGCGTCAGTGCCTTCGGGGTGGATTCTTTCTCGTGACATGCTTCAATTGTAGGCGACTACGTTATGCGTAACGAAAATTGTTTAGGGAAGCGCTGAGCAAGTTAGCGAGATGGATGCAGCACCGCATTTGCCAAAAGCGGTGCGGCGCACAGGAACCGGAATGGAAGCGCAGGTCACACGAGGATTCCGAGCACCACACAACGATGTAGTGCGCCGTCGCAGCCACTTGATCGGCGCTTCCCTAGCGCGCATCCGCCACGATCCACGCAGCCGCTTTCTCAGCCAGCATCAGCGTTGGCGAATTGGTGTTGCCACTGGTGATCCTCGGCATCACGCCTGCGTCGACCACGCGCAAGCCCGCGATCCCACGCACCCGCAAACGCGAATCCACGACCGCCATCGGGTCAGCATCCGGCCCATCCACGCGGCCCATTTTGGTCGTGCCCACTGGATGAAAAATGGTTGTCGCAATGTCGCCCGCAAGCTTTGCAAGATCATCGTCAGTCTGAAACTGCACGCCGGGTTTCCATTCTTGCGGCTTGTACTTGGCGAGTGCCGGTTGCGCCACGATTCGCCGTGTGACACGCAACGAATCGGCAGCCACCTTGCGATCTTCAGGCGTACTCAAGTAGTTCGGCGCTATAGCGGGTGCGTCTACGAAGTGGCTACTTTTTATTTGCACGGTGCCGCGACTGGTCGGATTCAAATTGCACACGCTAGCGGTAAAAGCTGAAAAGCTGTGCAGCGGCTCCCCAAACGCAGCAAGACTCAGCGGTTGCACGTGATACTGAAGATTCGGATGCGCGTAGTCGGCTGAACTGCGCGTAAATGCGCCGAGTTGCGAGGGTGCCATACTCATCGGACCGCTACGTTTGAACAGGTACTCCAACCCAATCGTCGCCGTGCCCCAGAGCGAATTGGCCAGCATGTTCAGCGTCTTCGCGCCTTCAACTTTGAACACAGCGCGAATCTGCAAATGGTCTTGCAGATTTGCGCCAACCCCTGGTAAATCCTGCGCGCATTTGATGTCGTGTTGCGCCAGGAGCTTCGCAGGGCCAATGCCCGAGAGCTGCAAAATCTGCGGCGACCCGATGCTGCCCGCGCTCAAAATCACTTCGCGTGTGGCGGTCGCCGTCGCCATGCCTTTGCCAGTCGACACCTGCACCCCGGTGCAGCGCTGGCTGCCGTCTGCCTGCATCTCTATCACCAGTTTGGCGACCTGAGCATCGGTCCACATTTCAAAGTTGGGGCGACCGTAGCACGTGGGCTTCAGGAACGCTTTCACGGCGTTCCAGCGCCATCCATTTTTCTGATTGACGTCGAAGTAACCGACGCCTTCGTTGTCGCCGCTGTTGAAGTCGCTTGTGGCAGGGACGCCCGCTTCCTGCGCGGCTAGCGAAAATGCATCGAGCACGTCCCACGACAAGCGCTGTTTCTCCACCCGCCATTCGCCGCCCGTGCCGTGCAACGCCGCGAAGCTTTTTGCCGATTCGTCGTCGTGCTTGCCATCGAGTTGGTAGTGATTCTCGTGTTGCTTGAACGCGGGCAGGCAGTGTTGCCAGCGCCAGGTATCGTCGCCGGTGAGCTGCGCCCACTGGTCGTAATCGCGAGCCTGACCGCGCATGTAAATCATGCCGTTGATGCTGGAGCAGCCGCCGAGCACTTTGCCGCGCGGATAGCGCAGCACGCGGCCATTGAGCCCGGCGTCGGGCTCTGTGTTGTAGCGCCAGTCGGTGCGCGGATTGCCGATGCAGTAGAGATAGCCGACCGGAATATGTATCCAGTGGTAATTGTCTTTTCCGCCCGCTTCGATCAGCAATACGCGCTTGCTTTTATCTGCGCTCAGGCGGTTGGCAAGCAGGCAACCGGCGGTGCCAGCACCAATGATGATGAAGTCGAACGTAGTGTCAGGCATAGCGCGACAGCCGCGCTACTTCGCCGTCGGCATCACAAACTCTGCGCCCTTGCCGATGCTCTCCGGCCAGCGCTGCATCACACTCTTTTGCTTGGTGTAGAAACGCACGCCTTCTTCGCCGTACGCGTGCATGTCACCGAACAAACTCTTCTTCCAACCGCCAAAACCATGCCACGCCATCGGCACTGGAATCGGCACGTTGATACCGACCATGCCGACCTGAATGCGGCGACTGAATTCACGCGCCACGTTGCCGTCGCGTGTGAAGCAGGACACGCCATTGCCGAATTCGTGGCCGTTGACCAATTCAACCGCCGCTGCGAAATCAGGCACGCGAACGCATGACAGCACTGGCCCGAAAATTTCTTCCTTATAGATGCGCATGTCGGGCGTGACATGGTCAAACAACGTGCCGCCCGTCCAGAAGCCGTGGTCGCAACCAGCGCCTGCTGCTGCACCTTTGAAGCCACGGCCATCGACCAAAAGCTGTGCGCCTTCGGCAACGCCTTGCTCGATGTAACCGGTGATTCGAGCCAGCGCTGTGGCCGTGACGATCGGGCCCATTTCTGCGGCGAGATTTTTGCCGTCAAGAATCTTCAACGCCTTGGTGCGTTCGATTAACGTGGGCAACACTTTGTCTGCTGCATCGCCAACGAACACCGCCACACTGATCGCCATGCAGCGCTCGCCCGCTGAACCGTAGGCGCTGCCGATCAACGCGTCGACTGTCTGAGCCACGTCCGCATCGGGCATCACTACCATGTGATTTTTTGCGCCGCCGAGCGCCTGCACGCGCTTGCCGTGATGGGCGCCGGTTTCATAAATGTAGTTCGCAATCGGCGTGCTACCAACGAAGGAAATTGCTTTCACATCCGGGTGCGTCAACAGCGCATCGACGGCCACTTTGTCGCCCTGAACGACGTTGAAAACGCCATCGGGCAGGCCAGCCTGCTTGAGCAAGTCAGCCATCATCAGTGACGCGCTTGGGTCAGTTGGGCTCGGCTTCAAAATGAAGGTGTTGCCCGCCGCAATCGCCACCGGAAACATCCACATCGGCACCATTACCGGAAAGTTGAACGGCGTGATGCCTGCCACCACCCCGAGCGGTTGGCGCAGCGTCCAGTTGTCGATGCCGGTGCTCACCTGATCGGTGAAGTCGCCCTTGAGCAACTGCGGAATGCCACAGGCAAACTCCACCACGTCAATGCCGCGCGACACCTCGCCCTGCGCATCGGTGAACACCTTGCCGTGCTCAGCGGTGATCGCATGCGCCAGTGCATCGCGATGCAGGTTCAGCAATTCCAGAAACTTGAACAGCACGCGTGCGCGACGAATCGGCGGTGTGTCGGCCCACGCGGGGAAGGCCGCGAGCGCTGCCGCAACCGCAGCGTTCACGTCGTCCGCGCTGCCCAGCTCGACTCGGCCTGTGACCGCGCCTGTGGCGGGGTTGAATACGTCTTGCGAGCGTACGGAATCGGCAATACCCGAGCTTCCGCCTATCCAGTGACCAATAGCAGGCGGAGCGACGGGCGAAGAAGAATGCATAACAACTCGATGAGCAGGTTGAACGAAGTCGACAGTTTAAAGTCTGCGCCTCACGGCAGCTCACTACCGTTTTGGTATTGCACATCACTCGAATGCGCAGATCCATCAGCCCCTCGCCCTGCGGCCTGCTGTGACTTACTCCGGTGTGATGCCCAGTCGCGTGATCACCGCCGCCCACGACTTTTGCTCCGCGACGATGTAGCGGTCCAGATCGGCCGCGCTGCCGGGGCGCGGATAGGCGGCCATTTCCTTGAATTTTGCAATCACATCCGGGCGAGCGAGGGCTTCGTTGATGTCAGCGTTGAGCTTGCTGATGATCGCTGCGTCGACACCTTTCCTGGCAAGCACCGCGAACCACCCTTGGGCGACGGTGCCCGGTGCAGTCTTGTTGGCGAGTGGATATTTTTCAAGGCCCGGTTCCACGCGATCACTCATCGATGCCAGCACGCGCAGTTTTCCGCCCTGCACCATGCCGAGGATCGGCCCGAGTGTTTCGAACACCGCCTTGGTCTGACCGCCCATCGTCGCCTGAATTGCGGGCGGTCCACCCTGAAAGTGCACATGCAAATATTTGGTGCCGCTGTTGAGCCCGAGCATTTCTGCGGCGAGGTGCGGCACGGTGGCCCGACCCACGTCAGCGAGTTCGATGTTGCCGGGGGACGCTTTGGCGGCTGCGACTAAATCTTCTAGTGTCTTGTAAGGCGACTCGGTGGGCACAGAAATCACCAGCGGTGAAGTCGCCACCATTGCCACCGGCGTGAAGTCTTTGGGGTAATCAAAGCTCACACCCTTGATGGTCTTAGGCACAATTGCGATGGCCGAGCCCTGCGAGAAAATGAAGGTATAGCCGTCGGTTGGTGCGGAGAGCCCGGTGTTCATGCCGATCACACCGCTGCCGCCCGGCTTGTTGTCGATCACGAGCTGATGACCCCACTTGTCGGTGAGCTTCGTGCCAAGGTATCTCAGCAGCACGTCCGGTGCGGAACCAGCAGGGAAGGGGATCACGAACTTTACGGGTTTGTTCGGCCACTGCTGTGCCTGGGCGGTGGTCGAAGCACATACACCCGCCACAGCGAGCGCTGCCGTAGCAGCACGTAATACAGAGTTGAATTTCATATTGATCTCAAAATTATTGAAAAGGATTTGCTGCCTATGCCTAGGCGTAACTTCAGACTTCTTCGTAGGATGGGTTGAGCGAGAGCGATACCCATTGCTACGATGCCCACGATTGATGGGTATCGCTACGCTCAACCCATCCTACGTAGACAAATTGCGCTATTGCGACGCCGCTTCCAGACACCGCTCGGGCCGCCAGTCGTACAACCATTCCACCGCGTCGAAAAATCGCTCCGGCGTGCGACCTTTCCACAAGCTGTTGCGCACCAGACGCTCAACGCCTTGCGCGTGATAAATGCGTCCCATCTCGCGCACCGACAGCACCACTCGCGCGGTGCGTGCAACGCGGGCGCGTTCGTACAGACGGAACGCTCTCGTCATATCAAAGTCGCATACCTTGACCGCTTCGCCCAGCGTCACCGAATCTTCCAGCGCCATGCACGCACCCTGCGCCAGGTACTGCATCATCGGGTGCGCGGCGTCACCGAGGAGGGTCACCGGGCCTTCGCCCCAATGCTCAATCGGGTCGCGATCAGCGGTCGCCCAACGCCGCCATGATTTCGGCAGATCAAGCAGTTGTCGCGGCCGCGCGTGAATGCCCTGAAAGTACGACAACACTTCCTCTTTGCTGCCATCGGTGACGCTCCACGTCTCTTTATCGCGGCTGTGAAAGGTGACCACAAGGTTGTACTGATCGCCGCTCCGCAATGGGTAATGCACGAGGTGACAATTCGGCCCTGCCCACACCACAGGTGCGTTCCAGCGCAAGTCTTCCGGCATGTCGGCAACCGGCACCAC
>JAYSUK010000074.1:0-2140 GCA_043719085.1 Burkholderiales bacterium | reverse complement strand
ATTTGCCAAAAAATGAAGTGATCGGACAGGCGCTTCGGCTACCAGTAACGGTCTACCCGGAACTCGCGATTAGGGAGTTAGTGGCGAACGCAATT
Source organism: Burkholderiales bacterium (assembly GCA_043719085.1). GTDB lineage: Bacteria > Pseudomonadota > Gammaproteobacteria > Burkholderiales > Casimicrobiaceae > Casimicrobium. The sequence continues at coordinate 2,045 of JAYSUK010000074.1, read as the reverse complement.
ATTCATCAGGATTTTTCAGTCACAGGCAGTGGGCCAATGGTAGAGCTGTTTAGTGACAGGATGGAGATCACTAATCCGGGAAAACCGTTGGGCGATCCTCGGCGCTTGCTTGACCATCCGCCATGTTCACGAAACGAGACACTTGCATCATTGATGCGCCGCATGGGCGTGTGCGAGGAGCGCGGCAGTGGCGTAGACAAGGTCGTCTTGGAGACGGAGCGTTACCAATTGCCCGCACCGGCGTTCGAGATCGTGAATGAGGCAATGAGGAGCACCCTTTTCACACCTCGTTCCCTCGTAAAAATGGATCAGGCAGATCGTATTCGCGCTGTTTACTTGCACGCCTGCTTGCGTTACGTGGAGCGCGACTTCATGACAAACACCACCGTACGCGGTCGCTTTGGGATAAGCGAGCAGAACAGTGCGACTGCGTCACGACTGATTAAAGAGGCAATGAACGCGGGGGAGATACGTTTGCACGACGAATCCGCCGCTCCGAAGTTTCGCAAATACGTTCCAAAGTGGGCGATTTAGTTCACTTGATAGGTACTTGATTGGTGACCGAGTTAGTTTGTGTATAACTAATAAAATCTTTTATAAATCAATGGTTTGCATATTTGACATTTACTTGATTTTTTCAATCGCTTGATGGTTACCAGATGAATCTAAAGCGCGAGTTTCCGCGCATTCCGTTATACGCAGACTTTTGGCAATGGGCGGCGTGGGGCGAAGCGCTGATGAATCTGCACATCGGTTACGAGGCCGTCGCGCAGTTCGCGCTCACCCGCGCCGACGTTCCCGACGCCAAGGCGCAGGCAGCGGGTCTCGCGCCCAAGGCGATGCTGCGTGCGGACACGAGCACCGGCGTCATCACGCTCGACAGCGAGACCACGCTCACCGGCGTGCCGCCCGAGGCATGGACGTACAAGCTCGGCAACCGCAGCGCGCTCGAATGGATTCTCGATCAGTACAAAGAAAAGAAGCCGAAAGACCCAACGATCCGCGAAAAATTCGACACTTATCGCTTCGCAGACTACAAAGAAAAAGTCATCGACCTGCTGATGCGCGTAACCACCGTCAGCGTGGAAACGGTGGCGATTACTGAGGCGATGAAGGTGATGCGTCGGTAGTTTTCAGTGTTCTGATTTTGGGCTGTGCCAGATTGCCTATTGCACGTTACGCATCGCTGACGCCACCGGCAACTTCCAACCCTTCGCAGCGGTTTTTGAGTAGTCCACGTTGAGTACCAGCGCACGCAGTTGCGTGGTAGCCGGGTTGTTGCCGCCGATGTCGAATCGGTCTTTCAGGTAGTACGGCGGGATGGATTGGTAGTGCAACGCTGCGCGCACCTGCTTTACGCGTGCCCCAATGGCGGCGGGCATGCGGTAGGTGACCAGGTCGCTGCCTGCGCCGTTGTAGTAGCCGGGGCTCGCGTTCATTGGCACGGCCACAGGTGTCGTCCAGCTTGCGTACGGGCCGTTGGGATTCCAGCCGCCGGGCATCAAGCGATTGTCTTTAACCGGTTTCGCTAAGCCCAGAAAACTGGTGGTCAGCAGGCCTTGCAGATCTTTGGTGCGGGACTCATAAATCTGCGCGTATTTGCTGCCAGTGATGATGCGCCAGTGTGGCTGCCAGTTGGTCTTGCTGAACTCAGTGACCAGCGGCGTGCCGCTGTCGTCAATCAGCACGCCTTTGTCAGTGCTGCGGCCCGACGACCAGATGATGTTGCCTGTCGCGTCCATCGCGGTGAACTCGATGAAGGCGCGACGGAAGCCGACGCCGGACGGAAATTTGTGGCCGGTTTTGTTGACGACCTGGACGTCAACATCGAGGCCGTTTGCGGATTTTCGAACTGCGCGAATGGCGACCGACGCGGATTCGCTCTGCACCTGCTTGGTCGTTTCCGCGATGGCCAAATCAAATCGTGGCAGCACTGAAAAATTGCTGGTGTCGTAGTTCGGATCGCCCGATTTTTGATCGACGGTGAGCCCGAGCTGCGTGTTGAATTGCTTGAGCATTTCGAGCACGAACACGTTGGCACCGAC
>JAYSUK010000073.1:0-17873 GCA_043719085.1 Burkholderiales bacterium | reverse complement strand
TACAAAGGCGAGCTGCGCGCCGTTGGCGACGTCTTGCGCGATCAAATCTTTTTAATGTCTCGCTCCGGCTTCACCACGTTCGCGCTGCGCCACGATCAGAGCGTTGAGAAATCACTGGCCGCGTTCAACGATTTCACGTCGTACTACCAACATGCAGCCGATCGTTTTATGGATAGCGCTGCGCTGCCACTCGCGGCCTGACAACAGTCGTAGGCGCGTACTCGGCCGCGCCAGCTACCCGCTCCAGCTACCTTTGGCGACGCCAAGTCGTCGCCTACCGAGCGTTGGCCACGCTGAGATTTGCAACCCGCTCAACTCTGCGGCCAGCTCACCCAACCCATCGCGCCTGCCAGCAAAATTAGCGCACCAAACGCAATGCGATACCACGCGAATACGCGCAGCGAATGGGTCGCCACAAAACGAATTAACCAGCGAATTACCACCAGCGCCACAATAAACGACACCACAGTGCCCACGGCGAACGCGGGTAGGTCGGCGGCGGACAATAACGCCCGATCCTTGTACAGCGAGTAAAGGCTGGCTGCTGCCAACGTGGGCACACCGAGAAAAAATGAAAACTCGGTGGCCGCCTTACGCGACAGGCCAAACAGCATGCCGCCGATCAGCGTGGCGCCCGAGCGCGACATGCCGGGAATCAGTCCAAAGCATTGCGCAAAACCGACTTTGATTGCATCAAGCGTGGTCATGTCGTCAACGTCACGCACACGCGCGTTAACCGCTCGATCAGCAAGCATCGACGGCCGCTCCACCCAGAAAATCACCAACGCACCAATGATCGACGCAGCCGCCACGCCGTAGGGGTTGAACAAATACGCCTTGATTGCCTTATTGAAGAGCAAGCCGAGTACGGCGACTGGCAAAAAGGCAAGCAACAAATTCAGCACAAAACGATTGGCGGTTTGCTCCCGCCCGATTCCAGTGAGCACGCGACTAAAGCGATCTCGATACGCCCACACCACGGCGAAAATGGCACCAATCTGAATGGCAATCTCGAACACTTTGCCGCGCTCGTCATGCGTCCCCAGTAACGACGCCGCAACGATCAGATGCCCAGTGCTGGAAATCGGCAAAAATTCGGTCGCGCCTTCGACGATGCCGAGCAGGGTTGCGTCAAATAAATTCAAATGTCTTGGCTCGTAAAAAAAGCGGCTCCGCGCCGCTTTTCGTATTGTAGGAGCGAGCGCTCGCCTAGCCGAACAACCCGCCGCCCTTGCCACCGCCGCCACCCATCGCACTCTTGAGCACGCTGCCAAGCACGCTGGACATCATGTCGTTTGAATGCGCCTGCGGCACCTGACCACCAGGCGTCATACCGTCGATCACACCGGGCAAAACCTGCGCCAACAATCCGCCCAGTTGGTCCTGACCAATGCCGCTTTTGCTCAGCAGGTCACCCAGATTGCCACCCGCGCCACCGGGCGCGGCGCCGCCGAGCACCGAGCCGAGCAGGCCGCCCAGTCCGCCACCCATGCCACCTTGCTGCGCTTGTTGCGCGCCACCGCCCAGCACCTGTCCGAGCACATCGGCAACACCGCCGCCCGAGCCGCCACCACCCATCATGCCGCCAAGCACCTGCATCAGGTCGCCGCTTTCGACCGGCATGTTCTGGCCGGTGCTCTGCCACGAATCCGCTTGCTGACCCAATCCGCCTTTCTTGAGCATGCCGAGCAGGCCGCCAACTCCACCGGCTTGCTGAATCAATCCGCCAATCACACTCGTCAGCAGGTCTTGCTGCCCCCCGCCCTGATTGCCGCCAGCCATGCGATTTTGAAGTACCGCACCCAACACGCCGTCCAGTAAACCCATGATAAATCCCTCGTTTGTTTGTACAAAATTTCAAAGATGCGGCACGGTATCACAGGCCGGAAGGCCGCGCTAGCCAGTGTTTTCTGAATCGTGAGCGTCCGCAGCAGCAGAAGCGGTAGCACCGCGCAGCAACATTAGCTCAACTAGCGGGCAGTACCTGCACAGGGCATTTCAACTTCGCGAGCGGATAACAGATCGCACAGCCGATCCATATGCGGATCATCGAGCCCCGCCGCGCGCAATGCCGCCGCCGTTTGACACAAATAGTCCGCGCCGGAGCCGTAATGCCCCCGACAGGTGGCGAGTTTTTCCACCACATGCTCATCTGCAAGTCGTCCGGCATAGGCTTTGGATCGGTGATTCATCACAAAGGCAATCGCGCGAATCGGGCCGTCCTCGGTCTTTGCATTGAGCCATTTAGCGACGTAGCTGCCGCCGAACATTTCGCGACGCCACAGCAGTGCCAGCTCCTTGCGCGCCACGTTGGCATGCAGCCGATACGCGACACCACGGCACGCGCCGCCGCGATCCAGCGCCAGCACCAGACCGGGGTTCTCCGGCGTGCCGCGATAAACGTTGCTCCACAGACAGAAGCGGCGATGAAAGCCGCGCACGGTGGCGGCGGTGCGGCCGCTGTGCTCCATGCACGGGTTCCAGATCAGCGAGCCGTAGGCGAAGACGTGGACGTCGGTCTCGCCGTCCCATTCTTCGAGCATGCCGTCGAGTGATTGCCCGAGGGCTACGTCACAGAGCACATGATCGGCAAGCGGTGAGTTGCGGATGGCTTCGCGCGAGTAATCGTTCTCGATTGCTTCGCGCGTAATGCCGGTGAAAGAGAGGCTTCTGTATGAGCTCACAGTTTGAAAGGGTCGCCTTCTAATGCGCGTGAAATTGCGTAATGCGTGCTACTTCGTTCTTGCTTCCAAGGATAACGCTGACGCGCTCGTGGAGTTGATCCGGCCGCACTTCCAGAATCCGCTGAAGGCCGTTTGTTGCAGTGCCGCCCGCTTGTTCAACGATAAAACTCATCGGATTAGCCTCATACATCAGGCGCAGCTTGCCGGGCTTGTCAGGCGTCCGCGCATCGCGCGGATACAAAAACACGCCACCCCGAGTCAAGATGCGATGCACATCGGCCACCATTGAGGCCACCCAGCGCATGTTGAAATCTTTGCCGCGCGGGCCGTCTTTTCCGGCCAGCAACTCGTCGATATAGCGTTTCACAGGCGGCTCCCAGTGCCGCATGTTGCTCATATTGATTGCGAACTCCTGCGTCTCCTCGGGGATCGTCAAATTCGCCTGCGTGAGCACCCACGAGCCCATTTCGCGATCCAGGGTGAAGCAATGCACGCCCGTGCCGACGGTCAGCACAAACACGGTCGTTGGGCCATACACCGCATAGCCCGCCGCCACCTGCTCGGTGCCCGGCAACAGGAACGATTTCTCACTCACCTGCCCCATGTTTTCCGGGCCTTTGAGCACGGAAAAGATAGTACCGATCGAGACGTTCACATCAATGTTCGACGAGCCGTCGAGCGGATCAAACAGCAGCAGATATTCGCCCTTGGGATAACGATTCGGAATCTCGTGAATCGTCTCCATTTCCTCGCTGGCCATGCCTGCCAGATGGCCACCCCATTCGTTGGCCTCCATCAGGATGTCGTTGGAAATCACATCCAGTTTTTTCTGCGTTTCGCCCTGAATGTTCTCGGTGCCCGCGCTACCCAGCATGCCCGCCAACGCGCCCTTGCCAACGTTTACCGCGATGGCTTTGCAGGCACGTGCGACCACTTCGATCAGCAGACGTAATTCGGGTTTAATGGCGTGGGCCGCGCGCTGCTGTTCAACCAGAAACTGCGTAAGCGTGGTGCGGCGGCTCATGGGCGGGAGGTCAAAAGACCGGGATTGGGAAGTCAGAATTGTAGCGCTGCGCGATACGGCTTTTGCGTGAAACCTCTATTTTATGTGGGCTGAATACGCTTTTCGTACAAAGTCGACTATTGATGAAAATAGCCGCAACCCCAATCAAATCAGCCTTTTCATTGAAAAGTTGCAACGGCGCGCATGACCAGCTATGTTGCGTTCAACGGCACCGCACTGCCGTGTCGCCTTCATCCCCGCAAGTCCGTCTATTCCAAAGTACGAAATCACAATTTGAGGAGGTTTTCATGGCAAACAATCTACGTATCGGCTCACGTGGGCCCGAAGTGAAAAAGCTGCAAGAAGCGCTTAACGCCAAACTCGTACCGAGTCCAAAACTGGTGTCGGATGGTTCGTTTGGCAACCTCACGTTGCAGGCAGTGCGCCGGTTTCAGGCCGCCAACTGGCTAGTGGTGGATGGTGAAGCGGGCCAGTGCACACAAAACGCCGCGTTCGGCACCGAAGGCTACCCGCCGATTTTGCACACAGTACCCTTTCTGCCACAGCAAACGCCGTCCACGTGCTGGGCAGCTAGCACAGCGATGATGAAGCGCTCCAACGAGGCGACCGTGATCGCGATTACCCCCCCCGACTTGATCGCCAGCAGCGGCGGACTTAAAAACTTCTCGGGCGGCAACGACGCCATGACCGGCCCAGGGCGGTTTGCTGCCGCTCATAACTTGACCCTGCTGGCGCCGACGTCATGGCCACCCGCGTCACTTAAAAGCATGTTGCAGCGCGGCCCGATCATGCTCGACATGCTGTGGGAGTCGGGCAAGTATGCAGCGGGCCAGGGCAGCCCCGGACATGTGATTGTTGTGGTCGGAATTCGTGGCGACAACGACGCCTCTGGCAAAGGCACGACGCTGCGCATCCACGACCCATGGGCGCCAAATGTCGGCGAGCGGTACTCCGTGGGCTACTTTAAGTGGATTCAGGAAGTGCCCACCCGCACGTACCACGTCTATCAGCGATCCTGAGCGCAACGCCGGCGTGGCAATCGCAAGCCCGCTACTCGGCTGCGATTGGGCGCAGGCTACTCGGGAGTCTGCGGCGACCGGGTGTTCGCGCCCTGCACGCCTACCAGTCGCCCGTCTTGTTCGTGAAATGCAGTGAGCCGTCGCTCGCCCTGCCAGCCTTGCAGGCCGTCGCCGCTCAGACCGAGTTTTGTAGCCATTTCGGTGGTGTCGACGACCCGCATCGACTTGCGCCGTTCTCGCCCGTGAAAGCGGCGGTACTGCACGTACGACCAGCCGATTAAAGCCATTCCCCCACAACCAATAGCCAGCACATAGGTTGGCAACAGGCGCAAGAACTCCAAATAGCCGAGCCGCTCAACCATCTGATCAAGGCCACTATGAATACCGAAAGACCAACCGACGATGGTGATGATCGGTAACCACAGATAAATCCATAACATCCAAAAGAACCAGGTGACAGTAGTCCCTATCGCACGATTGGCCGGCCGCTGCAAATGAGGGCGATTGATGATCAGTGGATTCACTTTTTGGGAACCTCGTGTTGCAGACCGCGATCAGGGCTCACCCAAACCGCGCGTTTACCGCGTCGTCGCAGCAGCGTTTTCGGCAACGCCCAAACGCTGGTAAACATGGTGAGCATCCAGAAAGCAAGTGGATACCAGACCATCCAATAATAATACTTGAGCAAATTCGGCTCGTAGCGCCGATCTATCATTAAGCTTACCAGAAACTGTAGCAGGCAGGTGCTGCCGATGATCACGCCGTGCCAGGCTGGCAAGATCGAGCCCACGTGAAGGGCCGGAGGCACGGGCAAGAGCTGGGTCAGCCCCCACAAAATAAGCACTACCAACATGGCGTAAGACCAGGCAACACTCACCACGTATTCAAACCAGATGATCCACATGCGGCGCTGCCGCCATGCGAGCAATTTACGTGCGTACTTCAAAACCACCTGAATGCCGCCCATCGACCAGCGCAGACGCTGCTTCCACAAACCCTTGATCGTCTCGGGCATCAAAATCCACGACAGTGCGCGCGGCTCAAAGTGAATTTCCCAATGGTTAGTTTGCAGCTTCCAGGAGATATCGATGTCCTCGGTCAGCATGTCTGGACTCCAGTAGCCAACCTGGTGCAGCGCGCTCCTGCGGAATGCGGCAATGACCCCGGACACGGTGAACACGCGACCATAGGTGCGCTGTGCCCGTTTGATCAAACCGATGATCGACGAGAACTCGCCGACCTGAATTTTCCCGAGCAACGTCGACCTTGTGCGAATACGCGGATTGCCGGTAACCGCCGCGACGCGAGGCGCATCAAAATGGCGCAACATCCACGGCACGATGTGCGGGTCAAGCAAGGCGTCGCCATCGATGCAAATCAAAAACTCGCTGTTCGCCAACGGGGCGGCAGTATTAAGCGCTACCGCCTTGCCCTGGTTGCTACTTTGATGAATCACCCGCAAACGCGGGTAGCGCGGCAGCATCTGATCAAGCATCTCGGCGGTACGATCAGTGCTACCGTCATTAATGCAAATGATTTCGAAATCCGGGTAGTGAATGCGGTCAAGGGTTGCCACCACCTCCTCGACGTTGGCTTCTTCGTTAAAACATGGCACCAGGATCGACACCTTAGGGTGCGATTTCAACACCGGCTCGAAGTCGGGATCAGCCGAATCTTTGCGCTCGTAGTGAACGTAATACCAAAGCCCGCCAATCATCCACATCCACGCCATGAACAGCGGGTAATAAAAGACGAAGTTAAACAGCGGCGACAATAACGATGTGTCTTGTAGCCAGCTCAGTGTATTCATGAGCGAAGCCGATGACCCATCGATAACGGGGAAAAATCAGCGCGCAAGCGGCGTGCTTTCCGTCGACAGCAGTCGTCGCAAATCATCACTCGCCGCGAGATCAAGCTGACGCAGCGCACCATAGCTGAAGTGCCGTGCCCCAGCCCCGTGAAGCGCGGCGAGCGTCTTGGTTACCGTTACTGATTCGTCCGACGCGCGCCACACGATGCGATCCAGCGGCACACCGCGTGCGGCCCACTGCGCCAACACGCGCTGCATCGCGCGGCGAGCCTGAACAGCAGCGGGCGCAAAACCCGACAGTTCATATTCATCGCCAATGATGTTGACGCGGGGAAGGTTCGTCTCAAGGATTGCCGGCGGCTCCATCACGATCCAGTCAACAGCCCCTGTGCGGGCCAACCAACGGGTACGCAGCTCGGGCGTGTCCAACGCGGTTGCACTGGGGATCGCGAACCGTCGGGCAATGCGCAAACGGGGCCGCTCTTCACTCACTGCCCGCAGCAACACAGCCACGCGGGCATCGTCGCCATCGGCAATCTCTGAAAAATAGACGCCCGCCAGTGGCACGCTGCGCGCCATGTCGGAAAACAATTTGCTCAACGCAGCTCTGCTGGTGCTCTCAGCAGCGGCCAAGCTTGGCGGCAGTTCTGCGGTGGGCAACCACGCAAACACACTAATGCCAAGCCGCGCGCGCACTTGCCACGCCACCCGGTTGAACAAGTCACCGCGAAGCGGTAGAACCGTGGTCGGAAAGTAAGCGCCCGGCCGACTATTAGTGTCTCGTACCGCGCTGATTGATTTGAGATAAATCGACGTGGGTGCTAATCGTTGCAAGCGATCAAGCAGCGCGCTCAAGTTTCTTTCCTGCGCGAGATTATCCGCGTCAAACACCGTATCCAGGTCGACTTCAAGCGCACGCTCGGTGCGTTCGCGTTGTGGCCGCAACGCCCGTTCCAGATCAGCGGCATCGGTATCGGCTTGCACCAACACTCGATTGAGCGCCGTAAGCGGCGTGTCGCTGCGGTTAATACCATTTTCCAGCGTCAGCCCCACGCCCAGCCCCAACCCCGCCGCAATGCGCTGCGTGCCCGGCGTGTGCGCACCATAAGGCCACACAATCACCCGGGGACGCACACCTAAACGCTGAAATAGCAACTCATTATTGCGCCGCAGATCCTCGCCAACCCGGTTTGCCAAACTCGCCGCACTCTCGTAGCTGTTGCTACCCACGTCGAAGCGCAGAGTCGTGGCGACGGGTTCGACATTGCGCTGCGGATTGCTGATGTGCCCGCGATGCAGATCAAAGCTGTGCGAGGCAATCTCTACGCGGCCACTGGCGGCGACGTCGCGCAGCTCAAGCCAGTTCATGAAGCGCGCGCGCGGCAGCTTTTCGTCACCGAACGGTATGTTTTCACTGTCGCTGGTTTCAATCCACAAACCCACCACCGCGAGCGTCGCGCTGTAATCGAACAACTCAAGCAGCGGCAAGACGTGCGTGTGAAAGCTTTTATAGGCGTCGTCAAAACTAAGCAACACCGCACGAGGCGGCAGCGTCTTGCCACCCGCACGCGCGTTGATCACCTGCGCCATCGACACCACGGTATAGTCGTTGTCGCGCAGCCAGGCGAAGTGACGAATGAGCATCGTCAGGGTTACCGCTTGCCGGTCTCGCAACAGGCGTCGTGCCGCGTCATCAACGACTACATCGTGATACGAAATGATGTGCAAGTCGCCCACTTGCGACGCCGACCTTGCGATCGGCGAGGCGTCTGTCGCAAGTTCGCTCGGCGGGACGGCTTTGATAGGCTGAGCAGCGCCGGGGTCACACCCAATCAGCGCGCCCACTATAAACGCGAGCGCCGCCCATCGTGGCAGCAGCAAGCTCATCGCAGCCTCCAGTCGATATCAAAATAGCCCTGAATACGTGATTCTTGTTGGCCATCAAAGGGACGACGCGACCAACTAACGCCGTAGCGCAGCACATAATTACGTTGACCCTCCCACTCGTGCTCATAACGCGCCGCAAGCGTTGGTAGTCCTCCATAGCTCTGCTGCCAGTACTCGCCCGCAGATACTGCCAGACGCTGCATGAAACTCGACTCATAGAAACGCCAGGTGCGCCACTCGCTAGTGAGCGTGGCCTCCACCGATGCATCCCGACGCGGGCTGAAATAAGGCACGTCGCTGCGGCTATTGCTCGATGCGTAGGCACTGAGGTTGCCATCAAGCCGATATACCGGCCCTTCGATCAGGCGCTGTTGCCACGAGGCCGCAAGATTGAGACGGTTGTTTCCATCGCTGAAGCGATATGCGTTGATGCCGAGGGTGGCCCCACGCAAATAGGCGTAGCGAGACGAAAGCTCCAGCGACAACTGGCGCGCAAAAACTCCCGCCTGCGTGGCGCGCAGCGGAATGTCCAGCGTGTTGGTATCTACGCCCGCACGCACGCGCCACAGATCCGACGGCCACAGGCTTAACTGCAATGCCACACCAGCACGCTGACTATTCGGGCGAGTATCGCCGTGCAACTCAAGGCTCATGTCCAACCCCTCGCGACGCAGCTCTGCACCGACACCAACACGGCTTCGATGAGCGCTACCCGCATCCGTGCCGGTTACAGCGTCAAAAACATGAACAAAGGCGCGGTAGTTCTCATAAATCGGTGGGCTGTAGAGCGTCGCATCAATGCGCCGTTCGCGGGTGGCGACCCGATCCCCTCGCGGTGACCCAAGCGATGCTGCAAGCTTTAACTCCGGCGCATCGTGCATGACCAGCGTGTCCTGAGAGCGCTGCACCGCCCGACTCTCTGGATACTCCTGCGCCAACTTCGCAACCCGTTCGCGCGTTGAGGCAAAACGCGAAAGGTTGAACTCCGAGTCGGCCAGCGCAATGCGCGCCGTTAGATAATCAGGATCTTCCGCTAGCGTTTGACGCAACAATTCGTTGGATTGAAAACGCATGCCGTTGCTTTGCAACCACGCCGCATAGGCCGCGCGAATCGATAGGCTATGTGGCGCGAGATCTCGCAAATTGCTTAGTAATGCATGCGCAGGTCGCAGTTCGTCAGCATAGAGTCGGACCAGTGCCTGCACCACGCTGGCTCGCGTCAGCCGCGTGAACTCAGCGGGCTCAGGGTCGGCAAGCTTGGTTGCAGTGCGCGCTTCCGACCACAGCTGCGCCACCAAATCGTGTGTTTCCTGCCATTGCTCACACTCGAGCAAGGCCCACATCAGCGAAAATTGCCACTCTCGATTGGGTTTACCGCCAGCGCTTTGAGCCTGGTCAAGCGCGATGCCCGAGCGGTACAGATCACGCGCAATAGCCGGTTGCCGCTCGTAAAGATAGGCGTCGGCAGCAGCAACAATCACATACGCAGGCAGCTCAATGTTGCTATCGACCAACGACCGATACAGCTTTATCGCGTCTAACATGAGCACCCGGTCACGCAGGGCAATCATGCGATCAAAGGCAGCATTGCGCGAAAGCGACGATGCGACGGGTGCCAGCGCGCGATCCGTCAGGTTGCTGCTGAGGCCGCGATTAGTCCAACCGAAGCGCGCCACCGCTGTATCGACATCGGCCTGCACTTCACCCCAGCGGATCGCAGTGGCCGTGCCGTCTTGACGAACCCTCAGGCGGGAAACCTCGTCAAGGCCGCTGCCCACACTACTTACCAGCGACTCAGCAACGCTTGCTGCGCCCAGGCGGCTGGCAACAAATAGCAAGGCTCGCCGCGCAACCGTTGAGTCGGGCGCTGCCTGAAGCAATGTCTGCCATGCAGTCAACGCCTCGGTATAGCGCCGCTGTCGTTCGCGCACGATGGCGAGCGCCTCCAGTAGTGGCACCCATTCGCGCGTGGCGCGAGCACTTCGCTGTTGCGGCAACCAACCAAGCGCGAGGGTAGCGGCCTCCTCTGCACGGGCGGCGACAACAGCAGCATCATTGCCGTTTACCTCGGCGCCCAGGCGACTGAGCACCACACCCGCCTGGGCCTCACGCTGGTTGGGCTCACTAACCAACTGTGCACGATAGAGCTGTTCGGCCTGCTCGAAGCGACCCAGGCGCCGCGCCGACAACGCAGCTGCCGCCTTCACATAGCCGGGAATAACGCCAGAGAGTTGCGCGTAAGCCGCGAGCGCCTCCTCGTGCGCGTCGGCCCAGCTTGCAACAACCACTCGATCACGCGCAGCCCGTAGCGAAGCAGGATTCGCCGCAACTACATCGCGCAAGGCACTGAGCGCCTCAAGGGGACGACCCGCCTTCGCGACATTCAGCCAACGGTCGATGTCCTGATCAGTTACCTGTGCATTCACACAGCCGACGCATACATACACGCAGAACAGCGCGCCGGAAGAAAGGCGATTAAGAAACATCAATTAAAAGCATCACGCAAGCAGGTACCCATCGCCGCGATGGGAGTCTTTCCTTTTGGGTTGTGCGGTGAAAACCTCTTACTCAACCGGAAAAACCCGAGTAATCTCACGTAGTTTATGGGGTCGTCCGGTCAAAGCGTTCCCGCGCGCAACGTTTTTATTTTTAGCTTGTGACTTTCGTATCGTCTGTGCGACAACGAACAAAATCGATTGATGGTCGCAAACCGCGCGAGTAGCTACTTGAAATATTGCCAATGGCGATGCGCTCGAACGACTTGCGATCTAGCCACAAAATAATGGCTGCAGCGCCTCGAGCACTCTATCCGGCCATCACAGCCTAAGAGCAACCTTGCGTCGCCATACGCATTAGCAGAAAACTCTGATGCCACCCGCATAATAAGCGCGCACAAATGCGACAGTCGCACACAACACATTTCACAGATATCCTGCTCATCGCTGTAACCAACACCAAATCGTTGGCGCTGACGATCAATGCGGCGGCGGGATCAGACAGATCGCTGCCGCAAGGTTTGCTAGGCTGCGGCCTCAAACGCAACGTGCCCCGCAGTCACCGTCGCTCGCACCACGCCGGGCAACTCATAGCCCAAAAAGGGTGAGTTTTTGCCTGCGCTTTTCAGAGATGCTTTGGTGACGAGCCGGTAAGCGCCTGGGTCAAACACACAGACGTCTGCAACAGCATCAACCGCAATGCGCCCCGCGCTGAGGCCCGCCGCAATTGCCGCGAGATGCGTGATTCGCCCTAGCGCTTCCGTCAACGGCAGTTTCGCCGAATCGCAAAAACGTAGCGTGAGCGACAACAACGTTTCAAGCCCCGTGGCGCCTGGTGCGGCCTCGGCAAACGGCAACTGCTTGGCGCCCTCTGGACGTGGCGTGTGGTCAGAGACGATGGCATCAATCGTTCCATCGATCACACCAGCGCGAAGTGCGTCACGATCACGCGAAGTGCGCAGGGGCGGTGAAAGGCGATAGTTAGGATCAAAGTGCCCGATGTCGAGATCGATCAGGTGCAGATGATTGATCGCGACGTCGGCAGTGATATTGATGCCGTTCAGTTTCGCGGCGCGGATCAACCCCACGCCTTCTGCGGTTGACACCCGGCACACGTGCAGATGGACGCCCGTCACGCGCGCGAGTTCGATGTGCGTGGCGAGTGCGATGATTTCGGCGCTTGACGGAATACCGCCCAAGCCGAGGCGCGAGGCGACTTCGCCTTCATGCGCCACGCCGTTGTTGGCGAGATGCACATCTTCCGGTTGCAGCCACACGGCGAAGCCAAACGTCGCCGCGTATTGCATCGCCCGCAGCAACACCTGCGTATCAGCAACAGCACGATCCGCCTGCGAAAAACCGATGCAGCCCGCCTGTGCGAGCTTCGACAACTCCGCCAGCTGCGCGCCCGCGAGGTCTTTGGTGAGCGCGCCTAGCGGATACAGGTGCGTTGAATGAAACGATTGCGCGCGCAGTCGCAGCATGTCCACAAGACCCGGTTCATCGAGCACCGGATCGGTGTCGGGCGAACACACCATGCTGGTCACGCCGCCTGCGGCAGCGGCCGCTATTTCGGTGGTCAGCGTGCCGCGCTTGACGTGGACGGCGAGGTCAACCAGACCAGGCGCGACGATACAGCCATCAGCGTTGATCTCTTTGTTACTCACCCAATCGGCGGGCGGTTTGCCGATGGCGACGATCTTTCCGGCGGCGATGAATACGTCAGCGACCGCGTCAAATTTTGATGCTGGATCAATCACGCGGCCTTTGCGAATGGCGATCTTCAACGGGTTGCTCCAGCCAAAATCGCCATCACCGCCATGCGGATTGCAATGCCGTAGGTGACCTGCGGCAAGATGACCGACTGGCTGCCGTCAGCCACCGCAGAATCAATCTCCACGCCCCGATTCATCGGGCCGGGATGTAGCACAATCGCGTCGGGCTTGGCCAGCGCGAGCTTTTGCGCGGTGAGTCCATAGCGCGAAAAATACTCGCTCGCTGAAGGCAGCAACGCCCCCGTCATGCGTTCGTTTTGCACTCGCAACATAGTCACCACATCCACGCCTTTCAGCCCCTCTTCCAGCGACGTGAACACGCGCACCCCGAGGCGCTCGATATCCGCAGGCAACAACGTGCGCGGTCCGATCACGCGCACTTCGGGCACCCCGAGCGTAGTTAGCGCGTGGATCTGCGAGCGAGCGACACGGGAGTGCAGTATGTCCCCCACAATGGCGACTGTCAGGCGCGTGAAATCTTTTTTGTAGCGACGAATAGTGAACACATCAAGCAGACCCTGCGTCGGATGCTCGTGACGACCATCACCCGCGTTCACCACATGCACATGCGGCGCGGCATGTTGCGCAATAAGATATGGAGCGCCGCTCTCGCTGTGGCGCACAACGAACATGTCGGCATGCATGGCCGTGAGATTCGCGATGGTGTCGAGAATCGTCTCGCCCTTGTTAGTGCTTGAACGCTGCACGTCAAGGCTCACGACATCCGCTGACAAACGCTTCGCTGCGATCTCGAACGTGGTGCGAGTGCGCGTTGAATTTTCGAAAAAGATATTGAAAATTGATTTGCCCCGCAACAACGGCACCACTTTCACTTCGCGCTCGTTGATACCGACAAAGCTTTCAGCAGTATCGAGAATGCGCTCGATGATGCGTTTCGGTAGCCCTTCGATGGCAAGCAGATGATGCAAATCGCCGTTGTCGTTGAGCTGCAAATTCTTCTTCGACAGCATCAACGAGGCCTCCGTGCTTCGGTGGTCAACACAAATTTTCCGTCATCAGTTTTGCTCAGCGCCAACATCAAGTCCGTCGCCACGATCAGCGGAATACCAACGTAATCGGCAGCGATCGGCAACTCGCGACCACCACGATCAACCAGCACCGCAAGTTGCACTGACGCCGGCCGACCGAAATCAAACAGTGTGTTCACCGCTGCGCGAATCGAACGCCCAGTGAACAGCACGTCATCAACAATCACGATGTGTGCGCCTTCAACCGAGAACGAAATCTGCGTACTGCGCACATTGCTTTTGAGCCCGCTGGTGGACAGATCATCGCGATAAAAAGACACGTCGATGTAGCCCACTTCGTGCTCGCCATCCAGCTCCGCCTTCAACCGATCGGCGAGCCATGCGCCGCCAGAGAACACGCCGACTAGTTTCGCGTCAACCGCGATGCTCGACGCCATCTGCGCTTTCAAATCGGCGAACAGCACTTCGGCGTCGGGCAGTGAGTTGTCCATTGTGCTCATTGAGTCACCGTGTTTTCCGGGTCGCTGCTGAGCATCGGGCCCTCCACAAAAAAGCGGCGCAGAATCTGCGCCGCTGCTTCGGCGTCAATCGCCTGCTTTTTCTTCTGCCCAGTGAGTTTGCTGCCAGACAGCGCACGCGCCGCATCGACACTCGTGTAGCGCTCGTCCACCAGATGCGCCGGCAGCGCAAAACGCCCCGTGAGCTGTCGTGCAAACTTTTCGCAGCGAGCCGTCATCGCATGCGCTTTGCCGTCGGGATGCGCAGGACGACCAACGATAAATGCACTCGGCGTCCAGTTTTTCACTAGCGTTGCAATCGCCGTAAAACGACCGTCATCGTTGGTCGCATCAATCGCCATCAACGGGTTCGCGGTTTCGGTCAAATCGTTGCCGATGGCCACACCAATTCTGCGTTCGCCGAAGTCAAACGCAAGAAAGGTGTTGCTCTTCACGCGTGGCCCGCGAGGTTCGACAGCGCAAATTTTGAGATGCCCAGACGCTTGATCGCGGCGTCCACCAAACCGTCTGCGGGCGTGGCGAATAACAGATCCGCGTCGGCTGGTACGGTGAGCCACGCGTTCGCCGCGATCTCCTCTTCAAGCTGGCCTGCGCCCCAACCGGCATAGCCCAGCGTGAGCAACCATTCGCTGGGGCCGCTGCCGTTGGCGACCGCTTCCAGAATGTCTTTTGAAGTGGTCAGTGACAGCTCATCGCTGACCGAGATTGACGAATTCCACGAGCCGTGCGAGCGATGCAGCACAAAACCGTGCTCCACACTGACCGGCCCACCGAAATGCACCTTGCGTTGCGCCAGCGCGAGATCCGAGACCACGATTTCGATTTGCTCGAACAGCGTGTCCATCGTCAGTGCAGTCGGCCGATTCACCACAACGCCCAGCGCGCCGTCTTCATTGTGCTCGCATAGATAGGTCACCGTCCCCTTGAAATTGGGGTCTTGCATCGCTGGCATGGCGATCAGGAAGTGACCTGCGAGACAACTGGAATCCATAACGACAATTCTACGTGGGCAGCAGGCGGCGCATGGGTGCGCATGGCGCCCAGGGGCGCTGGCAAAATGACAACCATGAAGTACCCCACCGCCCTATTCTGGTTTCGCCGCGACTTACGGCCCTTTGACAATGCTGCGCTGCACGCGGCGCTGACGAACTCTGAATGTGTCCATTGCGTGTTCGTGTTTGACCGCAAAATACTCGACGCACTCGTTGACAGGGCCGATCGCCGCGTGGAATTCATTTGGCAAAGCGTGCTGGAGTTGCGCGCTGCGCTCGAGGCAATGGGCGGCGCGCTGCATGTGATCTACGACACGGCCAGCAACGCAATTCCCCGACTTGCGCAGGCATTGGATGTCGACGCCGTATTCACTAATCACGACTACGAACCAGAGGCCGTGGCCCGAGACGCACATGTCGCAGCAATGCTGAAAACCAAAGGCATCACGTTTGAGACACGTAAAGATCATGTCATCTTCGAGAAAGACGAAGTGTTGACTGGCGCGGGCAAGTTTTTCTCGGTATTCACGCCTTATAAAAATGCGTGGTTAAAGCGGGTGGAGGCGTTCTATGTGAAGCCGTATCCAATCGAAGCGCATAAAGCGATGTTCTGCTCCCTCTCGCCGGGGGAGCGTGTTGCGGTGGGGGACACCGCACACGATCCAGGTTCGCGAAGCACGACCGAAATGCCGTCTTTGGAAGACATGGGCTTTCAGCGAACCAATCTAATTGCCCTGAATTTCCCCACGGGCTCCTCAGGCGGCGAGAAACTCTTCAGCGAATTTCTGGAACGCATTGACCGCTACAGCGACACCAGAAACTTTCCATCGATCAAAGGGCCGTCGTATCTCTCGACCCATTTGCGCTTCGGCACGGTCTCCATTCGCGGCCTCGCGGCGGCCGCCTGGCAGCGCTGGCAGGAAGGCTCGCGCGGGGCCGAGGTGTGGCTCTCGGAGCTCATCTGGCGCGACTTCTACGTTCACATCCTCCACCACAATCCGCGCGTGGTGGACGGCGCGTTTAAGGCGGATTACGATGCCATCCGCTGGAGCAACGATCCCGAGCGATACGCCGCGTGGCGCGAAGGCCGCACGGGCTATCCGCTGGTCGACGCCGCGATGCGCCAGCTCAACCAGACCGGCTACATGCACAATCGCTTGCGCATGGTCGCAGCCAGTTTTTTGACCAAAGATTTGCTCATCGACTGGCGTTGGGGTGAAAAATATTTCGCTGAAAAACTCAACGATTTTGACCTGTCCGCCAACAATGGCGGCTGGCAGTGGGCGGCATCCACGGGCTGCGATGCGCAACCGTATTTCCGAATCTTCAACCCTACCACGCAGAGCCAGAATTTCGACGAAAACGGCATGTTCATCAGGAAGTACGTACCGGAAGTCGCGAAGCTTTCAAATAAGGATATTCATGCGCCGTGGTTAACGCCGCCCGTTGAGCAACGAGCGAGAGATTTTGTTCCGGGGCGTGACTATCCGCTGCCCGTGGTTGACCATGCCGAAGCGCGATTGGCGACGCTTGCGGAATTCAAGCGAGCACTTGGATCAAAACCATTGGTCAAGGCAGAGAACCAGGTGGCCCTATGAGTCGAGCGAGCATCGAAACACACCAGCGTCGGGCGCGCGCCCGCACAACCGAAATCCTCGATCAGCTTTGACGTATTCACGCGCTAAGCTTCGTTTATGTCTCCACCCCGCGCGCTCAGTGGCGCTGCTTTTGCCACCCTGCTTCTGATCGCGCTGATGATGGGCGGCAACCATGTCGCAGCAAGGCTGGCCTTCAACAACGGCGTCGATGTCGCCACCGCCGTCGTGTTCCGTAGCGCGGTCACGGCGGTTGTGCTGTTCGCGCTGCTGCGAGTGCAACGCGTACCCTTCGGCTTTGCCACGCTGAGCGCGCGACAAAAACGCTTTCTGCCGCTGATCGGGCTCTTGATCGGCTTTCAAAGCCTATCCATTTATTCGTCCGTCGCGCGGCTGCCGGTCGCGCTGGCGCTGCTCGCGTTCAACACCTATCCGCTGTGCGCCGCGTTCTGGGACCGTGTGCTCTACGGCAAAAAGCCCGAGCGCGCGATGCTGATTGCCATGCCGGTGATTCTGGTCGGCCTCGCACTCGCGCTGGACGTGCTCGGCGCCGCGTCAGGCCTCGGTGCCAGCGCGCAATGGCAGCAGATCGGCGTCGGCGTCGCGTTTGCTGTTCTGGCGGCCTTGCTGTTCGGCCTCGCCATGATCCTCACCCAACACGAAATCACCGGCCTCGACGGCCGAGTTCGCACCTTCACCACCCTATCAACAGCAGGCCTGGTCGCAAGCGTCAGCGCGACTCTGCACGGTGGCCTGCAATTGCCCAGCGGCCCAGGCCCCAGCATCGCGCTAGGCTGGGCGGGCCTCGGCATGCTCACCTTCCTCTACGGCACCGCCTTCACCATCATGTTCACCGTACTGCCGAAGCTGGGCGTCGCAGGCAATTCGGCGATCATGAACGTAGAACCCGTGTTCGCGCTTGCGCTCGCTTGGCTCATCCTCGGGCAAGCGATAGCGCCGATTCAGATCGTCGGCGCGTTGATCGTTGTGGCGGCGGTGATGGTGTTGGGGTTAAGGCGCGGAAAGTAGGGCGGAACGCTTGCGGTTCCGCCGAATGCGTACGCAAGACCCGCCGCGATGAAATG
>JAYSUK010000072.1:0-5838 GCA_043719085.1 Burkholderiales bacterium | reverse complement strand
GTTCGAGATCAACGCTGACATCGGTCGCCTCGACCAATGCCTGCAAGCGCTCGACGCGCCGAAGCGAAACAGCATCCTCGCGGCCTACCTCGACGGCTGCTCGCACAGCGAAATCGCCGAACGCCTGAATGCGCCGCTGGGCAGCGTCAAAGCGTGGATCAAACGCGGCCTGCTATCGCTGCGCGATTGCATGGCATGAACAACTCACCGGACGACATTGAGCAGCTAGCGGGCGAGTACGTGCTCGGTACGCTCTCTGCGGCGAGTCGTGCAGGCGTTGAACTGCGCATGGCGAACGACGCTGCCTTGCGCACTGCGGTGGAGCTTTGGCAGGAAAAGCTTGTGCCACTGCATGCACTGGTTGAACCGGTTGAACCATCACCGCAACTTTGGACGCGCATTGAATCTTCGGTAGTCGCGAAATTGGATGCCGCGAATGCCGCTGCTGCGTTGCGCGCAGTTCCGATGGTTAAAACTGTCGAGGCAAACTGGTGGAATAGCCTTCGCCTGTGGCGTCGTCTGGCCGTATCTGGGTTCGCAGCTACCGTTTTGATGGGTTTCGTAGTTGTCACCAAGTTCGGCCAATCGCCCGCACCAGGTTACATGGTCGTGCTAGTGGGCCCGCAAGACAAATCACCCGGCTGGATCGTGCAAGCAGGCACCAATTCACAACAGGCACGCCTGATTCCGCTCGGCAAGATGGAAGTGGCGGCCGACAAATCGCTACAGTTCTGGACCAAAGGCGACGACTGGAAAGGCCCGGTTTCGCTCGGCCTCGTCAAGCCCGGACAATCACTGGAAGTGCCGCTAGACAAGCTACCGCCGTTGCAGCCAAATCAACTGTTCGAAATCACGTTAGAGCCGCACAACGGCTCACCACTCGATCGCCCGACCGGCCCGATTTTATTCATCGGGCGCGCGGTCAAGATTATTTGAGCGCATACCCTACGCCGAGCTACACGCTCGCGTAACTCTCCATGGGAGGGCACGTACACATGATGTTGCGATCACCGTAGACATCGTCAACGCGCCCCACCGGTGGCCAGTATTTGTTCGCGCGCAGACTCGCCAGCGGGTACGCCGCCTGTTCGCGTGTGTAGGCGTGATTCCAGTCTTCAACGAGTAACGTTTCGACCGTGTGCGGCGCGTTGACCAGCGGGTTGTCGTCCTTCGGATAAACACCCATTTCAACGGCGCGAATCTCTTCGCGAATCGCGATCATCGCGTCGATGAAGCGATCAATTTCTACCTTTGGCTCCGACTCGGTTGGCTCAATCATCAGCGTGCCCGCCACTGGAAAACTTACGGTCGGTGCGTGGAAACCATAGTCCATCAAGCGCTTGGCAACATCCATATTGCTGATGCCGCACACCTCCTTGATCGGGCGCACGTCGACGATGCATTCGTGCGCGACGAAGCCGCCATGCCCGGTGTAGAGCACCGGAAAATGCGGCGCTAATTTCTTCGCGATGTAGTTCGCATTGAGAATTGCGACCGCCGTCGCCTCGCGCAACCCGTCGCCACCCATCATGCGAATGTAGGCGTACGGAATAGGCAGAATGCTCGCCGAGCCTTGTGGCGCAGCGCTTACCGGGCCAACCTTGCCGCGACCGGGTAGAAAGGGCGCAAGTTGCGATTTCACACCAATCGGGCCCACACCTGGCCCTCCGCCGCCATGCGGAATGCAGAAGGTTTTGTGCAGATTCATGTGGCTTACGTCCGCGCCGATTTCAGCCGGATAAGTCACGCCGACTTGTGCGTTGAGATTTGCGCCGTCCATGTAAACCTGCCCACCATGCGTATGCACAATTTCGCAGATTTCCTTGATGGCTTCTTCGAAAACGCCGTGCGTGGAGGGGTACGTAATCATCAACGCGGCAAGATTTTTTGAATGCTTTTCAGCCGCCGCTTTGAGATCCGCAACATCAACATTGCCCTGTTCGTCGCATTTCGTCACGACCACTTCCATGCCGCACATCTGCGCGGATGCTGGATTGGTGCCGTGCGCCGATGAGGGAATCAAACAGATGTTGCGATGCGCCTCATTACGACTGGCGTGATAGCCGCGAATGGCGAGTAACCCAGCGTATTCGCCCTGCGCGCCGCTGTTAGGTTGCAAGGTCACGGCATCAAAGCCGGTGATCTTGCACAACATATTTTCGAGATTTTTCGTGAGCTCCGCGTAACCCTTTGCCTGTTCGGCAGGCGCGAACGGGTGCATGTTGCCGAACTCGGGCCAGGTGATGGGAACCATTTCGGTGGTGGCGTTCAGCTTCATCGTGCACGAGCCGAGTGGAATCATCGTGCGATCAAGCGCGAGATCTTTGTCTGCAAGGCGGCGCAAATAGCGCAGCATTTCGGTCTCGGAGTGATGGGTGTTGAATACCGGATGCGTGAGGATCGGATTCGTACGCCGCAGCGCGACCGGAATCGCGCCCGTTCCCTCGGGAATCGGGCTCGGCAGCGGACATTCGATAGTGGCCGAAATTGCGAACAGCACGGCGTCAACATCAGCCTCGGTGTGCGTCTCGTCAAACGTCACACCGACCGCTGACAACTGCGCATGGTGCCGCAGATTCATGCCCGCGTGGCGCGCTGTAGCGACGATCTCCTCGTGCGCATCGTGCTTGAAGGTCACCGTGTCGAAAAACTGCGACGCAGCAACCTTGATGCACATGGCATTGAGCCCGGCCGCAAAGCGCGTAGACAATCCATGCACTCGCTCAGCAATCAGCTTCAACCCATGCGGCCCGTGATACACCGCGTACATGCTTGCCATCACAGCCAGCAGCACCTGCGCCGTGCAGATATTGCTGGTCGCTTTTTCACGGCGAATGTGTTGCTCGCGTGTTTGCAGAGTGAGTCGATAGGCGGGCTTGCCGTGCGCATCCACGCTCACGCCGGCAAGGCGACCGGGCATGTTGCGTTTGTACGCATCGCGCGTGGCCATGTACGCCGCATGCGGGCCACCGTAGCCCATCGGCACGCCGAAGCGCTGTGTGGTGCCGATCACGATGTCTGCGCCCCACTCGCCGGGAGCCTTCAGCAGCACCAGCGCCAGCGGATCAGCCGCGCAGATGAATAGCGCACCTTTCGTGTGCGCCGCATCAGCGGACGGGCCCATGTCATGAATCTGCCCGGTGGTGGATGGGTACTGCACTAGCACCGCGAAGTAATCGCCTTCCTCCATGAGCTTCGGCGCAAAGCCCACTTTGACTTCGATGCCGAGCGGCTCGGCGCGCGTTTTCACGCATTCGATGGTCTGCGGATGGCAATCACCAGCGACGATGAACACTTTTGATTGCGACTTCGCCTGACGTTGCGCGAGCGTCATCGCTTCGGCCGCTGCGGTGCCTTCATCGAGCAGGGATGCATTGGAAATGTCCATGCCCGTGAGGTCACAAATCATCGTTTGATAGTTGAGGATCGCCTCCAGTCGGCCTTGCGAAATTTCGGGCTGATACGGTGTGTACGCGGTGTACCAGGCCGGGTTTTCGAGGATGTTGCGCTGGATCACGCCGGGGGTAACGGTGCCGACATAGCCCTGCCCGATGAAATTTCTAAACACCTGATTTTTGTTCGCGATACCGCGCAATTCTGCGAGCACTTCTACCTCAGAAAGCGCGGGTGGCAAAGAGAGTGGTTTGCTACCGACGATATTCGGTGGCACGACCTTGGCGAGCAAATCTTCAAGCGAATTCGCGCCCACAGAAGCGAGCATTTCCATCTGCTCTTCGCGGTTGGGGCCAATGTGACGGTAGAGAAAATCAGACATGATGTTCGTATTCAAGCGCCCGTGGCGCGGTTTACAGGCTGGATTCCCGCCTTCGCGGGAATGACGACTAGAGAATTTTTCGATACTGCAAAAAGCCGGTGCGATCGGCAACTTTGTTGTAGAGCACCATCGCCTCGGCATTGGTCTCGTTGGTGAGCCAATGCACGCGATTCGCGCCTTCAAGTTTGGCGGCAGCGTAAACCGCTTCGATCAGCGCACGGCCGACACCTTTGCCGCGTGCTTCGGCGACGGTGAACAGGTCTTGCAGATAGCAATATGATCCCTCCGTCCAGCACGAGCGATGAAAAATCATGTGAACGATGCCGAGCATCTGCGCGCCCTCGAACGCGCCGAGCACACGCATCGGCTCGTTGGCGTCATGCAGCCGCGACCACGTCAAATCAAATTGCTCAGGTGGTAGCGTAGTTTTGTAGAACGCGAGGTAGTTCGTCCACAGCGAAGCCCATTGGTCACGATCAGACAGCTCAAGCGGGCGAATCAGCACCATGATTCAGGCAATCATCGCTTTGTATGCAGTTTCATCATGCAACGCAGCAACCTGCGCGGCGTTCGTCACCTTGATCTTGAAGAACCAGCCGGCGCCTTCAGGATCGGTGTTCACCAGCGACGGATCGGCAACGATGGCCTCATTCACTTCGATCACCTCGCCCTCAACCGGCGCTTTGACTTCGGCAGCGGCTTTTACCGATTCGATGATCGCCGCGTCTTCTTTCGCCGCGAGCTTGCGGCCCACTTTCGGCTGCTCGACATAAACCAGATCGCCCAGTTTGTCCTGTGCAAAAGCAGTGATGCCGATGGTGCCGATGTCGCCGTCCATCTTGATGTATTCGTGGTCTTCGGTGTAGCGGGTGGTCATGGTGTTTCCTTCGAAAGTAAATGGGTAGGGTGGGCAGCCTCTGCCCACCGGGCGGTAGGGTGGGCAGAGGCTGCTCACCCTACGGACTTAGGTTCGTCTATAGCCGTGTGGTGCAAACGGCATGCCAACCACCGTCAATGGCGTTGGCGTTCCGCGCAGCATGGCGTTAATTTTTGTTCCAACTACGGAATGCGCAACATCAACATAACCCATGATGACCGGGCCGTTCACTGTGGGGCCGAAGCCGCCGCTGGTAACAAAGCCGATTTTCACGCCGCTCGCGTCCTGCAACTCAACGCCTTCACGCACCGGCGCGCGACCTTCAGGTTTGAGCCCCACGCGCTTTCGTTTCAAGGTTAAGGGTTGGTCAAGCTGACCAAGAATTACGTTTGCGCCCGGAAAGCCACCTGCGCGCTCGCCGCCGGTGCGGCGCACTTTTTGCATCGCCCAGTTGAGTGACGCCTCAACCGGAGTGGTCGTCGTATCAAGATCATGGCCATACAAACACAGCCCCGCTTCAAGCCGCAACGAATCGCGCGCGCCCAAACCAATCGGTTGCACATTGGCTTGCGCCAGCAGTGCCTTCGCCAGTGCTTCACATTGCGCAGCAGGCACGCTAATTTCAAAGCCGTCTTCACCGGTGTAGCCAGAGCGTGTCACGAGGCAATCAATACCCGCTAGCAGCAAGCGTCCGCCGGCCATAAAAGTCTGCGGGATATCGCCGACAGCAACGCCTTTCAGCGCGGCCTCAGCCCCCGGCCCCTGCAACGCGAGCAGCGCAAGATCATCACGCACGCGAATCTCGCAGCGATCACCAATGTGCTTCCGCAAATGCGCAATGTCCTGCGCTTTGCATGCCGCATTCACCACCACATGCAGGTAGCTGCCGGTGTTGAAGATCATCAAGTCATCAAGAATGCCGCCCGTGTCGTTGGTGAACAGGGCGTAGCGCTGTTTGCCCGGCGCGATGCCGATCACGTCCACCGGCACCAGCGTTTCAAGTGCTTTCGCGGCGTCCGGCCCATGCAGTTCAACCTGCCCCATGTGCGATACGTCGAATAGCCCAGCGTGAGCGCGTGTGTGCAGATGCTCCTTCATCACGCCGAGCGGATATTGCACCGGCATGTCGTAGCCAGCAAACAGCACCATGCGCGCGCCGAGGCTCACATGCAGATCGTAGAGTGGG
>JAYSUK010000071.1:0-5852 GCA_043719085.1 Burkholderiales bacterium | reverse complement strand
CGTGGATGAGAACGATGCCGCCGACGGCGATGCTGGCGAGCATGGCGGCCATGCAGCGTACGCTGACGCCGACGATCATCAGTGTGCCAGCAACGATTTCAACAGCAGTGATCGCCCACACCCACGCGAGCGGCTGCGGAAATCCGCGCGAACCAAGAAAACTTGCGAACTGCGGAATGGTGTCGTTGATGATCCTGACCACGGCATGCGCGATAAAAAATAGCGGCGTCACGACGCGAAGTGCCGTGAGGCTGGATTGGAGCGGGATGAAGGAGAGTGAGGTCATTGTTGTGGGTGAACATACTGATAACTTACGACGTAAGTTTAGCACTAAACTTACGTCGTAAGGTTTGTAAAGGCGGTAACCTTGGATATGAGCCGCAATCAGACCTCGAAATCCACCAAAACCGCCCGCAAAGCGCCGCGCCCCGAGCGCATCGCCCTTACCCGAGAGCGCATCGAAATCGAAGCGTTGGCACTAATTGACGCAAGCGGCATTGAGGCATTCAGCACCCGAAAGCTCGGCGAGCGGCTCGGTTGCGAGGCGATGAGCATCTATCATCACTTTCCGAGCAAAGCGCACATCCTCGACGCGCTGGTTGATCGCGTGCTCGGCGGCATGCCGATTCCTGACAAAACGCTGCGTCCGGCAGACCGCTTGCGACAGTTCGCGGATGGCTGGCGGCGCATTTCACTTCAGCATCCGCGTTTCTATCTGTGGCTGTCGCTGCACCAGTGGAATTCGCCCACTGGCGTTCGCTTCATGAGCGAAATGTTGGCCTGCTTCACCGATGCCGGCCTGTCAACAGAGATGTCGGTGCGCGGCTTTCGCATACTGGGTTACTACGTGCAAGGTGCAACGCTCGACGAGAGCAGCGGCTACGCACAAGGCCATTCGTCGCTGTCGCCGATGACGCAGGACGCGGTCGCGCACGACTATCCGCTGGTCGCAAATGCCCGTCCATACTCCGCGCCGGAGCACTTTGATCGCACCTTTGATCTGGGGTGGGATGCATTGATTCGGGCGTTGCGATTGGCGTAGCAGCGGTGCTGAACGCAGCGATCCACGACTTTTCTAATATCAGCTTTTTCGACCGCCGCGGCACGCAGTTTTGCTTGAGCGCGCACGGGCTCCTTCGAACTGATCGCATGCTTCATATCCGCGCTCAGTCGCTCATCGAGACTTACTCCGGGCTGTGGCTGGACAGATAAAACCACTCCATGTGGTCAACACGTTCTGTCGCCCAAGCATTCAAGGGGTTCCGTGAGCACCCGCAGGTGGTCGAGTATCAGAAACCTTGTCTTGACGGCGTCTCTTGTAAGGGCGTCCATTAACTCAATGATTGCGTGCGCCCTCATTTTCATGCGCGTAAGTCAACTCAAGCCCGCTAAAACTCATCATTAAATCGTGCCGGCTCTATAGTGAAAGAAACGGACACAGAGCTGGAATAGCGCTAGACGTGTTGATCGAGCAGGATGGTGTTGCCATCGGGATCGGTCAGCATGAGGCTTGCAGCTCCAACACTGGTTTCGTCAGCCTCAGAAATCAATTCAAGACCGTTGGCCTTCAATTGGCGCTGCAGCGCGCGCACATCGGTGAACCCGTGAAGCGGCTGCGCATGTTGATCCCAGCCCGGATTGAAGGTGAGCAAATTCTTTTCGAACATGCCCTGAAACAGGCCAATGACGTGCTCATGATTTTTCATGATCAACCAGTTCTGTGACTGATCGCCGCCGAAAACGCTGAAGCCCAATTTTTCATAAAAATGGCGTGACGCCGCGATATCTTTTACGGCAAGGCTGACGGAAAAAGCACCCAGTTGCATGATGGTCTCCTGCTGAAAGTGAAACGCGGATAGACGGTTTACAGCGGTCGGTGACGGCTCAATGCTAGACCTATCAAGGCTCACCGTCCCAGTAGTCAAGATCGTCCTTGGCCCTGTGCATTCGCCCGTCGTTGAGCAAAGTTTCCGACCCGCTTTTGGCGAACGCCAGATACTTACCTGAGTCGGGATATTCGCAAATCTCCGCCTCGGCGTGCGTGCTCACCGAGAGATATTTGAGCGGCGCATCTGACGTGTTGATGATCTGGTGCGGAAACGTTGGGCCAGGCGGAATGAAGATTGCATCTCCCGCTGAAATCGGCAACATTTCACCCGCAACGCGCAACGTGCCGCTGCCTTCAAGCACAATGAATATTTCTTCTTCGACGTAATGAAAGTGGTACGGACAGGCGCGTTTTCCGGCAGGCAGGATGTCCACCGAAAGCCCCATTTTTTTTGCAGCAGTGTCGCTCGCCAGCCGTTTGCTGATTACGCCGTCGTAAAGCGGTGCGCGATCCATCGTCTGCCAGGTAGCGTCCGGCGTGGCGAAACTGCGGATCAACGTGCTTCGAAGTTCCTCAATGCTTGCCATGGTGCTTTCCTGACGATCGGTCACGAGATCTTAATCGGGCTACTGTGTGGGATGCAACTGCGCGATTTCAATCAACAAGCGGTCTTGTTCATCAGAAATCCACGCCTCACCATCCTGAATAGTGCACTGCAATTGCAGTGAGCGGTCTGCCATTTGCGCCAACGCCTTGCTGCTCGGGGACGCGACCGATCTCACCGTCAACTTGTCTTGCTTGGCAAGCGCCGAGGCATTGGGGTTCCACCAGGCTTCGACAGTTTTGCCGCCGCCGTAGGTGAGCAGAATCACTTCGTCGGAGCGCCCGCAGGCGCGACGCAGTAACTTTTCGTCCGGGAGGCCGACCTCGATCCAACGCAGAATGCGGCCGGTCAAATCGTGCTCCCAGAGTGCTGGTTCGTCATCGGTGGAAATACCTTTGCCGAACTCGAGTCGTTCGCTCGCGTAAAGCGCAAAAGCTAGCACGCGAACCATCATGCGTTCGTTAGTTTCCGACGGGTGCCGCGCAATTGTCAGCGCATGGTCGGCGTAATAGCCGCGATCCATGTCCGCAATGTTGAGACTCATTTTGAAGATAGTTGATTTGATTGCCATACTGACAATTGTCGTTCATGGCAGCCGACGTGGTGCGGCGCCTGCGAGCCCAAACCTGCGAAAGCGGGCGTGCCTAAATCTTCAGAAACAACGTCACCAGCGGATCGGTACCTACCTGCCGACTCCAATGCCCGTGAATCGCGGCGTCAAACGCTGCTCCCTCGGGCAAGGTGTCAGCGGAGAAAAAATGCTCACCGGCCGCAAATATTTTCGAGCTGCCGTCCTGCAAACCAATCTCCATCTGCCCGCCCAGAATAAACACCCATTGCGGCTTGGGCGTGCAGTGCCAAACGCTGCGAAACCCAACCGGGCTGTGTCGCAATTGATAGCCCGTCGCAGGAAATTCGGGTGACAGCATGGACTGCAGCGTGCCCGCTGGCAAATCAATTGCCTCGTCGCGAAACTTCGCGCGTCCATCCTGATCGGTGAACAAAATGACTTTGGTGAATGGGTTCACACCCTCTCCTGTTTGTTTAGCTGAATCAGGCCGCTGCTGCCTGTACCAATATCGTCACCCCCGGCAACTTCACGCGCTGGCCCGCGCGAATCTTGGCGCTTTTGCGCAGCTCTGGTGCGTCGTCGACCGCTACGTTGCCCTCGGCAACCAATGCTTTGCCCGCCGCCCCACTGTCGACAATACCCGCAGCTTTGAGCAGGCTGTGTAAATCAATGTGTTCGCCGGTCAATGTGAAATGCACGACCTGGATCGGTTTTCGCTGCATGGCAATTTGCTCCCTTAATGTGTTGCCGCGCACTATATCGGACGGCTAGCCCAAGGGGCGCTGTTGATGCAGCTCTAGGCTTCGTTTGACGAGCCGCTGCGGTTCTCCCCCAAGGGCGTGAGCTTGATGCTGTCGTCTCGACCCCTAAGAAAATACAGTTCGCTCGCCGAACGTTAGCGCTTTAGCGCAGCATTCGCGTCAAGCGCCCCCATTGCTGCAAACGCGACACTCGAAGGTCGATCAAAAAATCGCCCAAGGTAACAATCATGCAGCTAATTTAGTCGCTGTCCGGCAAAAACCTGCATCTTCACGCTGTGTTGTTGAATGGTAACTTGTGCGTTTAAGCCGACGCACCATCGATATTGAGTTTTAAAGAAATCGGAGCGGGGCAGCCGGCGCCGCTTCAACGCCATCGTCGGTACAGCCGCCTGCTGCGTCGCGTTACTGGCGATTCGGGTTGTTCGGGGCGCGGTCAAGTCGGTTTGGAACCCCGTCACGATCACGATCACCACGATTCCAGCGGCCGCGATTGAATTCCCAGCGGTTGTCGCGCTGCACCCAATTAGGTTGCACATAGTTGTAGCCTGCGCGGCTGCGTTCCCAATGGCCCGCGTGCCACGCGTGGCGGTTGCCACGCAGCATCCAGTAGCCTGGAACCCAGGTGAAACCGCGTCGCGCCGCAGGGACGGCTTCAGAACGTGGCGGTGGAGGCGCTACGTTGTAATACACGCCAACTTGCGCGTTCGCGACCATCGGCAGAACAGCACCTCCGAGCGAGGCAACACATAATCCAGCGATCAATAATTTTCGGAGTTTCATAGCAATTTCCTTTTCTAGAAAAGCTGACCGACAGCAGATTACAGACAAGAGCCGCATCTTCTGCTTGGATCAAGTACCCAGTATCCGGCAGCACCAGAATTAGCATCACCAGACGACACCTCCATCGAATGTGGGTGATGTCCTACTGCAACAACGCATCTCCGGCGCGCATAGTTGAGCGCAATTTGTAACCAGAGGTGAACGCGCCGACCGCTAACTGCGGGCTGGCAGTGAGAAAATCAGGGATGCAATTTCCGCCATCCGCCCCGTCGCAGCGCGCCAATCCACTACACGGCCTCACGCTTGAGACCATCGTTACCGCGCTGTCAATGCATTACGGCTGGGCGGGGCTGGCCGAGCGCATACCGGTGCGTTGCTTTACGCATGAGCCAAGCGTGGCATCGAGCCTCAAATTTCTGCGCAAAACACCGTGGGCGCGCGAGAAAGTTGAGGGGCTGTACCTGTTTATGTTGCGCGAGATTCGGCGCGACAGGGCGGATGAAAACTCCTGACGCTGGAGCGGAGTTATGCGGCTCGCGCGTGCAGCTTGTCGTAGGCCACCAAGAGCTTTTGGTGCATTACACAGCCGTCCATCATCAGTCCCGGCGCTGAGAGGCCCATGAAGCGATTCTTTTTGTTGATGAGGGCCTGCGCCTGCTCGACGGTGTCTGCGCCGTACAGCAGCCGCAAATTTGCCTCGTACGCCTGGGTGTCGCCGAGGTCTGTGAGATTCAGCAGGTTTTCGACACAGGCGTAAACAAGACGACGCTTCGGATCGAGCTGATCGAAATGCTTGATCCAGTCGCAACCTTCGAGCGCGGCTTCCCGGTCGCCGATGGCCAGCGCCAGCAGCGTTTTCAGCTCCCCGATACGCAGGTCCGCCCAGAATGAATCGGCGTCAGCCGCCATTCCAATCAGCAATGGCAGCGGACGCTGATCGGCGAGCCCGGATTCGTTGAGCGTATCGAGTAAGTCCGAGCACTCTTCGTCATCCAGATCGGTGAGATTGAGCACCGCTTCGCGGAAGTCATTAGCCACGCTGTTGTTCTCAAAATCGAGATCTTCAATCGGGTAAATCTCCGACATACCGGGCACCAGAATTCGGCAACCATACACGCCCAGATGCGCAAAGTCGGCGACGTAAATGTCGAAGCCATCCGTGTGAATGCGATCCACCGCCCACGCGTAATCTTCGGCAGTGGTGTTGCCGAAGTTCCAGTCGCAAAATTCGTAGTCCGGTTTATTGCTGAGAAAATTCCAGTGAATCACGCCACTCGAATCGACAAAGTGAATTTCGATGTTCGGCGA
>JAYSUK010000008.1:0-6796 GCA_043719085.1 Burkholderiales bacterium | reverse complement strand
TAGGCCGCGCTTGGATCGGGCTTTTTGGCCGCGTTTCGTTTCGCGAGATAGGTGCCGTACGCAGCGACAAACACGGCGCCACCAATCTCGGCGGCGAGCTTGACAGTCGTGCTGGCAACGCCAAACTGCTGTGTCCAGACGATATCGGTGACGATCATGCCGCCTGCAATCCAGCCGAGCAGTGCGGCACCCGCCGTGACCACCATTGGGTAACGGTCAATAAGCTTGAGCACCAGTGTTGAGCCCCATACGATCAGCGGGATGCTCACTAAAAGGCCGAAAATGACGTAGCCCATTTGATGGTCGCCTGGCGTGTTCTGCGCGGCACCGGCGATAGCGATGACGTTATCGAGGCTCATCACGAGATCGGCGATGATGATTGTTTTTACCGCAGTCCACAGCGTGTCAGCGCCACCTACCTTGTGATCGCCGTCGGCACCGGACAGCAGCTTTACGCCAATCCAGAACAACAGCAGCCCGCCGACGATCTTGAGATACGGGATTTTGAGCATGGTGACTGCAAACGCGATCAACGCAACGCGCAGAATGATGGCACCAAAGGTGCCCCAAATAATGCCCTTGGTACGCTGCTTTGGGGGTAAATTGCGACAGGCCAAAGCGATGACTACGGCGTTGTCGCCGCCGAGCAGAATGTCAATCAGAATAATTTGGCCGACTACAGCCCAGTTGATCGTGGCGAGAAATTCAATCATGGCGCGCTTATGTTTAAGGGTGAGTCCTGCACAAAAAAACCAGCGCAGCTTGTCTACTTATTCTAAGCAGCAAAACTGTCAATTCGCCGCTCAAATATTAAGCAGCTTCGGGCTGTGAGCCTTATTTAATTGGGTGTGGGCGCGATTTGAGCTCAAAATCGACAATCGAACATTTAGGGGTCGAAGCCCCCTACAAATGGGGCTCTCAGCAAAAAGCTGTACTGCGCAGAAAATTGCACCGTCACTTTTCAGTGTCGGTTAGCCCTTTGACAAAGCTCTTCTGCATCACGATGATCACCAGCACGGGCGGGATCAGCGCAAGAATTGTTGTCGACATCACGATGTGCCAATCGGTCGGTTCTGCGCCGCCGCCAATCATTTTTTTGATGGCCACCACCACGACGTCGAGCGAGTTCGACGTGGTGATCAACAGTGGCCACAGATACTGGTTCCAGCCGTAGATGAACAGGATCACGAACAGCGCGGCGATGTTGGTTTTCGACAGCGGAATCACGATGTCTTTGAAGAAGCGCATCGGGCCTGCGCCGTCGATTTTCGCGGCCTCGACCAACTCATCGGGAATGGTCAAAAAAAACTGCCGGAACAGCAGCGTGGCGGTGGCCGACGCAATCAACGGCAACGTGAGTCCGGCGTAGCTGTTGATGAGATTCAAATTCGTCACCACCTCGTAGGTCGGCAGGATGCGCACCTCAACTGGCAACATCAGCGTGATGAAAATCATCCAGAAAAAAAGCATGCGACCGGGGAATTTGAAGAACACCACGGCATACGCGGACAGCAGGCTCACCGTGATTTTTCCGAACGTGACCACCAGCGCCACGATCAACGAGTTGAACATCAGCGTCGAGGCCGGTGGCGACAGATAAGTGCCCGCCGAGCCCTTTGACCAAGCCGCCGAATAGTTGTCCCACCAATGCGCGCCGGGCACCATTTGCATCGGTACCTGCGCAATGTCGCGCGGCGTTAGCGTGGACGCGATGAACGTGACATACAACGGAAATGCCGTGATAAACACACCGAGCCAAAGCACGGCATGCGGCAGCCAGTTGGTGTTGCGGCCAATGGCGCTGTATTGAGGAGAGGTCATTGGTAAGCACCTTTACGGCGTAGCGAGCGGCCCGAAGGCAAGGCGCGAAGTCCGGCCCGACGCGCAGACAGTACGTGCAGGTACGGCAAGCGTCGGGCCGGGCCTCGCAACGCAGCATCCGGGTCGCGCAGTAGCCGTGTCATTTAGTAATGCACTTTCCGCTCAACGTACTTGAATTGAATGGCGGTGAGCAAAATCACAATCGCCATCAAAATCACGCTTTGCGCCGACGATGAACCGAGATTCAACGCATGCACGCCGTCGTAGTAAACCTTGTAAACCAGCACTTCAGTCGCCTTGGCCGGGCCACCGCTGGTGACGGCGTCGATAATGCCAAAGGTGTCGAAGAATGCATAGACGATGTTCACGACCAACAAGAAGAAAGTGGTCGGCGACAACAGCGGAAAAATGATGGTGCGAAACTTGTGCCACTCGCCCGCGCCGTCGATAGACGCCGCCTCCAGCAAGGCTTTCGGGATCGATTGCAGTCCGGCGAGAAAGAATAAAAAGTTGTAGCTGATCTGCTTCCACGCTGCCGCCATGATCACCAGCGCCATCGCGTCATTGCCATCCAGTCGCGGGTTCCAGTCGACGCCAAGTTTTTTCAATCCGTACGCCAAAATACCAATCGACGGCGAGAACATGAACAGCCACAGCACCCCTGCAATCGCAGGCGCAATCGCGTACGGAAGCACGAGCACGGTGCGATAGAAGGTCGCACCGCGCACCACGCGCTCAGCCATCAAGGCGAACAGCAGCGCGGGTGCCAGCGCGCAAATCGCCACCGCGCCAGAAAAAATCAGCGTGCGCCACAGCGTTTTGATGTAATCGGGGTCTGACAGCACTTCCTTGAAGTTGTCGAGCCCCACAAACGTCACCGACTGTCCAAATGCGTCCTGCGACAACACCGACATATAAATCGCCTGACCCGCAGGCCAGAAGAAAAATACCAGTGTGACGGCAAGCTGCGGTGCTACCAAAAGGTACGGCAGCAGCTTGTTGGGGAAGATTACGCGGCGTTCCATGAATCCCAATTATGCGTGTTCTGCTCCCTTTCCCAAGGGGAGACGGACAGCGAGTCGTAGGGTGGGCACCCCGTGCCCACCGAGGTGCCGCAAAGCAACCCGTTCTGCGCGACAGCACAAAGGTGGGCAGAGGCTGCCCACCCTACACGCTGAAGGCACGCGTAGCGGACGTAACTGCTTACTGCGAAGCCGTCTTCTCAAACGCCCGAATCGCCACGTTGCCACGTTTGATCGAGTTGTCGACGGCCTCTTTCGCTGATTGCTTTCCCTGCAACGCTTTTTCGACTTCTTCATGGTAGAAATCGCGGATTTCGGTCCATCGACCGAAGCGATAGCCGCCCGTGTGATCGCCCTGCTTGCCATTAGCCAGCGTGCTGATGGCCACAGCGGTGCGTGGGTTTTGAGCGTAGTAGCCCTCGTCGGTCAGGTACTTGAACGCGGCGTTGGTCGCAGGCAAAAAGCCCGTGGTTTTTGCCCAGTCGGTCATCACCGCTGTCGACTTCAGGTAGTCGAGAAATTTAGCCACGCCTTTGAACTCGGCCACGCTACGGTTCGGTGCGTTAAACACCCACAACGATGCGCCGCCGACGGTGGTTGCATACGGACCGCCTTTGGCCTCTGGCCAATACGGCAGCGGCGCTACGCCCCAGTCGAATTTCGCATCGCGAATGTAGCCGCCGTACGCGCCCGAGCTTTGCGTGATCATCGCGCACTCGCCCGACTGGAACGCAGCAGACGCGTCGTTGGAACGGCCACGATATGAGAACGTTTTGTCATTCTGCATATCCATCAACGTCTGTACCTGCTTGACGTACAGCGGATTGCTGAAGTTAAGCTCCGCGTTCAGCCCGCCGCGACCGTTCGACTGCGTGCCGAGCCCGACGTTATGTCGCGCGCCCAGTTGCTCAAGCTGAATCCACGCCAGCCATGTGGTGGTGAAGCTGCAAGCGGTGGCGTTGCTAGCACGAATTTTCTTTGCGGCAGCAATCAATTCAGGCCATGTTGCAGGCGGCTTGCTGGCGTCCAGCCCGGCTTTTTTGAATGCGTCTTTGTTATAGAACAGCACCGACGTCGACACGTTGAACGGCATCGATAACAGACTGCCATCTTTCAGGCCGTAATAGCCCCGCGCCGGGGCGATAAAGTCGCCGGGGTTGAACTGCATGCCCGCGCGCTTGAACACCTCGGACACCGGCACGATGGCCTTGCTCGCGCCCATCATGTCGCCGGAGCCCGCGTCGAACATCTGCATGATGTGCGGTGGATTGCCAGCGCGATACGCGGCGACAGCGGCAGCGCGCTGCTCGGGATATTGCCCTTTGAAGGACACCACGACCTTGTAGTCGCTTTGCATCTTGTTGAATTCGTCGCCGTACTTGGACAGCGTTTCGCCGCCCAGGCCGGTCAACGCGTGCCACATCTGGATTTCTACAGGCTTAGCCTGCGCAAAGGCGTTGCCTGAGAGCAACGCTGCGCCAACGATTGCTGAGGCAATCGCTTTACGAATGAGTTTCATACTGTCTCCTATTGACCGAAATTTTTTGTAACGCGTAAGCGTAAGCCTCGAATGTGACACTTTTCCTGTCAGCGCGCAAATGTTCTTGTCATCGAACGGATCAAACGCGGGTTTTCCCGAAATGTCGAGGCGCGCTTACGGATGAAGCCGCGCCTTGATATAGTGCATCCCCATGGCACAAGTCGAATTCAAACAAGTCAAAAAATCTTACGGCAATGTGGACGTGATTCACGGCGTCGATCTCACTATCGCCGATGGTGAATTCGTCGTGATCGTGGGCCCGTCCGGTTGCGGTAAATCTACGTTGCTGCGCATGGTCGCGGGGCTGGAACCGATCACCGACGGCGAAATCTGGATCGACGGCAAAGTCGTCAATGATCTTGAGCCCAAAGATCGCGACATCGCCATGGTTTTTCAGAACTACGCGCTGTACCCGCACATGAACGTGCGCGAAAATATGTCGTACGGATTGAAGATTCGCAAGATGTCCGCTGAGGAAATCGGTGCGCGCATCAGCAAAGCCGCCGAGATTCTGGAGCTGTCGCACTTGCTTGACCGCAAGCCGAAACAGCTCTCTGGCGGACAACGCCAACGCGTCGCGATGGGCCGCGCCATTGTGCGTGATCCGAAGGTGTTTTTGTTCGACGAGCCGCTATCGAATCTTGATGCGAAGTTACGCGTTGACATGCGCCTCGAAATTCAAAAGTTGCACAACGAGTTGAAGGTCACCAGCCTGTACGTCACGCACGACCAAATCGAAGCGATGACGCTGTCGGACCGTATGCTGGTGATGAACAGCGGCATCATCGAACAGGTCGGCACGCCGAAAGAAGTGTACGAACGACCGGCCTCTTTATTTGTCGCCAATTTCATCGGCACGCCGGCGATGAATCAGCTGTGGGGCGCACGCGCCGGACAGTCACTCAAAACCGATCAGGGCGACATGTTTCACGTCGGCGAATTCCCGTCAACGATTGCCAACGGGGATCGCGTTGCGCTCGGCGTCCGGCCTGAACATTTGCAGGTGGTGCCTGCGGCTCAAGCGCGCTTCTCGATTGCTGTGCAGATGATCGAGTGGGTTGGCGCGGATGCTTATGCCTATGGTCAGTTCGCAAATTATCGCGTGATCTGTCGCCTCGACAATGCGACCAACGTGCGCGTCGGCGACCGGTTGCCGCTGTCGTTCGATCCGCTGCGCGTGCACTGGTTTGATGCGGAGACGGGGAAGCGGATTTAGCGGTCGGGCGACGCCTATAGCTCCTGTAGGGTGGGCACCCCGTGCCCACCAAAACTCGCAAAAAAGCCTATGCTGGAACGTCACGCCATGGTGGGCAGAGGCTGCCCACCCTACGCGAATTTGACATACACGGGCGGCGAGCTAACCACGATTTATCCGCTCTGCAAGCACCACCGAAGTGGTCGTTTTGCTCACCCCCTCCGTCTCACCAATCTCATCGAGTAACCGATCCAGTGCATTCGGTGAATCGGCGCGAATCCACGCCACGTAGTCAAATTCTCCGCTCACGCTGCACACCAGTTTGATTTCGGGCATTTTTGCGAGGCGCTTCAGTACTTCACGTCCCGCGCGCGGTTCGACCGACAGCCCCACGTAGGCTTGTAGCGACTTCTCCAGCGTCGCCTGATTCAGCCGCACGCTGTAGCCGGTAATGACGCCGCTCGTTTGCAGGCGCTCCATGCGCGCGATCACGGTCGTGCGCGCAACGCCGAGTTTTTTGCTCAGCGTCGTTACGCTTTCGCGTGCGTTGGCTTGTAACAACGCGAGCAGTTCGCGGTCCGTTGCATCGAGCGCCGGGCTCTGAATGACGCCAGAGGCTGGCAAGGTTATGCGAGTGGCGGCAGCCATATTTCCCCCAAACAATACAAATAGTATTTATGTAGATACATATTGTCTAATTTAATGCAACGTATCAGCGCTTTTATCCCTATGAATCGTCATCAGGGCTCCCTAGAATTCCATGACGAATGCAACCTGCGGCAATCAGCCACATCACAAAAATCATGAAAATCGCGCTTCTAGGTGCCGGTCATATCGGCCACACCATCGCCCACCTGCTGGTCAACAGCGGTGATTACACGCTGACGGTGATCGACCAATCGCAAAGCTCGCTCGACAAGCTGGCGAGTCTCAACATCAAGGCCGCAGTTGTTGATACCAACAACGCCAATGCGCTTGAAAACGCGATCAAGGGCCACGACGCGGTCATCAACGCGCTGCCGTATCACCTCGCCGTCAAGATCGCAACGGCTGCCAAAAACGCAGGCTGCCACTACTTCGATTTGACCGAAGACGTCGCCGCAACCAAGGCGATCATGGGCCTGGCGCAAGGCGCAAACACAGCCTTCATGCCGCAATGTGGCCTCGCCCCCGGCTTCATCGGCATCGTCGCGCATCACCTCGCGCAGGGCTTCGATA
>JAYSUK010000070.1:0-5860 GCA_043719085.1 Burkholderiales bacterium | reverse complement strand
GTTGCTCAAGCACCGGCCACACCCGTCACCCTAAACTTCGTTGACGCTGACATTGACGTGGTTGCCAAAGCGGTGGGAGAGCTGACGGGGCGGACCTTCGTACTTGACCCCCGCGTGAAGGGCAAGATCAACATCCAGTCTGCCAAAGGTATTGCTCCCGGTCTGGCTTACCCAACCTTTCTCTCAGCGTTACGTATGGCGGGGTTTGCGGCGGTTGAAGGCCCCGGAGGGGTGGTTCGTGTGGTGCCTGAGGTAGACGCCAAAGCACTGCCCACACCGCTGACTGGCGGGAGCGCCGGCGCAGTCACTACCAAGGTGATTCCTTTGGCGCACCAAAGCGCATCGCAGGTCATCAATGCCGTGCGGCCTCTTGTGGCTGCGGCTAACGCGCTAACGGTGTATCCACCGGGCAACGCCATCATCATTACGGACTACAGCGACAACATTGCCAAAATTCAGGCAGTCATTGCTCGGCTCGATGTCCCGAGTGTTGCAGCGCCCGAACTGATCGTTTTGAACCACGCAAACGCATTGGACGTAGTCTCAACGCTCAATCGTGTGTTTGCCGAACCGTCGGCAAGTGCCGAAACTCGGGATCGACTGTTGATCACCGCCGATCAGCGGAGCAACGCCATCATCATTCGCAGTGAAGACAGGGCACGTTTGTCTCGGGTGCGCAGCCTGGTGCAAGAGCTTGACCGGCCGACGGCAGCCCCTGGCAACATTCGAATCGTTTACCTCAAACACGCCGACGCTTCTCAAATTGCGCAGACCTTGCGTCGAGTCCTTGGAGCCGATGGTGGTGGCGGGTCCAGCGCAACCACTTCTCCGTTGTCGTCGCTGCTTCCCACGACAGGTGCGCAGGCAGCAAGCGGTGCGTCCCCTCTGGCCGCTGTCACCGCAGCGCTCACCGGGAGCGGCGGACAATCCTCATTGGGCAGCATCCCGCAAGTCAGTGTCAACAACAGCTCGGCGTTCACGGCAGGCGGTGCAACGGTCTACGCCGACAGCTCGATCAACGCGTTGGTCATTTCAGCGCCCGCTGCAACCTACAACAATCTGCGAGCGGTGATTGAACAGCTTGATGTGCGACGTGCGCAAGTATTTGTGGAAGCATTGATCGTGGAGGTTCAAGCTGATCGTGCTGCCGAGTTTGGTATTCAATGGCAAGGCCTGGATGGGCTCAGTCGCAGCGGGACGCAGGGGTTCGGTGGCACCAATTTTGGTGGTGCATCGTCAAACCCTACCAACAACATTTTGGGGGTGGCAAATAACCCCACCGCTGTCGGGCAGGGCCTGAGTTTTGGCCTGTTGCGCGGCGCGATAACGATCGCAGGCAAGCAGTATCTCAATTTAGGTCTGTTGGCGCGGGCGCTGCAAAGCGATGTGTCAGCCAATATTTTGTCGATGCCCACATTGCTTGCGCTAGATAATGAAGAGGCTCGATTCTCGGGCGGACAAACCGTGCCGGTGCTGACCGGGCAGTATGCAAATTCCACCGGCGCAAATTCGTCGGTGACTCCTTTTGCCACATTCGATCGCAAGGATGTCGGGCTTATTCTGCGTGTGAAGCCCATGATTACTGAGGGCGGCTCGATCCGCTTGCAGTTGTATCAGGAGGTGTCGAGCGTTGCGCCTTCCACCACCAGCGGCGTGGATGCGGCGGGGCTGTCGACGTTTAACAAACGGGTCCTAGAAACGTCGGTGCTGGCTGATGACGGTCAGATTGTTGTGCTCGGTGGCTTACTGCAAGAGGGCTTCACCAACGATCAGGAGAAGGTGCCCGTGTTGGGGGATGTACCGGGTCTGGGACAACTGTTTCGCTACGACACACGCAAACGTAGCAAAACCAATTTGATGATTTTCCTGCGCCCCACAGTGCTGCGTAATGCGTCTCAGGCAAGCACGCTGTCTAACGAGCGCTATCGGGTGCTCGGTATGGAGCAGCAAACGGTCAACCCCGAGGCGCGTTTCATGTTGCCCGAGATGACCAATCCCGGTATGCCGATGACGCCATCAAGCGTTGCACCTGCTGAGATCCGCAAATAACACACGGTGTGAATAGGTCGGTTATGCCGAGCCGATCACGTTTGTATCGCACTTAAAAAATGTCCCTCATGCAGCTACTTCCGTTTGAATTCGCTCAGGAGTTCGGCATTGTGCCGATGGCCGACGAGGGCAGCGCGATTACCGTGGCGACCGCGCCGCACATGACGGTCGCTGCGCTTTCCGCAGCACGGCAACGTTTGGGCAAGCCGCTGCGCACGCAAGCGGTGAGCGCCGAGCGCTTTCGTGAAGTTGTCACGCAGACTTACGCGACCCACTCGGTCATGCAAAACGTTGCCGTCAGCAAGACGGCACTGCCACACCAGGCGAACACGGGCGAAGCAGACCTGCTTTCGTCGCTTGCCAACGATATCGATTCACCCGCTGTTCGAATCGTCGCTGAGCTGCTTCGTGAAGCGTTAGCGCGCGGCGCGTCCGACATTCATCTCGACGCGACAGAGCAGGGCGGGCGCGTTCGGTTTCGTGTCGACGGAATCCTCAAGGATGCACGCGACACTGACAGCGCGACGCACGCCGCATTGATCGCACGTTGCAAGGTGCTGGCCATTCTCGATATTGCCGAGCGCCGCTTGCCGCAAGACGGGCGTTTGCAGGTCACCATTGCTGGACACCGGGTTGACGTTCGTGTTGCCACGTTGCCCACGCAGCACGGCGAGCGAGTAGTGCTGCGTCTACTCGATACCAGTGCAGCGAGGCTTAATCTGGCCGCCCTCGGATTTCATGCTGCAACACTTGAGGCGCTGCGCGGCGCAGCACGCATGCCACACGGATTGGTGTTGGTCACAGGGCCGACAGGCTCAGGGAAAACTACAACGCTGTATGCCGCCGTCACTGAATTGGATCGCGAATGCCTGAACGTGGTGAGCGTTGAGGATCCGGTGGAATACGCGCTAGATAGAGTCGCGCAGACGCAGGTCAATCCGCGCATTGAGCTGACCTTTGCGCGCGCGCTACGCTCCATTTTGCGCCACGATCCTGATGTGATTATCGTTGGTGAAATTCGCGATCGCGAGACGGCTGAGATCGCTATTCAGGCAAGCCTGACCGGGCATCTGGTACTCGCGTCTTTGCACACTAATACGGCAGGTGCTGCGATCACGCGGCTCGCGGATATGGGCGTTGAGCCGTACCTGTTGGCGTCGTCGTTGCGCGGCGTGCTCGCGCAGCGGCTGGTACGAAAACTATGTGTTGAATGCCGGAAAGAACGCGCCGTTACCAACGAGGAATTGAATTTACTTGAGCGCCACCATGCTACCCCTCAAGGTGGCATTCAGTCGTTATTTGATGCCGTTGGTTGTGCCGCCTGCTCCGGCACCGGTTATCGCGGTCGCGTCGGCTTGTATCGCTGGATGCCGCTCTCCGCGGACATTGCGCGCGCGGTGCACTCCCACGCGGCGGATACCGAACTAGAGGCGTTGGCGATCAACGATGGCTGGCCCGCCATTGCTACCGATGCAGCGCGCTATTTGGCCGATGGCACGACCTCACTGAGTGAGGTTTTGCGGGTGGTGGCAGCGTGATGACGACCGCGCTTACAGGTGCGAAAAATTGTGCAGGGTTGAATAGACGCATCGGTAGGGTGGGCACCCCGTGCCGACCAAGCCAGCGCCGTTCCGCCTTCTCTGTGAGCTCCATGTCACGATGGGCGCGGGGTGCCCACGCTACGAAAAATGGCAGTTCGTCGATATGCCTTCCAACTCGGCTCGATCCGAAGGCATTTGCCGACATAAGACATTTTTTTGGATCGCATGCGTTTCGCATTTGAAGCCGTCAATGTCGCTGGAGGGCGAGAGCGGGGCGACATCAGTGCCGCCGACGAACGAGGCGCGCTGAAGGCGCTCGCTGCGCGCGGCATGACGGTACTCGCGCTGTCGGCGATCAATGAGGCGCCGGTCAAAGCGAATTCGCGGCGTATTAGTGCCGCGGATCGCGCATTGGCGGTGCGTCAATTGTCAGGCTTGATTGACGGGGGCGTAACGCTTCCGAATGCCCTTGTGTCAGTTGCGACGCACTCAGGTGTAAAAGCTATCAGCGATGACCTCAACGCCGTGAACACCGCGCTGAACCAAGGCGAGCCGCTCTCCACTGCGTTTGACCGCGCGCCCAAACTACTGCCTACCGTCGAGCGTCAAGTGGTGGTAGCTGGTGCTGAGGCGGGCGATTTGGCGCGGGTGTTGTCACGACTGGCAGACTATTTTGAAGAGCGTGATGCGCTGCGTGGCAAACTCGTTGGCGCCCTGGTGTATCCGGCCTTGGTCGGGGTCGTTGCGCTTGGTGTGATCGTCGCGCTATTGGTGTTTGTGATGCCGCAAATCGTAGCGGCATTCTCGCAAACCAAGCAGGCACTGCCGTGGTTGACACGCGCTCTGCTGGCGGTCGCCACGTTCTTGCGTGGCTACGGGTTATGGATTTTCGTCGCGCTGATCGTAACGCTAGCGGTTGCGTTGTGGTCGCTGCGTGGTCCACTTCGCACTCGTGGTCTGGCGCTGCTGCAGCGCGTGCCGCTCATCGGTCCGCTTGCGCAAAGTGCGGACGAGGTGCGCGTTTTGACCACGCTGGCCATGCTCGCTGAGAGCGCCGTGCCACTGCCGCGCGCGATGACTGCGGCTGCATTGACCGCGCGCTTCCCCCAGAACGCCAGCCGGCTCAATGCAGCGCGGCAACTGCTGGAGCGGGGCTCGAGCGTTGGCAGTGCTTTTGCTGACACTCAGGCTATCGACGGCATGTCGCTGGAACTGGTGCGTCAGGGCGAAGCGGTCGGCGGCGTCGCGGCGGCGTTTGCCAAGGCGGCGCACCTGAAACGGCAAAGTCTTGAGCGCCGCCTCCAATGGTTTGCCACGCTGGTGGAACCGGTGATGATCGTCGTGCTCGGCGGGGTGGTGCTGGTGTTGGTGCTGGCGGTGATGCTGCCTATTGTGACGCTGAATTCGGCGGTGCGTTAATCGCCGGTCACGCCCGCGTTCTACCCACAAGCGCACCTGCGCTACTCGTCCCGATAAAAGCGGTAAAACAGTTTTTCGCTTTTGAACGAATGTTCGTCGGTGACGTGATGAGCCAGGGAAAGGTCCTGCAAGCGCTGTCCCATGCTCATGGCCTCGTTGACCGTGTGGCCTTGCGCTTGAATCCATTCAACGGCCTCAGCGCCAACAAAGCATCGTGGATAGCGTGTGCCAAGGTAAGCGCGATCGACCACAGCAAAGCCCGCCGCACTCCGTATCAGTGAATAGAAGCGCTCAATATTCCAGTTAGCAGGAATCTGCGACACCCGGAAAAACAGCATTTCATCGGCGAAAGGCTGTTCCCGTGCCACGTGATAGATCAGTCCGGTGGCCTGTAGCGCCTGGCCAACCCTCACGGCCTTTTCTCGACTGACCCTCAACGCGCGCTCGATCCACGTAACCGCTTCGCTGGCGACAAAACACTCGGGGTAAATTCGTAGGCGGTATCGTCGATCCTTGATATCCACGCCACCAGAGCGCTGCATGCGAAACGCCAGCGCCGCCAAATCTTCGTCAGCTTCGGCCTCGGCAATCAGGCGCGCCTGTACATTGGTGTGACCGCTATGTGCCGCCGCTCGCAAATACGGTCCCACGCGGCGAGATGCTGCCGCGACCAAATCCGGATCGAGCAATAACGCGGTAAAAAGCCGTTCACCAGTGGCCCGCCAGCGCCACGGATTGATCTGACCGACGATCACGTCTGCACCTGCCTCACTCGCCCATTGTTCCGCTGATGGATCAATAAAGTGAGTAGCCGATGCAAGGAGTCCGATTTTTGCAAACGGAATATGTCG
>JAYSUK010000069.1:0-5860 GCA_043719085.1 Burkholderiales bacterium | reverse complement strand
TTCCAGCGCTTGCTCTAGGAGCGTGCCGAATATGGCGGGCTCGACGTCGCGCCAGTCGGCCTGCGCGGCGGCGAGCAGGGTGTCGATGTTGGCTTGCGTGAGCGGCAGCGCGGTCGGCGTTTTGAACAGTTTGCCGTTGAATTTGAGGAT
Source organism: Burkholderiales bacterium (assembly GCA_043719085.1). Lineage (GTDB taxonomy): Bacteria > Pseudomonadota > Gammaproteobacteria > Burkholderiales > Casimicrobiaceae > Casimicrobium. The sequence continues at coordinate 5,710 of JAYSUK010000069.1, read as the reverse complement.
GTCCGCTTCAAGCGCGACCGAGAAACCGCCCACGTCCATCTCGCGCCACAGCGCCTCCAGCATGCGCATCAGCACCGGCGGGTTGGCGCGGTGCTTGGCGAGCAAGCCCTTGAAGCTGGCCTTGGGTAGTAGCTCCACATCCTCGGCAAACATGCAGAACAGGCAACGCGTCAGAAATCCGGCGACTGCCTCCAAGCTGTGACCCTCGGCCTCCAAAGATTTTGCGACGACGGCGAGTTTTTCGGACACCTCGCGCGTAACGCGGGCCGAAGCCCGCGACGGATCGAGCGAGAGTGGCTCCAGCCACACCGCACGCAGGCGCGCACGAATGGCAGGTTCTTTGAGCGAGGCGAGGGGAATGCGATAACTGCGCGGATCGGGAAACGGGATGTACGCGCCGCCGGTTTGACTGAACTCCGAATAAAGTTCGATCACGTTGCCGACGTCGACTACCACCACGAACGGCGGACGGCCGTCGCTCGTCGGCAGATTACGGACGTAGGCTAAAGCCTGCCCTTGCGCTCGAAGCATGGCGTCGTCGAAGGTTTTGCTCTTGACGTCGGCGCGTACTTTTTTATTTTCGAGGACGAAAGCGTCGCGTTTGTAACAGTCGATTCGTTTTATAGTGTTGCTGCCGTCGCCATGCTGGAACACCACATTGCGCTCGAAAACGTAGGCATTTTCGGCATCGACTTTTGACGCTGGTTGCGGCGGCGGTACATCGAGCGCCGCGCAAAGCTTATTGATAAAGGTTTGTGCGTTAGAGCGCTCGCTGCCGGTGGCCTTACTGCCCCAGGCAATAAATTCGTCGATATCCATTGCGGGGAAGTTTAGCGGGCAGCGTAGCCACCCGCGAATGGCTTTCGCGTTCGCCAAACCCTCGTCGCGCGAAACACGCCTGCCGCCGTTCGGCAGCGAGCGACGTCGACAGCCGACCTATTTGTAGAGCACCCCAGGCAACCACATGCCAATGGCAGGGAAGATGTAGAGCAGTGCCAGTGCAATCACCTGAATCACCATGAACGGCATCATGCCCATAAAAATCTGGTTCAGCGTGACGTGCGGCGGTGCCACCCCTTTCAAATAGAACGCGGCCATCGCCACCGGGGGCGACAAGAATGCGGTTTGCAGATTCAGTGCCACCAGCAACCCGAAGAACAGCGGATCGATGTTGAAGTGGGGCAGCAGCGGAATGAAGATGGGCATGAAGATGACGATGATTTCTGTCCACTCCAACGGCCACCCCAGCAGGAAGATGATGGCCTGAGCCAGCAGCATGAACTGCACCGGCGTTAGCGACATCGACAGCACCCATTGGTTGATGATCTCCTGCCCGCCAAGCAAAGCGAAAGCGGCGGAGAAAATGCTCGACCCGACGAATAACCAGCACACCATGGCGCTGGTTTTGGCGGTGAGGTAAACCGATTCTTGAACCACGCCGAAGTTCAACCGTCGGTACGCAGCGGCAAGCAGCAGCCCCCCCAACGAGCCCATCGCCGCCGCCTCAGTCGGTGTGGCCAAGCCGTACACAATGGTGCCAAGCACCGCCATGATAAGCACCGCCAACGGAAAGAATGACCCCAACAGCATCTTGAAAATTTCCAGCCGCGCGAAGGTGAATATCGCGTAGAAAGCTAGCAGCGCTGTAATGCCAATAAGCAAGGTGATCCAAAAGCTGATCGGTGCGGCCACCGGCTCACCGGCTGTCGGTTCAGCTACTTTTGCTTTTGCGCTGGTGGTTGATTTCGCAGGTGCTGCAGATGCGGCCGGCGCGGCGATCGGCTCAGACGTTGCAGCACCCGGGGGCTCCTTGAGGCCTCCCTCTGACGGCGGCTCCGCCAAGCCACCGGCCTCGGCTTTGCTGTCATCGCTTGAAAAACCGGAGCCCATCTGTACGGCATCTGCGGAAACGATCTCTGCGGGTGCCGTTACCGCGCGATAAGTCAAACCCATGGCTGCGGTAAACACCAGCGCGGGAAGCAGCGCGATGAATAGTTGCGAGAGCAGCGTGCGGCTGGACGCGCCAGTCTTGGCACGGCCGCTGAGCCCCGCGACCAGTCCGCGTAGAACGTTGCCACCGAACGATGTGGTGATTTGTTCGGCGTAGGCGGGCAGCGGCACATGCCGGTCAGCCTCAGGCAGCGGCGGCGCAAGGTGCGGCTTAAGTTTGCTCACCAAAATAATGTAGCCCACGTAGAGTGCCGCCAGCATGATGCCGGGGAAAAACGCACCTGCGTACAGCTTGACCACCGACACGCCCGCCGTCGCGCCGTACACGATCAGCAAAACTGAAGGTGGAATCAAAATCCCCAGACAGCCACCGGCAGTGATGGCACCCGCGGCCAAACGGGTGCTGTAGCCCGCTTTCAGCATCGTTGGTAGCGCCAGCAATCCCATGAGGGTCACCACCGCACCCACAATGCCGGTGGCCGTTGCAAACACCGCACAGGTCACCACGGTGGCCACCGCGAGCGAACCCGGCACGCGAGCCATCGCCAGATGCAAGCTTTTGAAGAGCTTCTCGATCAAATTGGCGCGCTCGACCAGATAGCCCATGAAGACGAACAGCGGGATCGAAATCAGCACGTCGTTGGACATCACCGAATAGGCGCGCTGCACCATCAAGTCGAGCGTTTGCTGAACGGCAAGGTTCGGGTTTTGGCTACGGAAGGCGAGCCACGCGAACAGCATGCCCATGCCCATAAGTGTGAACGCGGTCGGGAAGCCGAGCATGATGGCCACCACGATTAGCCCGAGCATCAGCAGGCCGAGGTGGCCATTGGTCATCTGCGACGGTGCGGGCATCAGCACAAAGACGGTGATGACGACGGCGATCAGAATGCTGAGGCCGAAATAGATCTCTTTTCTCACTTGCGGCCCCCGGCTTGTGCAATCACCAGTGCGTCTAGTTTGAGGATGTCTTCATCTTTCACGTTAACCATGCCCTTGAGCTTTTCGACGTCGACTTCTTCCACGTCGACCGCTCGTAGCGGCCATTGGCCGGTGCGAAGACAGACAATGCAGCGCAAAATTTCAACCAGGCCTTGCAGCAGCAGCAGGCCACCCGCCAGCGGGATGATGGTTTTGAACGGATAGATCGGTGGCCCGTCTGAGGTGATGTTGGAAATCTCCTTGATCGCCCACGACTCGGCAGCGTAGAAGTAACCCGCCCAGGCCAACGCGAAAACACCCGGCACGAAAAACAAAATGTACAGCGCTAAATCGAGCCCTGCCTGAAGCCGCGGCGGAAAAAAGCCGTACAACACATCCCCACGCACGTGGCCGTTCCGCGATAGGGTGTAGGCACCGGCCATCATGAACATCGACCCGTACATCATGATCATGACGTCAAAAGCCCACGGGTGCGGATGGTCGAGCACATAGCGGGAAAATACTTCCCACGCAATCATCAGTGTTAACGCCAAAATTAACCACGAAAACGCCTGGCCGATGCGCGTGCTCAGTTTGTCGACCGATAAAAATAGTTTCTGCATAGTTTCGCTTGCTTAAAAAACACAACCCTCGTGCCTTGCGTGCATTTTGTATCTTTGCACTTTAGGCGCCGAGGGTTGATGCGGGGTCAGTTCAAACTCAGGCCTTCTTCTCTCCGAAGAAATGGTTGACTGCCATCCTGCGATTGATGACGGTGTCCTGCTCCCACTTCACGGCGCGTTGCGCGAATGCCTTTTGCGACTCAACAATCTCCTTGAACAACGGATTTTCAGCAGATTTCTTCACCAAAATTGCTTCCCACAACTTGAGTTGCTCTTGCAGCACGGCGTCGGGCGTTTTGTAGAACTTGACCTTGTCCTTGCCTTGCAACTCGATGTAATCCTTGGAATAGCGGTCGATGGCTTTCCACGACATGTCGGCTGAGGCTGCCTCGACCGCACCTGCGATGATCGCTTTCATTTTGGCGGGCAGCGCATCGTACTTAGGCTTGTTAAACATGATCTCGAAGGTCTCGGCGCTTTGGTGATAGCTCTGCAGCATGCACACTTTGGAGACGTCCGGGAAGCCGAGCAAGCGATCAGATGAGGCGTTGTTGAACTCCGCGCCATCAAGCAGGCCGCGCTCCATGGCGGGCACAATTTCACCGCCTGGGAGCGCATTGACCGCAGCCCCCATCGCGGTGAACAGGTCGATGGCAAGGCCATTGGTGCGGAACTTCAAGCCCTTGAAATCGGAGGCCTTGGTGATTGGCTTTTTGAACCATCCGAGCGGTTGCGTAGCCATTGGGCCGTACAAGAACGATTGCACCGCAGTCATGCCGATAGACGCGTAGAGCTTGGCCAGAAGCTCGGTGCCGCCGCCATATTTGTGCCACGAGAGCAGCATGTTGGCATCCATGCCAAATGCCGGCCCCGAGTTCCACAACGCCAGCGCGTTTTGCTTGCCATAGTGATAACCCAACACGCCGTGACCGCCATCGAGCGTGCCCTTAGACACCGCTTCAAGCAAACCAAATGCGGGCACTACAGCACCCGCTGGAAGTACCTCAATTTTGAGGTCTCCGCCGGTCATGTCGTTCACTTTTTTGGCGAAGTCGAGCGCGTACTCATGAAAAATATCTTTAGCTGGCCAGGTGCTCTGCCAGCGCATGGTAATGGGACCCGCCTGTCCGCTGGCGAGCATCGGTGCCACCATGGCGGCACCACCAACCGCCGTGGCAGAGGCACTCTTCAGGAAGCGGCGACGTGCAGTGGTTGGATCGGGGCTGGTCGTAGACATGGTGTGCTCCAAAAATTAATAGCGCCGGACGGCATTTTTGATTCTTTAACCATTCAGCCGAAAATTCCTGCGTAATAACCCTTGCGGCCCTTGGTCGCTAACGATTCTGGCAACACCAACGCCCTTAAAGTGAGACGCTCTGAACCTGAATTGATCCCCTTTGCCGAACTCTTGGGCTCGTGACACCAGGAATTTCGCCTCGCCCAGGCCGAGCGAATTCTCGGGCCCTGATCCAGCCACAATCGCGGAGCGTGGCAGCGCGCGCGGGGCCGAAAGCTGGGCATCTCTACAATTGGTTCATGAATAAAAGAAAATATTTCGGCACCGATGGTGTACGTGGCGAGGTGGGCGTTGCGCCGATTACGCCGGACTTCATCATGCAACTGGGGCATGCCACGGGCCGGGTGCTGCGCACGCAAATGGGCGTGGTGGGCACGGGAGTGCGCCCTGCTGTGCTCATCGGTAAAGACACACGCATTTCAGGCTACATGCTTGAGGCTGCGCTAGAAGCCGGCTTATCGTCGGCTGGCGTGGACACGCTGCTCACTGGGCCGCTGCCAACGCCTGCCATCGCCTATCTGACCCGTGCCCTGCGCTTGCAGGCGGGCCTCGTAATATCGGCGTCGCACAACCCGTTTGCCGACAACGGCATCAAGTTTTTTGACGGTAATGGCGACAAGCTGTCCGATGAGGCGGAGCTGCGGATCGAGGAGGAGATTGATCGGGGATTGCGTTGCGTTCCTTCAAGCGAGCTGGGCAAAGCCAAGCGTTTGAACGATGCGCCGGGTCGCTACATTGAATTTTGCAAACGTGCATTTCCGCCCGAATTGTCGCTGCGCGGCTTAAAGATTGTGGTGGACAGCGCGCACGGAGCTGCCTATCAAGTGGCCCCGGCGGTGTTTCATGAACTGGGCGCGGAAGTCGTGAGCCTGGGGGTGTCACCCGACGGAACCAATATCAACAAAGGGGTCGGTGCGAC
>JAYSUK010000068.1:0-18026 GCA_043719085.1 Burkholderiales bacterium | reverse complement strand
ACTACACTGAGGGCGCCCACGGGGTGCCCTTATTTTTATGATGAAGCCGGATGACCACGCACGTTGACGACCCGCACTTTCTAAGACTCGCTTTTGTTCACGGCGTAGGTGCGCAAACCGCGCACAAACTGCTCGCAGCGCTAGGCGAGGTCAGCGCGATCTTTAGCGCAAGCGCAGCCTCTCTTTCCCGTGTCGTCGGGGAACCGCTGGCGCGCAAGATTGTGGCGCTGCCCGACGCCGCGGCGCAGACAAAGATCGACCAGGCGCTTCAATGGTTAGGAGGCGACACCCAGCATCACCTTCTCACGTGGGCACACCCCAGTTACCCAAAAGCCTTGCTCGAAAGTGGTGATGCACCGCTGGTTATTTATGCCAAGGGTCACCTTGAGTTGCTCGACCGTCGCGCCATTGCAATGGTGGGCTCACGCAACTGTTCCCAAAGCGGCGCGGACACTGCGGAGGCCTTCGCGCAGGCATTCGCTGAGGGCGGCATCACGGTCGTCTCCGGGATGGCGGTGGGCATCGATGCCGCTTCTCACGTGGGGGCGTTACGCGCAAAAACTGCCAATAACGGCTCAACCATTGCCGTCATCGGCACCGGCATTGATCGTGTCTATCCTGCGCGCAACAAAGTGCTCGCGCACAGCATCGCGGAGCAGGGCTTGATGCTCTCCGAATATCCGCTCGGCACGCCGCCGCTGCCGGCGAATTTCCCGAAAAGAAATCGCATCATCAGTGGTTTGTCGCTTGGCGTTTTGGTGGTTGAGGCATCCATGCAATCGGGCTCGCTGATTACTGCGCGCCTTGCCGGTGAGCAGGGGCGTGAAGTGTTCGCCATCCCCGGATCGATTCACTCGACCTTTCACAAAGGCTGCCATCACCTGATCAAACAGGGCGCCAAGCTGGTGGAGACCGCCAACGACGTACTCGAAGAACTGCAACTTGACAGGACTAGTGCAACTTCTCACGCAGACGCAGTCAGCCCGGCCATCACGTCAACCTTGTCACGATTCATTGAGCACGATCCCATCGACGTTGACTCCCTGATCGTGCGCAGCGGATTGGGCGTTGATCAGGTGGTCACCGAGCTCACGATGCTCGAGCTTTCAGGTGAGGTAGAACAACTGCCCGGAGGCCGCTGGCAGCGGCGTGGCTAGCCCTGCTTGATCGCACCTTCGAAACCCAGCGTCATTGGCTTTTTCCAGTCGGTCGTTTTGCTGATCGTGTCTTGCGGTGCAAGCTTCACGTCACGCATCGTGAAGTAAATAAATCCATTCACCTGCGTCACGGTCAGCGTGCCCGCAGCATCGGCCGAGCGCCACTCTTTGATCTGCTGGTTCGCCACGTCGGCAAACGATAGTTTCACCACGTTTTGCGCAGCATTGCCCTTGCCGCCAATCTTGTAAACGCCAGGCTTCGGCATGCCCTCAGCGCCAAAATCAAAGTGCAGCGTTTCCAAGTCTTTCACCGCCGTCACCGCACCGCTGATGACGCGAAACGCGCCTTGAAATTTATAGCTCGCCGCGCCCGACGTCGCGCGCAATTCGCCCGAGTTCCAGTACCCGTCCGGACCTGCGTAGAGCTTGCTCTTCGGGTTGCTGAACCGGTCATCGCTCGCAGGCGGCGACTTGCCCCACACGTCGGCGCTGGCCGGCGCTTGCGCATGAACGATTGAAGCGGCGAGTGCGCACAGCGTGGCGATCAGGAGAGAGGTTTTCATGGGGGTTGCCTGTGAGTGTGATTAAGGAGAAGCTGGTGCGGGACGCAAAGCAACGTCGCGCTTGATTGAAAGACGAAATGCGCGCCAAAGTCCGACACCAACACAGCAATGACTTTTCGCTGAAACAGCCACTTTACATGGGCTAAAGGCCAAAATCGTAACAAGTCGACTAATCGCAAAATACAGCGTTACCCCATATTAAATATAGGATACAACGAAAAGCTGCTGCCTCATGCCCGCCCCGCGCGCTCATGATTGAGCGCCAGCAACCGCGCGAGAATTTCATTGTCCGTCGTTGCGACGGAATAGTCCACCCAGCCGTAAGCCGCAGCCACCGCGGCGTCCAGCGCCGCATGCGCATCAGCGAGCCACGCCGGACGCTGGTTGTACAGGTTGGTCAGCGTGCGCTTTTTAAGCTCCGCCAGATCAGCCGCACCGAGATTCGAGCGCGGCAGGATGCGATCCGGGTACGGACTCGCATCCATACCCAACGGAATCACCTCGGCCACCCGCTCCGTCCACTCCGGCGGATTCAGCCATCGCTCGCGCAGATCGTTCACGCGTTTTGCGGCGCGGGCGATTGAGATGGCGTGATTGCGAACATCATTCACCACGGACGCACGTTCGGCCCCCTCTCCCGCAGCGCGGGAGAGGGTTGGGGTGAGGGCGGTTACTTCCGCATGCGAGCTTGGTGTCGCTAAGTCATCGCCCTCACCCGCCCTGTCGGGCACCCTCTCCCTCGCTGCGGGAGAGGGATTCGTAAACGCCGGAATCACCGCCCCATCCGCCAACACCTCCGTCCGCTGATCCTTTGTGTCGCGCGGCGTCAGCCCGGCGGGAAAGGGGAACGGAAGAAACGTACGCGAGCTGTTGTATCGACGCGCTGTGGGATGGTTTCCATAAGGTGCGCCGTATTCTCTTGCCCATACAAGGTGGAATCGAGCGCCCAGTAGGCCCATAGTCGTGTCGTCAGATCGAGGTATAGCGATCAAATTTTTATCTGGCACTACGGACGCTGGTTGCCACGCGAACACAATGTGCGTGGGTGTTTCTGGACTAACGATGAATCTTTCCAGCCGATTGATAGCAGAGCGCATGTCAGCGCCGGTGCGTTTGAAAAGCCAGTAATTGGCGCGAGTTCGAGGCTCGCGGTTTGTGTCGCGCCCCGGTTTCACTTCGCGCAGAATGTACGCAAAAGGCTGCTCATAGAGTTTCGCCTCACTCTCAGACATGCCGGTGAAATCGATGATCCAGCCATCGGAATTTCTTTGTGTAATGCTCTCGCCATTCGCCCAGCGCTTCAACACTTCCGCGTTCGATTTGCCATTAGGATTTGGCAGACGTAACCACGTTCTCGCAAACGACGGCTCAACATCGAATGAACCGCCTTTCGTGATTCCTTGTAGCGCGCCGCCGCTGTTCTCGGTCAAAGCCACCGGCTGTATCGCGGCAAGTTCATTCGTGCCGAAAGCGACGAGGCTTGCCGAAATTCCGTTTACGTCGACACCGTTGAGCGATGACATCTGGCCTTCACAATTGCCAAACGCGACGATCGCGACTCGTACCGCTGCTCCGTTGTTGACCCACGGCAAATCGCGCCATGCATCGTAAATGGGAACCGTCTCGGCTACGCGTTGCAGCACCTCACGGTTACGGGTGCCCACGGGCAACACGTTTGATGCGACGAGTCCTGCGTTGCTGAGCAAATTGGATTCAATCGCCGTTCTCGCCTTCTCGAACCAATACGTCACCAAATCCGCCCCACCCGGCACGCGCCCTGCGTAGACCTTGCGCAGCGTCTCGGTGTATTCGTCGCCCAGTTCGGCGCGCATTTTCTTGTCGCCCACAAACGGCGGATTGCCGATCACGGCGTCGGCGCGGGGCCAGAGGGCTTCGGTAAATTTCACGCTAGTTTGAGCGGCGGCCTGTTTGGCCCCCTCTCCCGCAGCGCGGGAGAGGGTTGGGGTGAGGGCGGTGGATTGCGGATTCAACGTTGGCTTTGCTGAGTCATCGCCCTCACCCTCCGCCCTCTCCCGCGCTGCGGGAGAGGGGATCTGCATCGCCTGCGGAGCAGGCGACAGCAACGCATCTCGACACTCAATATGATCGAGCGGCTCCAGCACCGGGTTTTGCTTGAACGGGTAGCCGTGTTGCAGCCGCCATTGCAGCTCGCCGATCCAGACGGTGACGCGGGCTAACTCTGCCGCGTATTCGTTGAGCTCGATACCGAGTACGTTGGCGGGGCTGACGACAAGATCGAGCTCACGAATCAAGCCGAGCGCTTCAGCGTCAACATGAACGCTGTGCTCAATATCTTTGAGCGTTTTCAGCGCGAGGTAGAGAAAGTTGCCGCTTCCGCAGGCTGGGTCGAGCACACGATATTCCGACAGTCGTTTGAGAAACGCGAAATAGGGTTGTTTTAGCGACGCGGGCGCTTTGTCTGTACGATTCTTCGTAGCGGCGAAGACTTTTTGGATCTTCGCCTTGGCTTCTGCCCACTCCGCCCGCAGCGGGCGCTCGACCACCGGCGTGACGATGCGCATGATGGTGGCGGGGTCGGTGTAGTGCGCGCCGAGCTGGCTGCGCTTCTTCGGGTCGAGCCCGCGCTCAAACAGGGTGCCGAAAATGGCCACATCAATGGCGCTCCAGTTCAGCGTGGATGCGGTTTTGAGCGCAGCGACGTCCATCGGCGTGATCATCGGCACGTCAATCTTTTGAAACAGGCCACCGTTAAACCACGGAATGTCTTCCATGCCGAACAAACCGCCGCGCTGCATCTTCTCGAACAATTCGATCAGCGCGCCGCGCAGCTTGTCCGGTGTGATTTGCTTGGCGACGAGCTTTTCAAAAAGGCGCTCTGGCAACAGGCCCACGTCTTCCGCAAAGAAGCAGAACAGGCATTGCGTGAGGAAGTGCGCCACGCGTTCGGGCGGTTCGCGGCGCTCATTCCTCATGCGCTCGGCCACGTCGGCGAAGGCACGGGCGGCGGCTTCGGTGATGTCGCGGTTGGTGCGCTTCCGCTAAAAACTGGCCGGGTCGGCGAAGGTGCGACGCAGGATTTCGCGCCTGGCCGGGTTGCTGAGTTCCTTCAGCGCGATTTCGTAAATTTCGGTCGGACGCCCCGTGAACTGGTTAAAGACACGGAACACCATGCGGTCGGAGACGACCAGCAACGGCGGATTGTCGAGCGCACTTGCGTAGTCCTTAAGCCGACGCAGCGCGCCAACCAGATCGCCACCGGGTTGCTTGTATTCCCACGCGCAGACGCCAGGCTTGAAGACGTCGGCAAAGCCGCGATTTCGTCCAGAAGCTTCGCGCGAAATTCAAAGCTGTAGTTATCGGCGTCGTTCGGCGACTGAACGCCGAGCACATTGCACAAATCAATGAAGTGCAGCTGCGCGCCGCCACGCTCAGACATGGCTTAACCGCCGCCACCGGGCGACCAGTGGCCTGTAAATTCTTCGGGAGTCATGGGGTAAATGTAGCCTGTCGAAGGCGCGCCACAACCGTTTGTGGACGCCTCCTGAATCGAGTGAAACACATTTCTGGTTACACTAAAAAAATGTCAAAGACACTCATCATCGCCGAAAAACCGTCCGTCGCGAGCGATATCGCGAAGGCTCTCGGCAACATCAAGAAGGATGGCGACCACTTCGAGAACGATCAATATGTGATCAGCTCGGCGGTCGGTCATCTCGTGGAATTAGGCGAACCGGAAGAAGAAGAGGTCAAGCGCGGCAAATGGACATTTGCCAAGCTGCCGGTGATTCCGTCGCACTTCGGATTGAAGCCGATTGAGAAAACCGCCGACCGTTTGCGCTTGCTGACCAAGCTCATCAAGCGCAAGGATGTCACCAATATCATCAACGCCTGCGACGCCGGACGTGAGGGTGAGTTGATCTTCCGTTTGATCGCCGAGCATGCCAAGGCGAAGCAGCCGATCAAGCGGCTGTGGTTACAGTCAATGACACCAACGGCTATTCGCGATGGTTTCGGTAAGCTCAAGAGTGATGCCAGTATGTTGCCGCTCGCGGATGCGGCGCGTTCGCGATCTGAGGCCGACTGGCTGGTCGGCATCAACGGCACCCGCGCCATGACCGCGTTCAATTCGAAGAGCGGCGGCTTTCATCTGACCACGGTGGGTCGAGTGCAGACACCGACGCTGGCATTGATGGTGGAGCGCGAAGAACGCATTCGCAAATTTGTGGCGCGCACTTACTTTGAGATTCACGCCACGTTCGACGTCAAGGCTGGGCAGTTCGCGGGTCGCTGGTTTGATGAAAAGTTCAAAAAGGGCGACGATGAGCATGCACGCGCTGAGCGCGTCTTCGATTTAGCCAATGCAACCAAGCCAGAAGCCGAAGCGCGCGCCAAAGCCATTGCCGCAAAGTGCCAAGGCAAAACAGGTGTCGTGGAAGAAGAAAGCAAGCCGACAACGCAGGCTCCGCCGCTGTTGTACGACCTGACCAGCTTGCAACGCGAGGCAAACTCCCGTTTTGGATTTTCAGCGCGCACGACGCTGTCGCTCGCGCAGTCGTTGTACGAAAAGCACAAGGTGCTCACCTACCCACGGACCGATGCGCGTGCGCTGCCTGAGGATTACGTGGCCACTGTTGGCGAGACGTTGCAGGTGTTGGAGGCGACCAATCGCTATGGCACGTTCGCGCGCGAAATTCGCACCAAGAAGTACATTCGCGCGAACAACAAGCGGGTGTTCGACAACTCGAAAATTTCCGATCACTTCGCGATCATTCCCACGATGCAGTTGCCCCGCGCATTGGGCATCGCGGGGGCGTTGAACGAGCTGGAAGAAAAGCTCTACGACATGGTCGTCAAGCGGTTTCTGTCGGTGTTTTTCCCGTCGGCCGAGTTTCAGCAAACCACCCGCATCACGCGCGTTGAAGACGAAGCGTTCAAGTCCGAAGGCAAAGTGCTGGTCAACGCGGGCTGGCTCGCGGTGTATGGCAAAGAGGCCGACACCGAGGAGACTGGCAATTTAACAATTGTCGCTGCGGGCGAACAGCCGCTCGCATCCGAGGTCATCGCGAAAGAACTGCAAACCAAGCCGCCGGCACGCTACTCTGAGGCCACCTTGCTGTCCGCAATGGAAGGCGCGGGCAAGGCGATTGAGGACGAGGAACTGCGCGCAGCGATGCGCGAAAAGGGCCTCGGCACGCCTGCAACACGAGCCTCGATCATCGAAGGCTTGATCATGCAGAAGTATTTGATTCGCGAAGACAAGGCGCTGAAGCCGACGCCGCAAGCGTTCTCGCTGATCACGTTGCTCAACGGGCTGGATGTGCCAGAACTCACGCAGCCGGAGTTGACCGCGAACTGGGAAACGCAGCTGGCACGCATGGAAAAAGGCGAGGTCACGCGCGAAAGTTTCATGGCCGATATCGCGGCGATGGCCAGGAACATCGTGACCCGCGCCAAAGGTTTTGAGAGCGACACCGTGCCTGGTGATTTCGCTGATCTGACCACGCCATGCCCGAAGTGTGGCAGCGAAATGAAAGAGAACTACAAAAAGTTTTCCTGCACCAAATGTGATTTTGGTTTCTGGAAAATTTTGGCGAGTCGTCAGCTTTCTGTGGAAGAAGCCGAGACGCTGATTCGCGACAAAAAGGTCGAAAACCTGCAAGGCTTCCGCTCAAAACTGGGCCGCACGTTTGACGCGAATTTGCGCATGAACGATGCGTTCGAGATCGAGTTCTATTGGGACGAGAACGAAGGCGCGGTGGGCGAAGGCGGCGATCCGGTGGACTTCAGTTTGATGGAGGCGGTGGGGAAGTGCCCGAAATGCGCCAACAATGTGTACGAGTTGCCGACAGCCTACATCTGCGAAATCGCTGCGAAAAAAGAGAAGCCGCGCAAGTGCGATTTCCGCTCTGGTCGGGTAATTTTGCAGCAGCCCATTGAGCGCGAGCAGATGGTGAAATTGCTGACTGACGGCAAGACCGATCTGCTCACCAAATTCATCTCGACCAAGACCAAGCGTCCGTTCCAGGCGTTTCTCGTTGTGGAGCGCAAGAAAGACGAAGTTAAGGTTGGCTTTGAATTTCCGCCGCGTGAACCAAAGGCTCCCAAAGACCCCAAAGCCAAGGCTGCACCCAAGAAAAAATGAACCGCATGGCGCCGATTCAGTCCGTGATTCAGCGCGCCGAACCGCGTGATGCGGTTGCGTTGGCCGGGTTGTTTGGCGACGCCGCCATGCTGCCATTTACGACGGTGACACCGTTTACCAGCGTATCGTTTTGGGAGAGGCGGCTGGCGGAGTATGCCGACGCTTCGTGCTTGCCGCTGCTTGCCTTTGACGGCGACAAGATCGCGGGACTACTGCTGTTACGTGGCTACCCAAATCATATTCGTCGCAAACACTGTTCGTCGATTGATCTGCTCGCAGTTCGCCTCGATTGCAGGCGCAAAGGCATCGGTCGCGCGCTGGTGAACGCGGCGATCAGCGCTGCCGATCAGTGGCTGCAAATGCGACGGATCGAAGTGGCGGTCGACGCTCAAAGCGCCGCGTTGCAAGGTTTCTACGCCTCACTCGGGTTTGTTGAAGAGGCAGTCAAGCGCAAAGAAATTTTGCATGCCGGGCGCTACGTCGACAGCACCGTGATGGCGCGCATCAACACCGACCTGATGCTTGCCCCGGCGTCACCTGCCCTGCCTATCTTAGCCGCCAAAAAACGCGCACGGAAATCAGCGCCACTGAAAATCACCATCCGCCCCGCAACCGAAGACGATGCTGAGGCGTTCGCCAAAGTGTTCGCAGATCGCAGCGCATCGAACGGCACATTGCAGCATCCGTACACGTCGTCCGAGGTGTGGCGTTCGCGGCTCGCTGGTAATGCGGGCACTCGACAGGTGGTTTTCGTGGCGGTGGTCAACGGCCGGGTGGTCGGAAATGCTGGCCTGCATCCGATCGGTGACAACCCGCGTCAAAAGCACGTATGTAGCCTGGGCATCGCCATTACCGAGGCATACCAGGGGCGCGGCGTAGGGCGGGCTTTGATGAATACGTGTCTCGATTTTGCGGAAAACTGGGCAAACTACTCGCGCATCGAATTGACCGTTCACGCGGATAACGCTCGTGCCATCAAACTCTACGAATCGCTCGGATTTGAGCGCGAAGGGCGGTTGCGCGACTTTTCGTTTCGTGAAGGCGGCTACGTTGATGCACTGTCCATGGGGCGGGTTGCGAGAGCTATGCGGCACGCGAAATAGTGGGTCGTAGGGTTCCGCGGTACCAACGAAATTGAGTGGATCGACCTTGCCAAGCCCGATTTAGCTGAATTCGGAGTCATAGTTACGGTGCGATTGGCGTTGCGGTGCGTGCAACAGGCCGCCCCATTTCGGCTGAAACGCAGCGGTTTATCGCAGAATCGTTTGCGTTATAGTTGCGAGTCATTCAGAATATGGCACTAAGCAACCGTAAGTATTCGCTCGGTAAAAAGACTTCGACCATGTGTAACGCTGTCAAGCGTCCCCTCAGATACCCGTGTTAGTTAAAACGATAGTTGCCTCCACTTTAAGGAAAAACCAATGAACACAAGTTTCACACGCAATAAAGTACTAGTAATGATGATGGCGAGCGCAGGGCTCATCTCCCTGAGCAATGCGTCGTTTGCAGCCGATATCATCACCCCGACGGTGACTACTCCTGCTACCCCGCAACCCGGCACAGCCCCAGTAACGGGTATGTCGACGTACATCATCAACGTAGGCACCACCGCTGCTCCGGTAAACGTCTCTTTTGTTTACGATTTCGCAACAAAAGCATGGGTTGCGCCTGCTGGCTGGACGCGCCTGACCGGCACCGCTGGTGTAGATTTCATTGACGGCAAGGGCCTGCAGCTGAGCCTGGGCGTGCCCACACCTCCTTCCGAGCCAAGCATCGTCGCGGGCACGCCGACGACCACCGGCGCCAACGGCAGCACCATTACTGCCGTTCCGGTTGCCAGCGGAGTTCTGGGTGCCAGCACCGCCAACGGCGCGGTCAACTCGCTTGGATTGACCACCACCCCTTACACCGTCACACCCACCACGGTGGCCTTCACGCTGCAAGACGTGCGTCCTACCACCCCGGTGACAACGACTGGCGTCTCGAGCGCGGGCACCACGACGGTTGTAGCCTCGGTAAACGGCCCAGCCGCCTCAGTAACCGGGAGCGTTGTTGTAGCCAGCACCACGCCCGCCTATAACAACGGCAGCTACACCATCACCGGCAACGGCACCACCGGTACGATCGCGGGATCGGTCGTTGGTCTGAACTCAACCGGCTTGGCGGTATCAACCATCACCGGCAACGCGACCATTAACGCTGCTGGCGTGATTACGGCCAACCCAGTCACGGCAGCCGTTGTTGGCATCAACACTTCCGGCATCACCGTGGCATCCGGCGCAACCCTGGCCGTCGCGGGTAACACGACCACCACTGGTATCACCAACACCGGTAATATCGCCACCACCACCTTAAACACGACTGGTGTAGCGACGCTTAACTCAGCAGTGATCACCAACAACGCAACGGTTGGCGGCACCCTTGGCGTAACCGGCAACACCACCCTTGGTGGCACACTTGCTGTCGCTGGCGCGACTACGGTCGGCAGCACGCTCGGCGTTACTGGCAACACCACACTCGGCGGCACGCTCGCTGTGGCCGGCAACTCAACGGTTGGCGGCACACTCGCCGTTACCGGCGCGACTTCACTCGCAAGCACCCTGGCTGTTGCCAGCAACACCACAGTTGGTGGCACGCTGGGCGTCACCGGCAACACATCCGTGGGCGGTAACCTTGCCGTAACTGGCTCGTCGACCGTTAACGGAGCATCGACCGTGAACGGCAACACGACTCTCGGCGGCACGCTCGCTGTGACGGGCGCATCATCGCTCGGCAATACGCTTGCGGTGACCGGAGCAACCACGCTGGGCAATACGCTTGCAGTGACCGGAGCAACCACGCTGGCCAACAC
This sequence comes from Burkholderiales bacterium, assembly GCA_043719085.1. GTDB lineage: Bacteria > Pseudomonadota > Gammaproteobacteria > Burkholderiales > Casimicrobiaceae > Casimicrobium. Next base: position 7,331 of record JAYSUK010000068.1, on the reverse strand, counting down.
GCTGGGCGTGACCGGTGCCACCACGCTAGGCAACACTTTATCGGTCACCGGTGCTGCAACCCTGCGTAGCACGCTGGGTGTTACCGGTGCAACCACACTGGGTTCGACACTGGGCGTTACCGGTGCGACCACACTGGGTTCAACGCTGGCCGTCACTGGTGCGGCAACACTCGGGTCAACCGTCGCGGTGACGGGTGCAGCATCCCTCGGCTCAACGCTGGCTGTGGCGGGTGCAACTACCCTGACCGGCGCCTTGACGGCTAACGGTGGTGCAGTAATCAGTAACGGCGTAGCGATTGCTAGCGGTGCTGGTGCAACGGGCAATACGCTGGTGGTTGACGCAACAAGCGTTCGCGCCAACGGCGGCGGCACAACGTTCACGCTCAACAGCGCTGGTGCTTCCTTCGCGGGTGCCGGCGGTGCGCCAGTGCGTATGGGTGGTATTGCTGATGGTGTGGCGAACAACGATGCGGTGAACTTTGGCCAATTGCGCTCGACTTACCGTGGTATCGCCGGTGCAGCTGCCCTCGCCGCTCTGCCCGCTCCTGCCGCTGGCAAGATGTTCAGCGTAGGTCTAGGATACGGTCGCTTCAAGGGCGAAGATTCTGCTGCCATCGGCATCAAAGCTAACTTCAGCAATAACGTCAGCGTAGTCATTGGTGCCAGCCTCAACGGCCAGCCAACCTACAACGCAGGCGTAGGCTACAGCTGGTAATCTGCTGATCTAGTCTGTAACACTCGTCAACTCGTTTGACACTAAAACCCAACCTGAATCAGGTTGGGTTTTTTATTTTGTAAATGGCATTTATGAAAAATCAACTCTGTTATCTGGTGATCGGCATTTTGCTCACGACGTCGACGCACACGTTTGCGCAGGCCCCCGCGTCCAGGCCCATTGAAAACGCTGCGGCTGGTAACGTGATTGCGAGTGCCGCGAAGAAATTAGGAATCATTCGCTGCGCCAGCCGCGTCGAGCAGCATGAGCGCTTTTTTTCACAGCAGAGCAACCCCGTCAGTGCGCTCTCGTTTGTAGCCCCAAGAGACGCAAACAACCGCTTGTTTTCGTTGTCGTCAGAGATTGTCGAGCAAAACGACTCGGTGTATGTATCGTCAACCTACGCGCCTTCGGGCAAGGACGAATGCGCCGCGACTTATGATCTGGTGAAATACTGGCCTAACTCCTGTGCGGACGTGGCCAGCAAGGTTTACTTTCAGTTTGGCAATCCCACGACGCTGGCGCGCAATATCACCGCACTAGGACGCGACCCGAGCGTCAAGGTGTTTCTGATGCCAGCAGGCGAAGGCTGTGTCTCGATCAAAAAAGAAATCATTTTTTAATCTGGAACACCGCAAACTTCCGTCAGCTTGATAATAACTTTGCGCCAAACGCCTTATTTCACGTGGGCTGGAGCGTTAATTTTGAGGTAATCGACAATCGACTTTGTTTACGCGGAACCCAAGCAAAATAACGTTTTCTGCGATAAGTTGTTAACTAAAAATAACCGTTTTGTTGCTGTTCAGCAGGACGCGATGCTGTGCATGCCACTTTACCGCGCGCGCGAGTGCTGTGCATTCGAGATCACTGCCTGCGACGGTGAGCGCTTCGGCGCTCATTGAGTGATTTACCCGGGCAACGTCCTGCTCGATGATCGGGCCTTCGTCGAGATCGGTGGTCACGTAATGGGCGGTGGCACCGATCAGTTTCACACCGCGGTCATACGCCTGAAAGTACGGGCGCGCACCCTTGAAGCTCGGCAAAAACGAGTGATGAATATTGATCGCGCGACCCGCCAGATGCGCGCACAGCTCGGGCGATAGCACCTGCATGTAGCGCGCCAGCACGACGAGATCGATCTGCTTTTCGGCAATGATTTCGCGAATCTTCGCTTCTTGCTGCACCTTGGTGTCGGCGGTCACGGGCAGGTGAAAAAACGGAATGTTGTAGCTCGCGGCGAGCTGGTAGTAATCGGCGTGATTGCTAACGATCGCCGGGATGTCAATCGGCAACTGGCCGCTCTTGTGACGGAACAGCAAATCGTTGAGGCAATGGCCCTGTTTCGACACCATCAGCATCGTGCGCACACGCGTCGCCATCGCAAAAAAATTCGCCTGCATGGACAGCGTGTGTGCGGTGGATTCGAAACGCTCGGTCAACGTGTTCGCCGTCAAACCGACTTCGCTGCTTTCAAACTGAACGCGCATGAAAAAACGGTCGCTGCCGACATCGTTGAACTGCGCCGCTTCAAGGATATTTGCGCCTTGCTCGACGAGAAATCCTGACACACGATGCACGATACCGGGACGGTCGGGGCAGGACAGCAAGAGAACGAATTGTGGTTTCATTATTTGTAATGTTCCGAGACTCCGTTCGCCCTGAGCAAAGCGAAGGGTTTGAAGACGCTGGTCAAACCCGTCGCTTTGCTCAGGGCGAACGGCAAGTTGTGTTAAATAATGCCGGGGCGACGCAGCATCTGCCAGCGACAAAAAGCGGCAATCGTTTTGCCATCGGTGATGCGGTTGTCGGCAATCATCGCGGCGATTTCGTCAGGCGTGGCAGCGAACAGTTCGAGAAATTCGTCCTGATCGAGCTTGGCCTCGCCCTGCACCAGTCCGTTCGCGTGAAACAAATGAATCACCTCGTCGGCGTACGCGATCAGCGGATGCATGTGGCCCAGCGTATGCCACGAGCGCGCCCAGTAGCCCGTCTCTTCTTTTAGCTCGCGCTGTGCGGCAACCAGCGGATTTTCGCCCGCGTCCAGCTTACCCGCTGGAAACTCAATCATTACCTTGGCCATCGGGTAACGATACTGCCGTTCCAGCAGCAGCGTGCCGTCTTCAAACTCGGCGACGATGCAGGCAGCACCTGGATGCTTGATGTATTCGCGCACGCCGGGATTGCCGTTCGGCAGCGTCACACTATCGCGCACTACGTGCAGCAGTTTGCCTTTGAAAATCTCTTCGCTTGACACGAAAATTTCGGCGAGATGCGCGTCGTCTTTGATCGTCATACCCAATCCCTGTTAATCAGGAAATCCGCATACAACGCATGCTCAGGCGTGCCCAGTGTCGGCTTGTGATCGTAGCGCCAGCTCACCAACGGCGGCATGCTCATGAGGAATGCTTCGGTGCGACCATTCGATTGCAAGCCAAAGTGCGTCCCGCGATCCCAGACGAGGTTGAATTCGACGTAACGCCCGCGTCGATAGAGCTGCCAGTCGCGTTGCGGCGTGTCGTAAGGCATCGCGTGGCGACGCTGCAAAATCGGAATGTACGCGGGTACGAAATGCAGAGCTACGGATCGCATCAACGCGAAATTTTGCGCAAATCCAAACACACTGAAGTCATCGAAAAACGTACCACCAATGCCGCGTGGTTCCTGTCGATGCTTCAGATAGAAATAGTCGTCGCACTGCTTTTTGAAGCGCGGATAAATGTCTGCACCGAACGGATCGCAGGCCGCTTTCGCTTCGCTATGCCAATGCACTGCGTCATCCGCAAAACCGTAGTAGGGAGTCAAATCCATGCCGCCACCGAACCATGCGACGGGCTCGCCTTCGACCGGTGTCGCAATGAGAAAACGCACATTCATATGCGTGGTGGGCGCATACGGATTCAGCGGATGAATCACCAGCGACACGCCCATCGCTTCAAATTTAGCGCCTGCTAATTCGGGGCGAACGGCAGTCGCAGATGGTGGCAATTTTGCGCCGAACACATGCGAAAAGTTCACGCCGCCGCGCTCAATCACGCGCCCACCTTCGATCAATCGCGAAATGCCCCCACCACCTTCGGGACGTTGCCACTCATCGCGAATAAACGCACCGCCATCCACCGTCTGCAGCGCATTGACGATGTCGTTTTGCAGTTTGAGAAGAAAAGTGCGGACGTTTGCGACGTCCTCGCGCGTGACGAGTAGAGACTCCACGCTGTTCATCGCTTGATCGCTCTCCAGCCAATATCACGGCGCATTTGCATGCCATCGAACGCAATGCCATCGGCCACCTCATAGGCGCGCTTCTGCGCAATTTTTACGGTGTCGCCAAGCGCGGTCACGCACAACACGCGACCGCCTGCGGTCACAAGGTTCCCGTCGATCAATGCCGTGCCAGCGTGAAACACATGCGCGTCATCTGATGCGGCTGGCAGTCCGCGAACTGCGTCACCCTTGCGCGGATGGTCAGGGTAACCGTGCGATGCAACCACCACGCCCAGCGCGACGCGGCGATCCCATTCCGCCTCGGCCTTGTCGAGCGTGCCATTGATGCCGTGCTCCACGAGATCAACCAGATCGGTCTTTAAGCGCATCATGATCGGCTGCGTTTCCGGGTCACCAAAACGACAATTAAATTCAACCGTCTTCGGTTCACCGGCCTCGTCGATCATCACGCCTGCGTACAAAAAACCGGTGTACGTGATGCCATCTTTCGCCATGCCGCTGACCGTCGGCGAAATGATTTCGCGCATGATGCGCGCATGCATCGCGGGCGTCACCACGGGCGCGGGAGAATACGCGCCCATGCCGCCAGTGTTCGGGCCGACGTCACCGTCAAGCAGGCGTTTGTGATCCTGGCTGGATGCCATTGCGAGCACATTTTTGCCGTCGACCATGACAATGAAGCTCGCCTCTTCCCCCGACATGAATTCTTCGATGACAACGCGCGCGCCCGCTGCGCCAAATTTGCCAAAAGCGGCATTGTCCGCGAGCATCATGTCGATGGCTGCGTGTGCTTCGGCTAACGTCATCGCAACAACCACGCCCTTGCCGGCGGCCAGACCATCGGCCTTGACCACAATCGGTGCGCCGTTGGCCTCAACGAAATCGTGTGCTGCCCGTGCATCGGTAAAGCTCTCGTACGCCGCCGTCGGTATACCGTGGCGAGCCATGAAGGCTTTGGCGAAATCCTTTGATGACTCAAGCTGGGCGGCCGCTCTGGTTGGGCCAAAAATGCGCATTCCCTCTGCGCGAAATGCGTCCACCACACCCGCAGCCAAAGGCGCCTCCGGCCCGACTACCGTCATCGCCACTTTTTCATTTTTGGCCAGCGCAACCCATTGCTCCACCGTGCTCGCCAGCGCGTTTTCGCAATTCGGCTCAGCGAGCGTTCCGGGGTTGCCGGGCGCAACGATCACGTTTTGCACGCGCGGACTTTGCGCAAGTTTCCAGGCCAGCGCGTGCTCGCGACCACCGCCACCAATGACTAAAACTTTCATTCGTGCCTAGTGCCTGAAATGGCGAACGCCGGTGGTAACCATGGCCACGCCACGTTCATTGGCGGCGTTGATCACCTCATCATCACGCATGCTGCCGCCGGGCTGGATGACCGCGATTGCACCGACGTCAATCAACACGTCCAGTCCATCGCGGAACGGGAAAAATGCATCGCTCGCCGCGACTGATCCGTCAAGTGACAGGCCAGCATGTTCCGCCTTGATCTTGGCGATGCGCGCTGAATCGACTCGACTCATTTGCCCCGCACCAATGCCGAGCGTGCGCCCGTCTTTGGCAAACACGATGGCATTGGATTTAACAAACTGCGCCACCTGCCAGACGAACTGCATGTCTTTGAGTTGGCGCGCCGTGGGTGCCAGTTGAGTCACCACTTTGAGCGATTCGGGATCAAGCTTGTGCGTGTCAGCGCTCTGCACCAGCAGACCACCGCCCACACGCTTCATCTCCAGCTTGTTGGCACTTTCGAACAAGCTTTTGATCGGCACCGTGAGCACACGCACGTTGACTTTTTTAGACAGCAATTCGAGCGCATCTACCGTGTACGCAGGCGCAATCAAAACTTCAAGAAACTGTTTGGCCACCGCTTCAGCGCAGGCCGCGTCCACCTCGCGATTGAAGGCGATGATGCCGCCGAATGCAGACGTTGGATCGGTTGCCAGCGCGCGGTTGTATGCGTCCAGCGGCGTATCACCCAGCGCAACACCGCACGGGTTCGCGTGCTTCACGATCACGCAGCAGGTGTCGTCAAACGCACGCACGCAATCCCACGCCGCATCGGCGTCGCCGACGTTGTTATAGGAGAGCTCTTTGCCCTGCAACTGCGTGTACTTTGACAACGACCCTGCGGCGGGCGTTTCATCGCGGTAGAAGGCCGCGCTTTGATGCGGGTTCTCGCCGTAACGCATGTCCTGCGCCTTCGTCCACTGCATCGTCAACACATCGGGGTAAGCACGAGGCTCTCCTTCGAGTTCGCGGCAGGTCAGGTAATTGCCGATTGCCGCATCGTAAGCGGCCGTATGAGTGAACGCTTTTTTCGCTAGCGCGAAACGCGTTTTGCGCGACAGCTCTCCTGCGTTAGCTTTCATTTCGTCAGCGAGCGCCACGTAATCTGCAGCGTCAACGACGATGGCTACGCCTTCCCAGTTTTTTGCTGCTGCGCGCACCATCGTCGGCCCGCCAATGTCGATGTTTTCAATCGCATCCTCAAGTGTGCATCCCGCTTTCGCGACCGTTTCGCGAAATGGATAGAGATTGACCACGACCAAATCAATCAACGGAATTTTTGCAGCTTCAACCGCGCTCATGTGCTCGAGCAACAAACGATTTGCGAGGATTCCGCCATGCACTTTGGGGTGCAGTGTTTTCACGCGACCATCGAGCATTTCCGGAAAGCCGGTGTAGTCGCCGACGTCAATGACCTTCAAGCCCGCATCGCGAATCAGCTTCGCAGTGCCGCCGGTGGAGAGCAGTTCAACGCCATGCGCTGCAAGCGATTGCGCGAATTCGAGCAGGCCGGATTTGTCGGAAACAGAGAGCAGCGCTCGAGTGATCTTGCGACTCATGAATCAGTCTTGCGTCAGTTTGATCTTGTGCTTGTCGAGCTTGGCGCGCAGCGTGTTGCGGTTGATACCGAGCATCGAGGCCGCTTCGGACTGATTGCCCTTGGTGCGAATCAACACATCAGAAATCAGCGATTTTTCGACGCTGCCGATCACCAGTTCGTACAAATTGTCAGCAGGCTCGCCGTCAAGTTTTGCCAGGTAGTCGCTGAGCGAATGACCTACTGCTTCGGCAATGGCGGCGTGGCCGTTGAGTTTGGGGCGTTTCATTGTTGTTGTTCTCTTGTTTCTTGTTGAGTGTTGTTCTAGTGCTTGGTCAGCGCCGATGAGCCCAAATACACGTAAGGTTCAAGCGGCAGTCGATCATGAAAATCGGCAAGATGTGAAAAGTAGGCGACTACGGCGGCCAGTTGCGCGCCGCTATCAGTCAACACGTTGAGCCGATCACGAAAGTCTTCTGCCCCCGGCAGGTCTTCGGTGTACCAGCCAATGTGCTTGCGCGCGCTGCGCACGCCGGTATCGTTGCCGTACAACGTGTAGTG
>JAYSUK010000067.1:0-18037 GCA_043719085.1 Burkholderiales bacterium | reverse complement strand
ATAATTGGGATAGCGGCGTATTTAGAGATAACTCGATAAATGGCGATTTTTAGCGCTTAGCCAGATGAAACGGCACTTTCAAACAAAAGCTGTTGGTGCTCTCGTCACCACTTCAAACTCAACACAGTGCGTCACTATAAGCATCAATCCGACAGCACGACGCGACGCTCTCACGGGGCCACCGTTGCGGCGTCCGCTTTGCTCGAACGATGCCTGCATTCACATTTCCGCCTGCGCTGCGCGGCGAATGCATCGCGTTTGACGGCCTCGCAGGGCGCGTATCGTATTGCCAGGCAGCGCCGGCTGATGGAGTGAGTCCACGCCCACCGATGCTGTTCATTCACAGCGTCAATGCCGCTGGCAGTGCCGCTGAAGTTCGCCCGCCGTATGAGCACTACGCCGAGACGCGCGCGGTGTGCGCCATTGATCTGCCGGGGTTTGGTTGCTCTGATCGCAGTGATCGCCCGTACTTGCCGCGACTGATGACGGACGCGGTGCATGCGCTGGTCGCGCGCACTCGGGCCGCGCACGATGGTGCGCAGGTAGACGCGCTGGTCGGGCTGGAGCGATGACCTGTTCCGTCAACTCACGCGCCCGGGCGTGATCCGATTTTTTCTGGAGAAAACGTGGGGGTCCAGGCAGATTGACGAGAGGCTGTTCCAGTACGACGTTCTCACCACCCGTCAACCAGGTGCCAGGCACGCGCCGCTGTACTTCCTGTCTGCACTGTTGTTCAGCGCCGACATCATGCACGTGTACGACGCACTCACTGTGCCGACGTGGCTGGTACACGGTATGCGTGGAGACTTCGTAGACTACCGCTTGAAATCTCGTTTTGCGCAAACCGTGAATTGGACGATGGAGGCAATGCCCACCGGGGCCATGCCGTATTTTGAAACAGCGCAAGAATTCGTTGGTCGGTACGACCTTTTTTTAACTAACCAGTAACCTGAAACGACGGCTCAACCGCTTCGATTCATGTGAAGCGGGCCGACGCATTTGGCTATGCTGCGCATACTATGCAACATGACTCAACGTCCGAATCCGTCGCTTTCGGCATCATCATCGTCGGCGACGAAATCCTTTCTGGCAAACGACAGGACAAACACCTCGCAAAAATTATCGAGCTGCTCCGCGAACGCGGTTTGTCGCTCGCTTGGGCCGAATATGTCGGTGACGATCCAGTGCGGATCACGGCGGCTTTGAAGCGGGCGTTTGCCTCAGTTGATGTGGTGTTCTCCACTGGTGGCATTGGTGCGACACCGGACGATCACACGCGGCAATGTGCGGCGGCTGCCCTCGGCGTGCCGCTTGCGTTGCATCCCGAGGCAAAGGCGTTCATCGTTGAGCGTATGCAGGATGTGGCTCGAGAGCAGGGCGTGGCGTATGACCCCGACCGCGAGGACAATGTGCATCGGCTGAACATGGGCGTGTTTCCAGAAGGCGCGACGATCATTCCGAATCCGTATAACAAGATTGCCGGGTTCAGCGTTGGGCGTGTGCATTTCGTGCCGGGCTTTCCGGTAATGGCGTGGCCGATGATGGAATGGGTGCTGGACACCCAATACGCGCATTGGTTTCGTCGCAATGCACGGATCGAAAAATCGGTGATTGTGATGGGCGCGATGGAGGCGACGCTGACGCCGCTGATGGAGGCCATTGAGCGCGACCATGCAGGTGTGAAAGTGTTCAGCCTGCCGAGCGTCGATCATCCGCAATACGGGCGACACATTGACTTGGGCGTGAAGGGGGCTCCGGATGCGGCGGCTGCCGCATATTCGCAATTACGGATGGGTCTGGATGCGCTGGGCGCAAAGCTCGGGCCGGAGCTGACGCGGCCTTAATCGGCGGATGGGTTCTGAATCGGCTGCTACGGAAATGAGTTTTTCTCGCTGTGCCGTGTTTATAGTCGGCGACCCATTTCGCGTACCACCTCGTAGCGAAAACAGCTGGTCAAATGATCGTTAACCATGCCGCACGCCTGCATGTGGGCGTAGACGATGGTGGAGCCGACAAACTTAAAGCCCGCCTTTTTGAGCGCCTTCGACAGTGCGTCGGATTCGGGCGTGGTGGCTTTGATGTCGGTTTTGGTTTTCAAGGCGTTTTGCCTGGGCTTGCCATCGACGTATTGCCAAAAAAAATCCGTCAGTGCCAGCTCGGGACGAGCAGCAGTTTCGCGTAGTTTTTGCATCGCTTGGGCGTTGGTTATGGCAGCACGAATCTTGAGCTGGTTGCGGATAATGCCTGCGTTAAGCAGCAATTTCTGCACTTTGGCTTCGCCATATATTGCGATTTTTTCAACGTTGAAATGGTCGAACGCTACGCGGTAGTTTTCGCGTTTGGCGAGCACGGTTTGCCATGACAAGCCCGCCTGTGCACTTTCAAGAATGAGCATCTCGAACATTTTGTGTTCGTCGAAGCAAGGCACGCCCCACTCTTCGTCGTGATATTTTTCATAAAAGTCGGGGACACCGGTGGCCCAGAAACAGCGGTTTTGGTTGGTCACTGGATAACTCCTGCAGTTGTTTAAGGCTTTGGCAACTTCCGCTTGGCAAACCAACTGCCGGACAAAATACCCCCGCCGACGATCAAGAACAGCGGCAGCATACCGGCGCTGGCGGAGAGCAGGCCGAACACCAAGGGCATCGTCCATTGACTGGTTGAAATTATCGTCATTCGCATGCCGTTGACTTCTCCGGTTCGCCCCGGCGGTGCGGCGTCATGCAGCATCGCCAGGATGATCGGTTGACTGGCACCCAGACCGAGTCCGATCACAAACGATAGCGCCAACATGAGCGAGTAACTGTGCGCGAAGGCGAAGGCGATAAAAGTAATGCCCGAAATCACCATCGCCGAGATCATCACGCCGCGTTCGCCTAATCGCCGCGTCAATATTGGCATGAAAATGCGCACCACGAGCACGGCTACAGCAAACAGCGACAGCACGGAGCCGATCTGCGTGGCCGTCAAATTTAGCTCACTGCCGAGCACCGGCACCATGAAGTTGTAGAGATCCCATCCCACGGTGATGAAACATGCCGTTAGCAGCGTGTTGCGCAGAATCGGGATGCCGAACAGCTCGCGAGCGCCGCCGTCTGGCTCGGTGGAGCGAGGCTCGCCCACTGGCACTCTGAGCCAGCGCGACGCAAACAAAATTGCCGCAACTGCAGGGAGCACGGCCAGCACGCCGAACGCGGCGCGGTAGCTCACGTGATCGATCACGAAGCCGGCAATCAATGGCCCAAGAAAGCTCGACACCGAAAAGCCCATCGACATCACGCTGAACGCGCGCACGCGGTTCGTGCTGCCGCCCAGCAAACCCACGGCGTATTGTGACGCCGCGGCGATCATCATCCAGCCCACGCCAAGTGTGGCGGCGCACAGCGCAAGCACCCCAAGCATGGGCTCAATTGCGGCCACCGTGCCGCCAATTGCCATCAACGCGCAACCCATCACCAGCGGCCGGCGCAGCGGTACTCGGTCCACCATGCGTCCGACGCGAATAGCGACAAAAGCGGGGATGATATTAAACATGGCGGTGAGCAGGCCCACCCACAGCGCGCCACCTCCCGCTTTGATCGCGGCAAGTGAGGTGGCGATGCGAATGCCGTTGAACGCGGTGTGTGCGATGATCAACAGGAACACCAAAATGAACAGCGCTCTGGGCAAGTCCGCCAGGCGGACGGCAGCGTCGGCTACGGCGCTGCCGTCCGGTGTTGGTGTGTCGTGAGGTGCGGACTCCGCGGTCGGCGCATCGACGTGTTGATGCTGTTCGGGGATGCGTTTCAAGTGCTCGATTATCGCGCACAAAGCACCGTAGCGCGTCGCAACGTTTCAGTTGTAGCAAACACTGCTCTGGCGCACAGCAGGCACCGCGCGAGGCTTTCGCTTGCGCGCGGTGCACGCAGTCGCGGTCAGCTACGGCAGATAGTTCACGCGATACAAATTGTCGGCACTCGCCGTGAGCACTGCATGTTTGTGCGCCGACGCGGGCGTTTTCACCGACTCGATCAGGGCAAGCATGCTCAGCGCAGTCGCGTCAATTTCAACGCGCGCCGAGCGTCCGCTCGTCGTGTTTGCAATCAACGCTACGCCGAGAATCGACGAATGCAATCCTTGCGCCTCGGTGCATATCGCTGCAGCGCCGACTTCCCACGCCACGCCTTGCTCAATGCCTTCACGCAGTGCGTCCACCGACGTTCCGGCGCAGTCGAGATAGCTCATTGCAAGCGGTGCGCCGTCGCTCGAAATCACGGCTGCCACTTCAAGGCCAATGCGCGTGCCCAGCGCGAAAAGCAGATCGGAACTTACCGCAGCGCTCGCGACGCTCGGTGAATCGACGGCAGCCAGAGCACCTGACGCGCTGCCGACCAGCGCCAGGGCGGCACCGGCCTGTGTGCTATGAACCATAAACTCGCGGCGGGACTGGCTAAGCTTCATCGGGTTTCTCCTGAATGAGGTGACGTGCCGCGAACGAGACTGCCGCGGTGACGGGCTGGTAACGTGGTGCGCGTTGCACAAGTTGACAGGGACAATCTGAGGCGATTGATGCGACGCTAGGCACGGCGCATGCGGATTAGGTGGTTAGAGATCGCGTCTCGGGCCGCGCCTGCAAAACGTCACGCGTGGTAGCGTTCAATTCTGAGGAGGATGCAAGATGAGTGGCGAAAAACTTCGCGTAGACGTCCATTGGATATTGAAATGGTGCGCCCTTTTCTTCGTGTGCATGAGTGCATCGGTCACGGCTAAAACACCCGCGATCCTGCTCGCCAACGTGCTTGGCCCCAACATTGATGTGACGCAGTATCTGGTGAGTGAAAAGTACGACGGCGTGCGTGCCATCTGGGACGGCAAGACGTTGCGTTTTCGCAGTGGCCGCGAGGTGGCAGCCCCCGTGTGGTTTATCGACCAATTGCCGTCCATCCCACTTGATGGCGAGCTGTGGTTAGCGCGCAGAAAATTCGATGAACTCTCCGGAATTGTTCGTAAAACCACGCCTATCGACGCGGAATGGAGGCACGTCAAATACATGATTTTCGAACTGCCGGACGCCCCCGGAACGTTTGCGCAACGGTATGAAAAAATTCGTGATGTCGTAGCCGCCGCCAAAAGACCGCAACTGCACGCGGTGGAGCAGACGCGAGTTTCTAGTCGCGCCGAGTTAAAGCGCCGCTTCGACGCCATAGTCAGGGGCGGTGCCGAAGGCTTGATGCTGCACCTGGCAGATGCGCCCTATGTCACCGGGCGCAGTGATGTGCTGCTTAAATTGAAGCCACTGCTTGACACCGAAGCGACCGTGGTGCGCCACCTTCCGGGCAAAGGCAAGCACGTTGGTCGGCTCGGCGCGCTTGAGGTGAAGACCAAGGATGGCATCCAGTTTCGACTGGGTACCGGATTTTCTGATGCCGTGCGCAGTAACCCGCCACCTGTCGGAAGTTTGGTGACCTACACGTATCGCGAAATCACGCCCACGGGCAAGCCTAGATTTGCAAGTTTCTTGCGGGCGCGTGATGATCCGTAGTCGGCCGTTTGCTTAAAGGCTAAATATCCCGGCACGACACATTGAAGTGTTCACGCACCCGGTTGATTTTTGCGATTGAGGATGATCGCGTGGCAATGCATTGGGGTGTTTGATTTCACCCGGCTCGATGGACACAACGATTTGCGCATGGCGCGAATGACGACGTCGTCGCGCGGTGCTAGCTCATGCGCTAAAGTATGACCATGCCTCTCCCCTGCATCGATATCCACAGCCACTTCTTCCCGAGAGATGCGCCTGATTTCACTCAGAAGTTCGGTAGAAACACTGGTCCCTGGGTCACGCTGCAGGATCACGGTGACGGCACCGGCATGATGATGCTGGGCGACAAACCGTTTCGTCCGGTTCATTCCGCATTGTGGGACGCACAGGCCCGCATCAAGGAACTAGACGCGAATTACGTCGAAACACAAATCATCTGCGCGACACCGGTGATGTTCGCCTACGACGCGCCTGCTGAGCAGGCCGCGTACGTTGCCAGCGCCTACAACGACGCAGCGCTTGCGATGTGCGCGGACAGCGACGGTCGCTTGCGCGCTCTGGCGCAGGTGCCATTGCAGGACAGCGCGCTGGCGTGCAGGGAGCTGACGCGTGCGATGCGCGCCGGCTGCGTGGGCGTGCAGATTGGCAATCACGTCGGGCCGCGTGAAATGGATGATGAAGGCATTGTCGCCTTCCTTCAGCATTGCGTTGAGGAGAACGCAGCGGTGCTGGTGCATCCATGGGACATGCTCGGCGGCGAGCGGTTGAAGCGCTGGATGAGTGCGTGGACGGTGGCGATGCCTGCGGAGACGCAATTCGGCATCATGGCGATGATTTTGGGTGGCGCGTTTGATCGGCTGCCCGTCGAGCTGCGTATTTGCTTTGCGCATGGCGGCGGCGGGTTTCCGTATCTGCTGGGCCGATTGGAAAACGCGTGGCATCGGCGAGATATTGTGCGCGGCGTCTCAAAGCATCCGCCAAGTCACTATCTAAATCGGTTAAGCGTCGACAGCGCCGTATTTGACCCGCGTGCGTTGCGGCTTCTGGTCGACACGATGGGCGCGGAACACATCATGGTCGGCAGCGATGCGCCGTTCCCTCTGGGCGAGGAGCACATCGGCGATCTGGTACGCGAGCAGCCGGGGTTAACAGAGGTACACAGGCAGCAGGTTTTGACGGAAAATGCGCGAAGCTTCTTTCGGCTTTAGGTCGTTCGGTGCCTTTTAGCGATTGTTTAGGTATGTCCAATAAATGCAGTATGTTGCATTTATTGGTAATTTCAAATACATTTCGTTCATCAAATTGATGAATTCATCAGCAAAATAACGTTCGGAGGAAATATTATGCATAAATTGGTCATTGCACTTATTGCGGCGGGTTGTGTTCCGGGTGCCGCATTGGCGCAAACATCGCCGCTGAAAATTGGCTTTGTTGCCGAGCTCTCCGGGCCGCAAGCGCCGTTGGGGCAAGACCAGTACGATGCACTGATGTTGCTGATCGAGCAGAACGGCGGCAAGCTCGGCGGCGTGCCGGTGCAGATCATCAAAGAAGATTCGCAGTTGAAGCCCGACGTTGCTAATCAGGTCGTCGACAAGCTGCTCGAAAAAGACAAGGTGCAAATCATCACCGGTGTGACCTTCTCGAACATCATGATGGCAGTGCACAAAAAGATTACCGACAAAGGCGTGTTCCTGATCGGATCAAACGCTGGGCCGTCACCGATCGCCGGTGCGCAGTGCTCGCCGTACTACTTCAGCACCTCGTGGCAGAACGACAACCAATCTGAGGCTGTGGGCAAGTACGCGAGCGACAAAGGCTACAACAACGTGATCACGATGGCACCGAACTATCAAGCGGGCAAAGATTTTGTGGCCGGCTTTAAGCGCACGTTTAAAGGCGGCACTGTTGTTGACGAAATCTACACGCCACTCAATCAGCAAGATTTTTCGGCTGAATTAGCGCAGGTCGCCAGCAAAAAGCCTGACGCTATTTATGTGTTCTACCCAGGCGGTTTGGGCGTGAATTTTGTGAAGCAGTTTCAGCAAGCGGGATTGAACAAGAGCATCACCGTCATGAGCACCTCAACGGTCGACGGCAGCAACCTGCCCGCGTTGCGCGAAGCGGCGCTTGGCATGTTCACGGGCAGTTTCTGGGGGCCCGACTTTCCGAACGACGCCAACCAGAAATTCGTAGCCGCCTTCGAGAAAAAGTACAACCGAATCCCGTCGCAATACGCCGCTCAGAGCTATGATGCTGGGCAGTTGCTCGACAGCGCCATTCGCAAAGTCAAAGGCAAAGTTGAAGATAAAAAAGCGTTTCATGCTGCCCTCAAAGCCGCCGACTTCAAATCAATTCGTGGCAATTTCAAGTTCGGCACCAACCAGTTTCCGGTGCAGGACATGTACATGTTTGACGTGGCTAAAGACAGCAAAGGCCGCGTGAGCTTGCGCACCGTGGCGAAGCCATTGGTCAATCACGTGGATGTGTATGCGGCGTCTTGCGTGATGAAGGCGTTGTAAAAAACCTTTCAACGCGATGCGTAGAAGCGTGCAGTGGGCACCCGGTGCCCACTGCACGCTATCAACTTTTGCCTGAAACGTAGACTCCCTATGGGCACAATGGCATTTACGCGTAATGTCAACATTGCGCGTAAATGCCGTTTTTCCCAAGTGGAACGGCGCTTTCAACACAAAGCTATAAACTATCGTCGATCCGGGTTCCCGCATTCGCGGGAATAACAGATAACGATTTGCGATCATCAGTGACGTCATGACAGCACAACTCGCTTTCTCGCAATTACTCAACGGGCTGCAACTGGGCGTGCTGCTGTTCCTGCTCGCCGCCGGTTTGACGCTCGTCTTTGGCATCATGAGCTTTGTCAACCTTGCCCATGGTTCGCTGTACATGTTGGGCGCGTACTTCGGCGCGGCGGCGTTTGCGCATACCGAATCGTTTCTGCTAGCGCTGGTTACTGCGGTCGTCGGTGCGGGCATCGTCGGTCTGCTGTTGGATCGGTTTGCGTTGACCACGTTGTATCAGCGCGACCATCTCGATCAGGTGCTCGCCACGTTTGGTTTGATCCTGTTCTTCAACGAGTTGATCCGCATTATCTGGGGGCCGTCTTCGGTGTTTATGCAGGTGCCGCAAGCGCTCTCATCCACGGTGGATATTTTCGGCATCACCTACCCGAGCTATCGTCTCGCCATCATCGGTGCGGGTGTTGCCGTCGCGTTAGGTCTTTACGTTCTGATTCAAAAAACACGCATTGGCATGCTCATCCGCGCGGGCGCAACGAATGCCAGCATGGTGGCAGCCCTCGGCATCAACATCAAGTGGCTGAACACGCTGGTCTTCGCGCTAGGTGCCGCGCTAGCGGGCCTTGCGGGCGTGATGGCGGGGCCAATCGTGTCGGTACAACCGGGCATGGGTGAACCGGTGTTGATCTTAACGTTGGTGGTGATCATCATCGGCGGTCTGGGATCGATTCGTGGCGCGTTTCTGGCTGCTTTGATTGTTGGCGTGGTGGATACATTGGGCCGCGCGTTTATGCCGACCGTAATGCGCACACTGTTCGAGCGCAGCACTGCGGATGCCGCCGGGCCTGCGTTGGCGTCAATGCTGATTTATCTGTTCATGGCGGTGGTGCTGGCAGTGAAACCTCAGGGCTTATTTCCAGCGAGTGCGAGTGCGACGCGATGAAATTTTTTCCACAACCGATTGCGTGGTCGTCACCGCGCACCGTCACCGCGATCGCCGTGCTTGGGTTGCTCGCTGTGCTTCCCGTGATCGCTAGCGTATTTGATGCAAGCTATTACGTCAGCCTCACCACGCGCATTCTTATCTACGCACTCGCAGCAATTGGCCTGAATTTCATCCTCGGCTTCGGTGGCATGGTCAGCCTGGGCCATGCGATGTATGTGCTGCTCGGTGCTTATGCGGTAGCTATTCCTGCCAGTCATGGCGTCACTTCAGGATTCACGCAACTGGCAATTGCTGTCGGCAGCACTGCGTTGCTCGCTGCTGGCGTGGGCGCGGTATCGCTGCGCACCACCGGCATCGCCTTCATCATGATCACGCTGGCGTTCGCGCAAATGCTGTTTTTCGGCGCGGTGAGTCTCAAGGATTACGGTGGTGACGACGGCCTGACCGTGGCGGCTCGCAGCAGCTTCGGAGCGCTCGATTTGTCGAACAACGTGGCGCTGTATTACGCCGCATTCATTGCGGTTCTTGTTGCACTGTATCTCTCATGGCGTGCGGTGCTGAGCCCGTTTGGATTAGTGCTTCGCGGCAGCAAGGCCAACGCGCGGCGCGCCATAGCGCTGGGGCACCCGATTTTTCAGTATCAACTCGTTGCGTACATCGCATCGGCCGTGGTGTGTGCAGTAGCCGGTGTGTTGCTCGCAAACCTAACGCTTTTCGCCTCGCCGTCTTATGGAGCCTGGACGGTGTCCGGCGAGCTAATTGTGATTGTCATTTTGGGCGGGTTAGGTACGGTGTTTGGGCCGGTGGTCGGTGCCATCATTTTGTTGGCGCTCGAAGAGGCTTTACCGACACTTATCGAACACATCGCGCCTGACTATAAATCCAACTGGATGTTGCTGCTCGGTCTATTTATATTTGCCGTCGCGTTGGTGCTCAAACGCGGCGCGTTCGGGTCGCTCAAGCCATGAACGCCATCAGCGCGGCAAAGGATCAGCAATGAGCGCTTTGGTCACCAAATCACTGGTCAAGCGCTTTGGTGGTGTTCTCGCTACCGATCACGTTTCGCTTACCGTTGAAGCGCACGAGTTGCATGCCGTCATCGGCCCTAACGGCGCAGGCAAGAGCACACTAATCGGCCAGCTCGCCGGTGAAATCGAATCGGACGAAGGCAGCGTGGATGTACTGGGGCAGGACGTGACGCGGCTGAACACCCATCAGCGCGCACGACTCGGCTTGGCGCGCACCTACCAGATCACGCAACTCGCCAAAGAGTTCTCCGCACTCGACAATGTGCTGCTCGCGGTGAATGCGCGTGCGGGTCACAAGAAGCACAACTTTCAGTTCTGGCAAAACGCGCATGACGATCAGGACGCGATGCAACGGGCCGATGCAGCTCTAGCGACTGTGGGTCTCGCGAGCATGGGCAACACCTTGGTCGCAACGATGGCGCACGGAGAGCAGCGTCAGCTAGAGATTGCGATGGCACTGGCGACCGAGCCCCGTTTGCTGTTACTCGACGAGCCGCTGGCCGGCATGAGTCAGGGGGAGTCTGCGGCGATGATTGCGCTGCTTAAATCACTGAAAGGTCGCTATCCGATGCTGTTAGTTGAGCACGATATGGAGGCCGTATTCGCACTGGCGGATCGGGTGAGCGTGCTGGTGTACGGACGGATCATCGCGACTGACACACCAGACAACATTCGTTCCAATCGGGAAGTGCGTGCAGCGTATTTGGGCGAGGAGACGACTTGAGAACGCCGAGCGCGCCCAGTTACAGCCATACCGGCGAAGGCCGGTACCCACGCCCGAAAGCTTGCCGACGCGTCGTTTCGGGCGTGGGCCCCGGCCTGCGCCGGGGTGGCGATAGGTTGGATGATTTGATATGACGACCCTCCTCCAAGTCGAACACCTCGCTGCTGGTTACGGCGCAAGCCGCGTGCTGTTCGACGTGAATCTCACCATTCGCGAAGGTGAAGTTGCCACCCTTTTGGGGCGCAATGGCATGGGAAAAAGCACGCTGGTGAAATGCCTGTGTGGGTGGCTCACGCCCTCCGTTGGCAGCGTTGTGTTTAACGGCGAAGAGGTATCGAAAGCGCCCCCCCATCGAATCGGCAAACTCGGTGTGGGACTCGTGCCAGAGGGACGGCAGGTGTTTTCTACGCTCACGGTGCGCGAAAACTTGGTCGCAACCGCAAACACAGCAAACGGTCGTGCATGGACCATGGATCGAGTCGTCGACCTGTTCCCGCGGCTGGGTGAACGCATGAGTCAGCTCGGCGGTACGCTCTCCGGCGGAGAGCAGCAAATGCTGGCGATTGGCCGCGCGCTAATGACCAATCCACGTCTGCTGATTCTCGATGAAGCGACCGAGGGGCTCGCACCGCTGGTTCGAGCCGACATTTGGCGAGTACTGCGTCTGCTCAAAGCCGAGAAGCTTGCAATGCTGGTGATCGACAAGGATCTAGGGGCACTGCTGCCGCTGGCCGATCACCACAGCGGGCTGGAGAAAGGTCGGGTGGTGTTGCGCGGTACATCAGCAGAGCTGCAGGCCAGGCAGCAGGAGCTGCATGCGTTGATCGGCGTTTAGCAGCGGCTGACCGCGGCCCACTTCACTTCGTGCCGCACCGGGGTCGCGGCAAGCCGCTCCTACACAGCGTCTGTGCGGCGCTTCGCGCGTTCCTCGTGCGTCGGCGTCAAGCCAAACGGTGCTACCAATGGCCAGACATGCTCCGGCACCATGTTCTTCATGCGCGCGGGTTTCTCGCGTCGCAGATGAAGCACTGTCTCAACCGCCGTCATCTCCACTCGAGCGCGCGCAAACTCAAGCCCCTTCGGCCCTGTCGGCATCAGCCAGCCGACAATGGGCCTAAGCCAATTCGGCATGCGGCGCAGTGGCAACCCGCCCGCAGCGCGCTCCACGTTCCTTAGAAATCCTTTCACGGGGCCTTGGCGTGCGCCGCTACTGCCGGGGGCTGTGGTGCGTTCTTCGTCGCCGGGCAACCCGAGCAATTCTTCGCCACGCTCGTTGCGAACACTCAGCCATTGCTCGCCTTGCCCACCCCTATGTCCGACGGTGATGCCCGCGAGTGCGCTGGTGTAGTCACCACACGTCCGGCAGGTCAGCGGAAAGAAATCGTTGGGCAGCTGCGACAGCGGCAACATCAAAAACGGAATCGCTTTTACCCTGCCGCCAGCCGTTTGTAGCCCAGCTCACGTGCCGGCTCCAGCAGCGCCAGCAGAGCGGTGCGTAGCCCATATGCATACCGCGACATGGGGCCATGCCTTCGGCTTTAGTCACAAGCACCGGCACGGGTTTCCACTTGTCTTCGAGATCGGGTGCCATGGTAAGCACCGCATCCGCTGCCCCTGTTTTCAACAAGCGCTCCGCGATGCGCGTAGTGATGCCGGTCTACTGTGCGCCCACGTTTGGCAGGGCGAGCGACGCGCGCAACATGCGACGAAACGGGCCGAAAAATTCTTCGTCGGTGCGTGATGGATCGCGTGAGCGGCCATGCACCTGCGCTTCCAGGCCCGCGTAATCCGGTTTGATGAATTGACAGGCCGACCCGCACTGCTTCGGATCCGATGAGCGCGAAATTCCACAGTCTGTACACAGGTCTCGCGCTGCTACTTCGCGCACCGGGGCGGCCCACACAATGGGTTGCGGCGTGGCCAAAATTTGCGCGTTCAAAACAACCCAACCACGCGCCCGGCGTCGTCAATATCAATGCGCTCCGCGCTGGGCACAGCGGGCAACCCCGGCATCGTCATCACGTCGCCGCACACCATCACGATAAACCCTGCGCCCGCCGCGAGCCGCACTTCACGCACGGTCAACGTGTGGCCGGTCGGTGCACCGCGCATCCCGGGATCGCTTGAAAATGAATACTGTGTTTTTGCAATGCAAATCGGGAAATTGCCGTATCCCTCGGTTTGCAATCGGTCGATACGCGCTTTGACCGCGGTATCGGCGCGAACGTCAGCGGCACCATAAATTTTTATCGCTACTGCGCGGAGTTTTTCCCACAACATCGCTTCGTCTTCATACGCGAATCTCATGGTAGGCTTTGTTTCGCACATTGCGAGCACTTCACGCGCCACGTCTTGCGCCCCTTTGCCGCCATCCGCCCAATGCGTCGCCAGGTGAATCGGCACGCCCGTCGCGCGCACTCGCTGCGTTAGCAAATCAATTTCAGCCGGGGTATCGGCGTCGAAGCGGTTGATCGACACCACGCAAGGCAAACCGAACACGTCGCGCAGATTGGCAACGTGGCGATTCAAGTTGGCGAGACCCGCCTCAAGCGCCGCCAAATTCTCCTGCGACAGATCTGCACGCTCCACGCCGCCGTGATACTTTAGCGCACGAATCGTCGCCACAATCACCACCGCGTCCGGTCGCAGGCCGCTCTTTCTACATTTGATATCGATGAATTTTTCAGCGCCCAGGTCTGCGCCGAAACCCGCCTCGGTCACCACGTAATCACTGAGTTTCAATGCAGCTTGTGTGGCGATCACCGTATTGCAGCCGTGCGCAATATTGGCGAACGGTCCACCGTGAACGAACGCGGGTGTGCCCTCAAGTGTTTGCACCAGATTTGGTTTGATCGCATCTTTCAGCAACACCGTCATCGCGCCATGAGCCTTGAGCTGTCGCGCGGTCACAGGAGCCCACTCCCGCGTGTAGGCCACCACAATATCCCCCAGCCGCTCGCGCAGTTCATGCAGCGACGTCGCCAGACAAAAGATCGCCATCACTTCAGACGCGACCACAATGTCGAAACTGCTCTCACGCGGAAAGCCGTTGGGTGGGCCGCCCAGCGCGACGGTGATTTGTCGGAGCGCACGATCATTCATGTCGAGCACGCGCTTCCAGGTGACGCGGCGCACATCAATACCGAGCGCGTTACCATGATGGATATGGTTGTCAAGCAGCGCAGCCAACAGATTGTGTGCGAGCGCGATGGCGCTAAAGTCACCCGTGAAATGCAGGTTGATGTCCTCCATTGGCACGACTTGGGCGTAGCCACCGCCCGCAGCGCCGCCCTTCATGCCAAACACAGGGCCAAGGCTCGGTTCTCGCAGACACACAATCGCCTGCTTGCCCGTGCCCTGCAACGCATGATTCAGCGCGTCGCCGAGACCGACCGTTGTCGTCGTCTTGCCTTCGCCCGCAGGGGTCGGGCTGATCGCCGTCACCAGAATCAGCTTGCCGTTGGGTCGATCCTTGATTGAAGTGATGAACTCGGTGGACACCTTGGCTTTAGCGCGCCCATACGGCTCAAGGTGCTCATCTGGAATGCCCAGCTTACTGGCGATGGTCGAAATGGATTGCAACGTCGCACGCTGCGCAATATCGATGTCTGAAAGCATGTTGAAATAGCGTTGGGTATCACCGCATTATTCACCAGCCGCAGCCCGTTGATCAACGGGTAATCCAGCCACTCGCCATGTCGCGTATTGAAATTCCGCTGATCGAGATTGAGTTCACCGCGATCCGCGCGCAAGGCGCGGGTGGACAAAACGTGAACAAAGTTTCCTCTGCGGTGCAGTTGCGCTTTGACATCAACGCGTCGAGCTTGCCGGTCGGCGTGAAGGCGCGGCTCGCGGCACTGGCGGATTCGCGCATTACGACCGATGGCGTACTCGTGATCAAGGCACAAACACAGCGCACGCAGGAGGCGAACAAACGCGAGGCCATCGCGCGCCTGCTGGAGCTGGTGCAGAGCGTCGCCAAACCACCTCTGATACGTCACGCGACCAAGCCCACGCCAGGATCAAAAAAGCGCCGGCTTGAGGGCAAAACGCAACGCGGTCAGATCAAGACCTTGCGCAGTAAAGTCGATGAGGCTTGATGCAAACGCTAAGCACGAAAAATTCGGCGATATGAATACGGCGCTAACGGCAAATCTATCGGACAGCGACATCTCGCGCATCGTTGAAATGGCGTGGGAAGACCGCACCCCTTTCGAGGCGATCCAGACACAATTTGGCTTGAACGAAGCGGCGGTGATCGAACTCATGCGCACGCACATGAAACCCGGCTCGTTCAAGCTGTGGCGCCAGCGCATGAAAGGTCGCGTGACCAAGCACGCCGCGCTTCGGTCGGACGACATGAACGACGGCAGCCGTCATGTAGCGCGGCACCGAATTCCGCAGCGCTAGTTTTTGCGACGGCGCGAACTATCGAACCCACGTCTCACTGCGCTGCCAAAGTTCGGCTGCGAGTGCTACATCCTGCCCCACTTTGCTCGGCGACTTGACGCGGCATTTATCGTAGTACAGGCCAGTTTCGTTGCTCACGTCCGGGGATGTCGCGCAGTACAGTGTCGTCGCCGCGCCCTCGTCGGTGGAGATCATCATCAGCTTGATCAACGGGCGAATAAAGGCTGGCACTTCGCGCCATACATCGGTCGCAACCACGCCGGGATGTAGCGAATACGTGGTGACGCCTGTGCCCGCGAGCTTACGGCCCAACGCCGCGCTGAACAGCACGTTAGCGAGCTTCGAGATACCGTATTCCGGCAAGCCTGCCGTGCCCTTCGTTGGCTGACCAACGGCGTCCCAATTGATACCCGACACGCGAGTATGCGCACGGCTGGCAACCGTGACGATGCGCGCAGGGGCAGATTGTTTGATGCGATCCAGCAGGAGTTGCGTAAGCAGAAACGGGCCGATGTGATTGGTGCCAAATGCCAATTCAAAACCCGATTTCGTCATGCCCTTCGCGCCCGCGAGTCCGGCGTTGTTAATAAGCAGATGCAGCGGCAAATCACGCGCGAGAAACGCGGCTGCGCATGCTCGCACTGATTCCAAATCGCCCAGATCAAGCGCGAGCAACTCAACCTTGTCGCTGCCTGTCAACTTGCGAATTTCATCGACGGCGGCCTGGCCTTTTTCGAGTGATCGACAGGCGATGAACACGTGCGCTCCACTTGATGCGAGTTCACGTGCAGTGACGAAGCCGATCCCGGTATTGGCACCGGTAACCAGCGCGACGCGCCCGGACAAAGGGGTCGGGTTGGTTGCATTCATAGCGCGAGCTTAGCGCGAAATACGGCTGAACGGCGTGCCACTCGCCATCCTGCGAAAATAGCATGATGCACGACGTCACAAATTCCTTCAAACCAAGCCCATGGCGACTCACCACTGCTCCGATGATGGATTGGTCTGATCGTCACTGCCGCGTCTTGTTTCGGCTGCTCGCGCCCGATGCGCGGCTCTACACCGAAATGGTCACCACAGGTCCGCTGATATTCGGCGGAGAAGAGCAACATCGGCGGCACTTGCGTTTTTCGGACATTGAGCATCCCGTGGCACTGCAACTCGGCGGTAGCGAGCGCGACGATCTTGCGCGCGCTGCGAAAATTGGCGTGCAGTGGGGTTACGACGAGATCAACCTCAACTGCGGCTGCCCCAGTGAGCGCGTGCAGCGCGGTGCCTTTGGTGCCTGTTTGATGGCGGAGCCCACACTTGTCGCTGATTGCGTCAAAGCCATGGTCGATGCGGTGCCGTCGCACGTGCCCATCACCGTCAAACACCGTATCGGGCTTGATTACGCTGACAGCTACGACTTCGTCCGCGATTTCGTGGGAACGGTTGCTGATGCAGGCTGCAATGTCTTTATCGTGCATGCGAGAAATGCCGTGCTGAAGGGGTTGAGCCCGAAAGCCAACCGTGAAATTCCGCCGCTGCGCTACGAGGTTGTTGCGAAATTACGAAACGACTTTCCGGCATTGACGTTTGTCTTAAACGGCGGCATCTCAGCGGTCGCACAAAGCGCTAATTTGCTCGACCCTGCTGTAGGAGCGGATATACCGCGAACGACGGAGCCGCAACAACCTTCAACGATTGCGGCAGATTCGACATTACAAGCCGACAGCCCGCCGCGATTTGAAGGCATCATGTTGGGCCGCACCGCCTATCACGACAGCTACGTGCTCGCGCAAACGCAAAGCGCAATCTTCAACACGCCTTTGCCCACGCGGGCAGAAATCGTTGAACAAATGCTCGTCTACACTGAGCGCGAAATCGCCACAACACGCGGGCAAACGCACCCCACGAGAGTTCGCGATGTTGCCCGTCATATGCTGGGCTTGTTCACCGGACAAGTGGGCGGCAAATCTTGGCGACGCGTGTTGTCCGACGCCACGTTACTTAACGAGAATGATCCAAAGTTGTTCCTGCGTGCACTCCCTTATCACGGTGATTATGACGATCACCGGCAGCCCGTGCTCGATCTGATGACTGGCTGATTGGGCGCGCCACGTTGCGCTAGCGGTCGACGCCAAACTTTGCCAGAATCTCGGTTATGTCAGCCTCGCAATTCCCTCCCCTCCAAAGCTCGTCCTCGATCAATCGCTGTACCAATTGCAGCACGTTGATGTCGCTTTATTCGTTGCCCAGCCACTACGGGCGACCGGTGGAGATCGACGTATGTCACCAGTGCAATGCAATCTGGTTTGATCAAGGTGAGAGCACCCAGTTGTCGCCTGATGGCACCGTGGCACTTTTCCAGCTAGTCAACGAGCGTGGCGGCACATCCGCCACTGCCGCCAGCAAGTTTGGCGAAGGGCTGCGCTGCGTGAGCTGCGGCACCGGCATGCGGTTAACGAACGATCGCGTAAAAAACACGCGTTTCGTGTATCAATCTTGCCCAAGCGGCCACGGACGGCTCACCACGTTTTATAACTTTCTGGCGGAGAAGCAGTTCGTGCGCGAACTCACGCAGTTGGAGCGTGCCAAGCTCGCCAGCAGTGTTCAGCAAATCAAATGCTCAAGCTGCGCCGCCCCGGTCGATATTGGCAAGACCGACGC
>JAYSUK010000066.1:0-5872 GCA_043719085.1 Burkholderiales bacterium | reverse complement strand
TCCATCAACAAGTAGCTGGACGCATCCTTCCATTCGCCTTTCATCTTGGCGCTGAGTTTGCTCGGCTCCAGATAATCTTGATGACTCTTTGCCGTGCTGTTCACTGATAGCCAGACCACGCCTTTCGCTTTGGCATCGGCCTGCAGGGACTGCATGTTGTTGGAACCGTAATGTTTAACCACAAACGGGCAGCCGGGATTAGTCCATTCCAGCACCACGTTCTTGCCCTTGAAATCGGACAGTTTCACGGTCTTGCCGCTGACATCGATCAGCGAAAAATCGGGCGCAGCTTGACCGACGGTGACGGCGTGGGCCGCTGCCATCGCCGTGGTGACGAGGAGAGTAGCGACAGTGCGGATCATGGGGACTCCTTGGTTAAATGAGGGACGAAATTCGGTGTGGGCAGGCGCTATTTCAGCGCCAACAATGCTTCTCTGACGATACCCGTAGTAAGCAATTCCGGCAACAGCTGCGGCGCTTTGCCCGGTGCATGCAACACGTAGACCGGCACGCCAGAGCGGTTCATGGCGGCGAGCGCCTGCGTGATGCGCTCATCGCGGTTAGTCCAGTCGGCGCGCATCAGCGTCACGTTTTTTTGCTCGAACAAGGTCTCAATCTCGGCGCGAGTAAGCACTAACCGCTTGTTCGCCTGACAGCTCACGCACCATGCCGCCGTGAAATCTACGAACACCGGCTTGCCTTCGGCATTGAGCTTGGCAACAGCGGCAGGATCCCACGGTTGCCAGTTGGCTTTGCTCGATTTCGATGAGGTCACAGCCGCCTGTACCGGCTCGCTCGCGGGCCACGCCAGCGCCATCGCGATCACCGCCGCCGCGACTCCCGCCCAGCGCACGCCACTTTTCGTCGACCCAACGAGCCACGCTGCGAACGCCAGCCCAACGAGCCCAAGCAAACCAATCGCCGCGCCGTCCGCGCCCGCCTGCAAAGAAATTACCCACACCAGCCAAACGACGGTCAAAAACATCGGGAACGCGAGCAACTGCTTGAACGTAATCATCCAATGACCCGGACGCGGCAGCTTGTCCAGCCATTTCGGAAACCAGGCAAGCAACACGTAGGGCAACGCCATACCAACGCCAAGCGCCGCAAATACCGCCAGCGCCGCAGCCGCGCTCTGCGTCAGCGCAAAGCCAAGCGCTGCGCCCATGAATGGCGCGGTGCATGGGCTCGCCGCAATCACCGCCAGCACGCCCGAGAAAAACGCATCGACACCGGGATGCTTCGCTTGCATCGATAGCAGCGACGAAGGCGCAAGTTGGCCGACCTCAAACGCGCCCATCAGGTTGAGTCCGATGAGGAAAAAGATCACCGCCAATACCCACACCACGCCGGGATTTTGCAGCTGGAAGCCCCAACCAATGGCGCTTCCAGCGCTCTTGAGCGCGAGCATGACGCCTGCAAGCGCGAGGAAGGAGAGCACGACGCCGATGGCGTAGTAAATGCCGTGCTGGCGCATAGCAGACCGGCTTTCCGCCGCTTTACCCGAATGCTGCGCGAACGACAAAATCTTCAACGACAACACCGGAAACACGCAGGGCATCAAGTTCAACACCATGCCACCGAGAAAAGCCAAAAGCATCGCCGACCAGAACGTGAGCGCGTTTGATGATGAGTCGGCGTTGGCCACTAGACCTCGGAGCGCAGGCGATCCCGCCGGCAACACAAACGCCGTGTTGCTCACCGTCGCCAACGTGTTACCAGCGAATTCGCCTTTCGCACCAATCGGGCCGGATGCAGCGAGCACGATTGGCATGCGCTCAGCCAACTTCACGCCGTCGACCAATTTTAATTTCACCGCATACCCGGTCGCTGTGCGATACACCTGCTGCACTGACGGGTCGTTCACCTGCTCCGGCACTGGGAACACATCGAGCACGGTGAGCGCCGCAGCACCCGCTGGGGCCACCACGTCAAGCCAGGCTTCGCGCGCTGGATTGGCCGCGACATAAAGCGTGGCCTTCCACGCGCTGGCGTCACCGGGTGTGGCCGCGCGGGCGGCGGCAAAGCGACCGGCTGCGTTGGTTGCCGCATGTTCTTTTGCAACGGGCAGGGTCAGCGAAACGGTGCCCTCTTCTGGAATGCACACGTCTTTGCACACCAGCCACTCCGCCCTACCTTTTAGCGTCACCGATTCGCCGACTTTTGCGGCAAGTGGCACGCTGATCGTCAACGGCAGCAATACCTCGCCTTCGTAGCCGAAATTGACGATGGGGCCGGTCGCCAAACGCTTCGGCGTCGGCCAGTCAAATTCACCCACCCCATAGCCGGTGGGCAGTTGCCATGTGATTTTTGTCGGATAACCAGAATCGCCGGGGTTCTTCCAATAGGTGTGCCAATGCGGCGCATGTTTGATCGACAGGCCGATGACGTTTTTTTCGCCAATAACCAACTCTGTTTTCTCGGCAATCAGCTCAACTTCGGCGTGCTCGGTTTTTACAGGTGCAGCGTGAAGCAATGTTGCGCTCAAAAACGCCACAGCGCCGACAACGAATATCGTCGCCCCTGCGCAGGCAGGGGCCCAGTGTCTTTTGGTGGCGAAAGCAGAGATGTGCATAAGGGAAACAAGTCGCTGGGCTCCTTCCTGCGCAGGAAGGACGGAGAGTAAGAGTGAGCCGACGGCGTAAGGTTCCGTTCGCCGCGGCGCTAGAACCCTACAATTCATAGGTTCAGAGCCAATTTTAAAGCGCCTCCACCCGGCTGTGGAACTCGCGCACGCAAAGCCCAAAATCAAGATGGAATCCACGTACAACCACAAGGCTATTGAGGCCGCCGCGCAATCGCATTGGTCGCAGACCAACGCCTACACGGTCGTCGAGAACGACCCGCGCTTTCCGAAGGGCAAATACTACGCCTGCTCGATGCTGCCCTATCCGTCGGGCAAACTGCACATGGGCCATGTGCGCAATTACACGATCAACGACATGATGTACCGCCAGCTTCGCATGCGCGGCTACAACGTGTTGCAGCCAATGGGCTGGGACGCGTTCGGTTTGCCTGCCGAAAACGCGGCGATGAAAAACAACGTGCCGCCGGCGAAGTGGACCTACGAAAACATCGCGTACATGAAAAAGCAGATGCAATCGATGGGTCTCGCCATCGACTGGTCTCGCGAAATGGCTGCGTGTTCGCCGGACTATTACAAGTGGAATCAGTGGCTGTTTTTGAAGATGTTGGAGAAGGGCATCGCGTACCGCAAAACGCAGATCGTCAATTGGGATCCAGTCGACCAGACTGTGCTCGCCAATGAGCAGGTGATTGACGGGCGCGGCTGGCGCACTGGCGCGTTGGTTGAAAAACGCGAGATTCCCGGCTATTACTTAAAGATCACTGAATACGCCCAGGAATTGCTCGACCCGGTGGCAAACCCAGACAGCCCGGACTACCTCAAAGGCTGGCCGGATCGCGTGCGTGCGATGCAAGAAAACTGGATCGGCAAGAGCGAGGGCGTGCGCTTCGCGTTCCCGCATGACATCACCGACGCCAGCGGCAAGCTCATTCAAGACGGCAAGATGTACGTGTTCACCACCCGTGCCGACACCATCATGGGCGTGACGTTCGTAGCGGTGGCACCTGAGCACCCGTTAGCCGTGCGCGCGGGCGAACGCGATCATGCGTTGGCTGCAAAGATCGAAGCGTTGAAGGCAGGTGGCACCACTGAGCTTGAGCTGGCCACGAAGGAAAAAGAAGGTGTGGCGACGGGATTGTTTGTCACGCATCCGTTGACCTTTGAGCCCATCGAAGTGTGGGTCGGCAATTACGTGTTGATGAGCTACGGCGATGGCGCGGTGATGGGCGTGCCTGCGCATGATGAGCGGGATTTTGCGTTTGCCAAGAAGTATGGGTTGAAGATCAAGCAAGTGATCGCGCGAAGCAGGGAGACTGCCCATCTGGGCACACACCATTTGGAATGGGGCGATTTCTCAGCTGCCGAGTGGAAGCCCTGGTACGGCGAAAAGCGGATTGGCGTCTGCGTAAACAGCGGTGAAATTGATGGCGCAGGCTACGACGCCGCCATCGACTGGGTTGCCAACACGCTAGCCACAAAAAATCTCGGCGAAAAGAAAACCACCTGGCGTCTACGCGATTGGGGCATCTCACGGCAACGCTACTGGGGTACGCCCATCCCCATCGTTCACTGCGACGAGCATGGCGCACAGCCGGTGCCTTACGACCAGTTGCCGGTCGTGTTGCCGGAAGACTGCATCCCCGACGGCTCCGGCAATCCGTTGCACAAGCACGAAGGTTTCCACAAGGGCGCGACCTGCCCCGTCTGCGGCAAAGCAGCCCGCCGCGAGACCGATACTATGGACACCTTCGTCGATTCGTCGTGGTACTTCATGCGCTACACCTCGCCCGGCAATGCCAACGCGATGGTCGACGAGCGCATTGATTACTGGATGCCGATGGATCAATACATCGGTGGCATCGAGCATGCGATTCTTCACCTGCTTTACGCACGCTTCTGGACGAAGGTGATGCGCGATACGGGCTTGGTGAAGTTCAGCGAGCCATTCACCAAATTGCTGTGTCAAGGCATGGTGTTGAACCATGTGTATTCACGGAAAAACGCGAAGGGCGGCATCGAATATTTCTGGCCGCAGGACGTTGAAAATTCATTCGGCGCCGACGGTCGTGTAACCGGCGCAACGCTCAAGTCCGATGGCAGCACGGTGGACTATGGCGGCGTCACCACGATGTCGAAGAGCAAAAGCAACGGCGTCGATCCACAAGACTTGATTGAGCGCTACGGTGCCGACACCGCGCGCCTCTACATGATGTTCACCGCACCACCCGAGGCCACGCTCGAGTGGAACGACGCAGCGGTGGAAGGCTCCTGGAAATTTTTGCGGCGGGTGTGGAATTTCGCAACGAAGCACGAGGCGTCGCTCAAGGAAGGCATTGAAGTGATCCGCGCGGAATACGCAGGCGCCCAAGCCCCACCGTGTAATGCGGCCACCAAAGCGATGCGTAAGGAAATTCACACCACGCTCAAGCAAATCAATTTTGATTTCGAGCGGATTCAGTACAACACGGTGGTGTCCGGTTGCATGAAGATGTTGAACGCGCTGGAGGCCGCACCTCTGGCCGACGTCGCCTCGTCGGCGCTCGCCGAATGCATGTCGATTTTGCTGCGTGTGCTTTATCCGTCGTGCCCGCACATCACGCAGTCGCTGTGGCAGCAACTGGGCTACGAGTCGATCTGCGGCGAGCTGCTCAACACGCCGTGGGCCAACGTCGATGAATCGGCGTTGCTGAGCGACACCATTGAGCTCGTGTTGCAAGTCAACGGTAAGACGCGCGGCGTGGTGGTGGTTGCGTCCAACGCAGACATGGCCACAATTGAAGCAGCGGCGGCGGCAACTGGCGAAGTTGCAAAGTTCGGCGAGGGCCGCACGCCGAAAAAAATCATCGTGGTGCCGGGGAGATTGGTTAATGTGGTGGTTTAAGCACTCAGTGACGCCAAGTCGTTGCCTACGATCCGATGTAGGGGCGGACTTGGCCGCGCTCTCGTCGCACCCAGCGACGCCAAGTCGTCGCCAACCCCCTGCTGTCGGTGTGGGTGTCGCGTTTCAGCGCGTCGTCCTGTTGGCGATGGCGTTCACCCTCACCGCCTGCGGCTTTCAACTGCGAGGCGCAGCGAAGTATCCCTTCACCAGCGTGTTCGTGCAACACCCCGCAGCGTATGGGGTGGGCACGATCAACGTTGCCGGAGCCTCGGCGCCGGTTGTGCCCGATGTGATTGCGAGCCTCGCGCAAAACGGGGTGCAGATCAAAACGAAGATTGAAGACGCCGACTTCGCGATTCGCTTTCTGCAGGTGTTTTTTGACAAGCGCGTACTGTCGCTTTCCG
>JAYSUK010000065.1:0-2165 GCA_043719085.1 Burkholderiales bacterium | reverse complement strand
GAAGCTAGCGCAGAACGCTTCCGGCTCGTCGCCGTGGAACTGCAGCAGGTCGAAGCGGGCGGCAGATAGGGCGGCGTCGACCTCTTCCTTCGTCGGATTGACGAAGAGCGCAACGGTGGACACGAAGGCGGGGACGCGTTGAGTAAGCGCCGCGCATTGTGCAAGCGTGACTGCGCGCGGGCTTGACGGGTACAGAACAAAGCCAAGCGCATCGGCTCCGGCGTGGATCGCGACGTCGACGTGCTCGTTCTCACGCAGCCCACAAATCTTGATGCGGGTGCGAATCAGCGGGGAATTTGTGGCTAAAGACACGGATCAACAAACGCTTCAGGCATGGCAAAGCGCGAATCGTACTCAATACCTGCGAGGTACAGTCCAGCCGGCGAAAAGGTTGGCGCGGCAAGCTTGCGATCCTTTTGCGCGATCAGCTCTTTCATCCAGCCACTCGGTTGTCGGCCACTTCCGATGTACACCAGCGTGCCCATGATGTTGCGGATCATGTGATGCAGAAAGGCGTTGCCGTGAAAGTCGAAGCGCAACACCGCGCCCTGTTGCCGCACGGTCGCTGAATGGATGGTCTTGATCGGTGATTTCGCCTGGCAATCTGCGGCGCGAAATGCGCTGAAATCATGAGTACCCCAAAGCGCCGGGAGCGCCGCTTCTATGCGCGCCGTATCAAGCGGCCAGTGAGTCCAGCCGATGCGCGCGGTGTGTAACCCCGGCCGCTGCGGGCGCGAGGCGAGCAGGTAAACATACCGCCGTGACTGCGCGGCGAATCGTGCATGAAAATCATCCGCGACAGGAACGGCCCAGCGAATCGATACGTCGTCCGGCAGAAATTGGTTGCCGCCGCGCACCCAGGCGGTGGCCTCGCGATCCATCTGCGTCTCAAAATGCACGACCTGTAATGAGGCGTGAACCCCGGTGTCGGTACGGCCTGCTGCGATGACGCTGATGGCCTGGGACGCTATGCTCGAAAGCGCCGTTTCAAGCGCTTGTTGCACCGACGGCTGCTCGACCTGGCGCTGCCATCCACAGAAGGCAGTGCCACGATATTCAACGCCCAGCGCCCAGCGCTGAGTGTTGCGCTCGGGTGGTTCCATCAGACTCAGTAGGTAGGTTTTGGCGCTTGCTTAGTTGGCACGGCTGCCGACTTAGCCGCCGAGCTTGGCGAGCATCGCCTTCGCTTCCTTGATCTGCACTTCATCACCGTCGTGAATCACTTCTCGCAGGATTTCGCGCGCGCCTTCGCGGTCGCCCATTTCTTCGTAAGCACGAGCGAGATCAAGTTTGGTCGAAGCATCATGCCACTGCCCATCCAGAATGGACGGCGTTGGATCAACAAAACCCTGACGTCCCGCGTCAAAACTCAGATCAAGCATTTCGGGACGCATCGACGGGCCCACTGTGCCGAGATTGGTCGGCGTCGCGGTCGAGAAATCGGTGAAGTCCATGCCCGACTCGGGCAGTTGCCCAGCCGTTGTTGCTTTTCTGAGTGACGCTTCAAGCTCGGCCAAATCATCTTCCAGCGATTTCCGATGGTTCGGCGGTGCTGCTGAGGCTATAACCGACGTTGCGACCGTCGGCGCCGCAACCGGTGCGATGAGCGCGGCGGCCGGCGCCGATACGCCCTGAGGCGGGGTGAAGGTCATGCCATCAAGCACGAAATCAAGTGAACCAGCGCCTGGCGCAGGCGCTGCTGTGGCCGGTGCGCTGGCCCGAGCATCGTGAGCGGCGTACCCGGCAACCGCTACTGCACCAATCGATGCCGCAATGGGCATCACCGGAACGTTTGCGACGCTACCAATAGGCGGCATCGTGGGCGCTGCAGCCGACGCTGTTGCTGGCGCCCCGACCAGCGGATGATCGGGGAAGTGTGTTGCGGCAATTGCCGCTAGTTTTGACTTGTACTCGCCGGTACGATCCATCGACGATATGTTGGCAACAAGCTGATCAAACGAATCTCGTTTGCCCTGGTTAGCGCTAATTTCAGCCAGTTTGGTTGCAACATCGGGACGTTGCGGATCGCGCTGCAAGGCCTCGCGAAGAATCTCTTCTGCCTGGGCTTCGCGGCCATACGCGATGTACACCTCGGCTTCAGCGACGGGGTCCACCTCGCCCGCGTCAATGGTGCCCATGCCGGAGCGACTGAACTGACTTTGCAC
>JAYSUK010000064.1:0-5907 GCA_043719085.1 Burkholderiales bacterium | reverse complement strand
TTTGCCACTCCACAAGTTCGTCTTTCACTTCGACCTTGATATTTGATTTGGTTCACGGCACGATGCGGCTATGAAAAGACTTTTTCTACAGCCTCGTTAGACGTACATAGAAAATGAACGAGACTCTTCAGACATTCATAATCATTGGCGTTATCGGGCTCGCCATCGCAGCTGTGCGACTCGCGCGAAAATCGCATGAGCAAAAGAAGCGGTACGAGTCTGCGTCAGAGTCTGAGCGGCTGGTGTTGGAAGCAAGGATGAAGAAAGATCCCGAATTTGCCGCGCACATGAGGGCCGTAAGTTGGAAAAACACACTGTTGGGCTTCGCGATACTCTTGGTATTACTCGCGTTGAAATTGACGGGGGTTATCTAATGCATGAATGTGAAAGCACATTTAACTCGTCGGTCAAAATCGCTCCTTACGGTCGCTGGACGCCGCAAAAGCGCGGCGCCTTTTACCTTGGTCGTTAGGGGTTATCAAGTGAGCGCCAATCGCACGGATGATGAATTGGGAGGGCAGATCGGTTACGACCGCGCCACGCATGGCTTCAGTCGCTTCGACCTTGAGGCCAAGGGTGAACGTGCAGTCAAGGATGAATTGAATTCTGGAAAGTACGGTCATGAGGGGTTGCCCGTTTTTGGCTTTGTTTCCGCATGGTTGAAAGATGCGGAGTTCGCACGCCTCTCCTCGGATTCAGCCAACCGTAACGCGCGCGAGGAGGAAACCCTTTCGATAGCGAGAGAAGCCTTATCAACCGCCAAAGCCGCTAGCTTTGCGGCGACCGCTGCTGCGGCCTCGGCTTCTGACGCCAATAAGATTGCAACTTCAGCTCTAGATACATCACGGGAAAACCTACAAACATCTAAAAAAAGCATGGCCGCCGCAGTTGTCGCCGCGATAGCTGCAATCGCCGCCGCATATGCGGCAATCAAGGGCATCAAGTGAGCCATGTCAGCACCCACCCCTAACTCGGCGTTCCATCCGACCCGCTTGCAGCGGGCGGATGAACTTGGTCGTTATGCCGCACACTACTGAACTGGGATACGTTGACTCATGAGAATTCCGAACTTTACCGTGCGAAACCAGCGCGCCGTACGTCTTGCGTCCTGCGACGAAGTACCCCAAGTAATGGTCATCACCGGTCCAAACGGCTGTGGCAAATCAACTCTCCTCAATGCGCTTAGGGACGTTGGTACTGGCGATGGCCGTACCCTTTACGTCAGTCCCCATCGAAATAGTCGACGGCAGCAAGTACAAATGCGATTCCTCGCACAAACCCGAATTGAGATGAGTTCTCTTCTATCTACGAACAGTCTTCCCGGATTTGACGGGTTGAATATACCGTCGCGAGAACGTGATGCTTGGAACTTTGATGAAGCGCAGAGCTACCTCAAGTACAGCCTTTGCCAGATCGAGATTGATCGTCAAACCGCAATAGCTGACCGATTCGATACAACTGGCGCAGTTCTAAGGGCCGACATGCCCGACGTGTGGGCACCGCTTCGTGAGCTTGCCCACAATCTACTGCCACATCTTCAGTTTCACCGTATAGACCTCACCAATAGGGACCAAATCAAGTGCCATTGGCGTGTTCACAGCAAAGATGTCCTGGTTGACATCGATGACCTAAGTTCAGGAGAGAAGGCAATCATCCAGATGTTCTTCCCACTTATCGAGCACCAAGTGAACCGCCATCTAGCGTCGATGCGTGGGATCGGGGAGATAGCAGCGCGCGGGTCGCTCGCCGTCCTTATGGATGAACCGGAACTGCACTTGCATCCAAATCTACAAGCGAAGGTTCTCGATTACATTCGCTCGCTCTCAATGCGTGAAAACGTACAATTCATTCTGGCCACACATTCCCCGTCAATGGTTGAACAGGCAGTTAACGAAGAGCTCTATCTACTCCGTCCCGCAGAACTGACGAGTGGTGACACTAATCAACTCGCCCGCATCGCCAGCGATGAGGAGCGCCTTGCGACTCTGAGGGCCGTTTTTGGCTCAATGTCGAACGTCACGGCGCTCCGCACAATCCTCGTCGTCGAAGGTCGAGCAGCTGATAAGGGAAGTCGCCGGCCGGCCGACGGACGCATCTATGGATTTCTGAGCGATCAATTCGGTCAACTGACCGTATTGTCCGGCGGGGGCAAGTCGGAATGTCAAACGCTATTACGCACGCTCAATGAGTTACTGGCCCCAATCGCTCCCAACCTCAAAGCGGTAGCTCTTCTGGATCGCGACACGTTGACGACTACCCCAACGGATTCGAGAGTTATGTATTTGCCGGTGTCCATGATTGAGAACTTACTAATTGATCCGGATGTTGTGTTTAAAGCTATCGAAACCGTTTTGCACAAGACATCATTTCAGACCCCAGATGATGTTGCCCGCGCAATTGACACAATCCTCGACGAGTTGTTCGATCATGAAGTCAGCCGTCGTGTTAAGGCAGCCGTGGCCAGCCGAACTTTTCGCATCCATGACCCGGTCGCTGAGGCGCGGCGCCAAGTCGAGGAATTTACAGACTCTCTTCTAGGAGAATTGTCGCAACAGTACTTTGAAGGGGTCGAGCGGGAGGCAACGCAGACCGCCGAGACCTTGAAGGCAGCAGTAAGGCGACGGGAACTGTACGACGGAAAGAAAATCATCGACGAATTCTTCAAGCGGCACATCCATGGTTCCGGGATGTCAAAGGAAATCTTCGTGTATTCGTGTGCCAAAGAGGCGAGCTCGAGGCATTCCGTATCGGAATTCGTTCAGGCGCTATTCGGTGCGCTTGGCATCCTGCCGCTTCAACCAAGTGCGGCATAACCCGGCAGTCTATACGGACGCCGCGCGATAAAGCCGCGCGACGCCGGTGACTTCCACGTTAGGCATCACAAGCAGCCACTGCCATGCTCTACAAGTACTTTACCCTTGAGAGGCGCGACGTCCTGGAGAATCAACTGGTCCGACTCACCCAACCTGGTGACTTCAACGACCCTTTCGAGCTCCACCCAAGCTACGACCTAATGTCGAAAGCCGACATTGCCGCGCTTCCCGAAGCCTCGGGGCAAGAAGGGATTCAGGGGCCCAAGATGCGCCTCCTCACGCCAGAAGTAATGCAGGCAATGATCGCTGCCGTTCTTCCAGGCTTGCAGAAGCAGCTCGCACAACGCTTCGGTCAAGGAGGCGCGTACTTGATCGACAACAATCGATTGGCTCAGGCAACCTTCGATTCCAAGTTTGGCATTCTGTGCCTCACCGAGAATCCAGATAGTCTATTGATGTGGGCGCACTACGCGAACAATCACAACGGCTTCGTGATTCAATTCGATGAGACACATGAGTTCTTCGCCTCCACATCTCACGAAGGGCAAGTACTTGAACTTACAAAGGTTGAGTACTCGGCGCAACGCCCGGTTCTTTCTTTCAGTTCCATCAACTCGCCCAGCCTCTACTACCGCAAGAGCCCTGAGTGGGCCTATGAGAATGAATGGCGCATCATCAAGCCCCTCAGCGCCGCGAGAACAACCCTGGCACACCCGGAATTCCCGAGATTCCTGTTCGAACTGCCGCCTTCAGCGGTAAAGGGCGTGATCATCGGACTGTCTGTGCCCCACTCTGTTCGAGTCGAATTGATTGAACTGCTGGCCCAGCCGCACTGGAAGCACGCAACGGTTTTCCAGACTGCGCTAAACAAGAACGAATACAAGCTTGACATTCATCCGCCGGTCTCCGGCAAGTACCTGCCCGAGGCACTTCACGGCGTCATTTGCGAGGCGAGGTGAGCGCGAGAAAATAAAGCAGAACCATCATAGTCAAAAGCGGGTGAGTAGTTCACAAAAACAATTCACGCTGACCACCTTGATTCGTGAGATTTGGTGACTTACTCTGCGTAGCAGAAACAAAACTCTAATGCTGGCGGGCACTTTCGGGCGTTTTCGTCGCGCAAGCCTCGCCGATGCTAGGGTTTACCTATTTTGGTAATTTAACCAAGTATTGGTAGCATTACCAAATGCTGAAAAATAAATCCGTTGCCAACATTAAGCCCGACAAGCCGCGAAAGTCGGCTGCGAGGCCTTTACAGCACGCGCCGCCTGTAGCCTTACCGGTCACGTTTCAGGACGCGGTCGCGGCGACACCGATGCCGACCACCGCGCGCGAACGAATTCTGCGCGCGGCAGTGCTACTGCTCAACGAAGAGGGCTTTAGCGCGCTGACACAAACGCGCGTCGCCGAGCACGCCGGGGTTCGGCAAAGTCATGTCACCTACTACTTTCCGGCCCGCAACGACTTGCTGCGCGAGACTGCGGTGTATGGCTGCAACGCCATGCTGTCTGTGATGGCCACCGGCATCGAAACAGGGGTATTGACGCTGGCAAACTTCCGCGATTTTCTCATCTCCGATGTCAGTGACCGCCGTTTCGCCCGCCTGATGACCGCGCTGATCGTGGCCTCCGATGAGGATCAGAGTATCAAGCCATGGCTGGCAAATTTCGAACAGGCCAACCGCGACAGTTTGCAACACAGTTTTCGCAGACTTGGTCTGGAGATCATGGCCGAAGATATAGAGCTTTTCCACGCGGCCTACGTCGGCGCCGTCATCCTCGACCTCGGCGAATCGAGCGAAGAATCGCTGGCGCGCTCGCAGCGCATTGTGCAGGCGGCGTTCGACCGAATCGCTGAGCGCTCCATCCAACCCGCGGCGCGCAATGGCATAAGAAAACGGAAGACGCCGACATGAACAGACTCAACAAACTAACCGCACTGGTCGTCAGCGTAATGGTTTCTGCTTGCGCGATCGGACCTGACTTTCAGCCTGTCAGTCCCACGAAGTCGCCAAGCTGGAGCGCGCCATTGCCACACGGTGGTGACAGTGTTGCCCTCAGCAATTGGTGGCGCGCGTGGGACGACCAGCCGCTGGTGGCCCTGATCGATCAGGCCCAGCGCGAGAACCCAACGATCGCGCAGGCGGCTGCGCGCATTGGGCAAGCACGCGCAACCGTGCGGATGCAAACCGCCTCGCTGCTACCGACTTTCGATGGCAAAGCCAGTGATATCAGAAGCCGAGGAGGCGCTAACGGCATGCCCGGCAACCTGCCTGCCAATGAAAGTGAGCGCACCCGCAGCGTTGCGCTCGATGCCATCTGGGAGCTTGACCTATTTGGCGGCGGTCGACGCGCACGTCAGGCATCCGCTGCCAGAGCGGGTGCCCGTGATGCCGATTGGCACGATGCGCGCGTGTCGATTGCTGCTGAAGTCGCGAGCCAGTACGTGAATCTGCGCACCTGCGAATTATTGCTCGGCGGCTATGTCGTCGATGCAAGCTCGCGTGCGGAGACCGCCCGGTTGACCGGTCTCAAGACCGACGCAGGATTCGAAGCCCCGGCCACAGCGGCGCTGTCGCGTGCCAGTGCATCGGAGGCACAGGCGCGACGGATTCAGCAGCAGGCTGATTGCCAACTGGTGGTGAAAGCGCTGGCCGAACTCACCGCGATGCCGGAGCCTGAACTGCGCACGTTGTTGGCGGTGGGTACCGCACGTGTTCCGGTCGCACCGCGATTCTTAATGCAGCGAATTCCGGCGCAGGCGCTGTCCCAACGCCCCGATCTGGCCGCCGCCGAAGGCGATCTCGCCGCCAGCATGGCCGACATCGGCGTGGCCATGGCAGATCGACTGCCGCGGCTCTCGCTGACCGGTTCCATCGGCTATAGCGGGTTCAGTTCGGCAGGCATTGCCGATGGCCGCACCTGGAGCTGGGGGCCGGCAATTTCGCTGCCGATTTTTGATTTTGGCCGCCGCGCTGCCAATGTCGATGGCGCTCGCGCACGCTACGACGAATCGCTGGCAAATTACCGGGCGCGGGCGCTCAAGGCAGTTCGCGAAGTCGAAGAAGCGCTGGTTCGCCTCGATAGTGCTGCAC
>JAYSUK010000063.1:0-2179 GCA_043719085.1 Burkholderiales bacterium | reverse complement strand
ATTCAGGCTTCGCCACGCTCGCTTTGAGCAAGCGACCGTTGGGTGAATTGGCGGTGGTGCGCGCAAAAATCGTGTCGCCAATCATCTGGATGCTGGCGCTAAAGCCCTTCTCGGCGAAGATCACACGAGGCGGCTCAGCGCTGCCAGTGCGCGCGATGGATAGCGTGTTTTGCTGCCAGCCTTCGCCCAGCATGTACAGCGTGTAGGGCGCGTATTCAAAGTCAGAAACGCTGCCCCAATTTTTGGCGTCGACCCACTTGTGCACAACCGGCGCGTCTTTGACCGGACTGCCAAGCGTCAGCTTCTGCCAGAACAGCGGCAACTGTTTGGCGATTTGCTCCGGCGTGCGCTGTTCGATGTAGGCAACACCATTGTCCGCTGTCCACGAAACGTTTTGCACCTGCACCAGTGGCGCGTGAATCTGCACGCCAGTTTTGCTATCGATGAGGTACTGCGTCGGCAGCTCGTCGCCCGCGACTTGAATCCCCACGGCGATGATGCTCGCGTCGCGCGAATACGACTGGCCCGACAGCGAAGATTTGCCTGACGGATCGAGTTTGACCGGGTCGAACAGCAACATTTCTTTTCCGTCAAGACGCGTGTAGAACTTGGCTTGCGCCTCGCCTTTCAGCTTCCGCGTGAAGAATTCGCGTCCTTTCTTAAAAATCGGTGGTGAGGTGATGGTGCGGTCCGTATAGCGCGTCAATTCATCGCGCAGACCAGGCACTTCAGGCGTGTTTTTTGCCAGCCAAGTCTGAGCGGCGTCATGCTGCGCGCGGGTCCATTTCACGACCTCTTCGGACTTGTTATCTTCGAGCCATCGATACGGGTCGGTGAGCGTGGCACCGTGAACCGTTTCGGTCACCGGACGCGACGGCGTTGCGGGCGGATTTAACGCGGTCATTGATTGCGCGTTGATCAGAGCTGGGAGCATGAGGGATGCAGCGACGAGTGACGCTTTTTTCATTTACGTTTCTTACCGGAAGAGTGCCTTTTGAGCACGATGATTAATGAGCAGAAATGCCGCGATAACGGCAACCATAAAAAAGAGTAGCGTCCACGCCGGAATCGGCAATCCGAGAATCAAATCAATCTTGTTGCACTCCACGCTGCCTTTGAGCGCACGGGCAAACACATCGAGAAAGGGCAGAGATTCGAGCATGTAGGTAATGCCCATGCCGCAGCTGGGCAACGCATCCGCAGGCAGCGACTGAATGTACAAATGCCTTGCCGCAAGCACTGCCCCACCGCCGCCGGTCAACAGCGCGAGCCACGCCATCATTTTGGCCCCCGGTCGTCCCGGATTCAGTACCGCACCGGTCAAAAATACCAGACCGAGAGCGACGACGGCCACGCGTTGAAACCAGCACATCGGGCACGGCTCCAGCAGCTGCACGTATTGCAGATAAAACGCATAAGCAATCAATGCCGCACAGATCATAAAGCCAGTGAGATAGGCGCTGCGGCGGGACGGGAAGACGTTGAGCAAATTCATAATGGCGGCGAAATGTGGCGGCAAAATGTGACGGCAAACGGTGGCGAATGTGGATGGTTGCGACGGATGACGAATCGGGCGGATGACGGGCGGGCGAATCACGTAGCGAC
Source organism: Burkholderiales bacterium (assembly GCA_043719085.1). GTDB lineage: Bacteria > Pseudomonadota > Gammaproteobacteria > Burkholderiales > Casimicrobiaceae > Casimicrobium. The sequence goes on along the minus strand of JAYSUK010000063.1, from coordinate 574 downwards.
GTAGGGTGAGCACCAAAGCGCGCACCGAGGTGGCAAACGTCGGCGCTGCGCGTATGCCGCGATGGTGCGCATTTTGATGCGCACCTTACCAACTACACACAACAGCTTTCTCTTGCAATCAAGGCTATACAGGCGCTGAACATCATTTTTATTACTTATCGACATTCCGTATTTTATAGCGTTTTACCCATGTTAAATAAGGCTTTCACCAAAAAGCTGCTCCCATTTTGGCAATCAAAATTTGTGGTCAATGCAACATCGACGCGCTGAGCGCTTTGTCCGCTGCGCCTCCCAGCGCGTCCGCTCTGAACAGCATCGGCAATTTTGTTTCGCCGTCCATGTCGGGGAACACGTCGGCAAGCATTGTGACCGACGCCACATTGCATTCGCGCAGCAAGTCCTGCATCGCCACAGCCACATCTTGGGCGCGATCCGTGGCGTGAAGTTCCGCACGGAAGCCCTCGGCCCCTTTTTCGTCAAACGGATTGGACAGGCTCAAACGCACTTCGCCGCCGGTGGCCGTGCGGTGCGCGGAGATAACGGCCTCGGGCTCGCCGACGCTGCCGCGAAATTT
>JAYSUK010000062.1:0-5944 GCA_043719085.1 Burkholderiales bacterium | reverse complement strand
AGCGATCAGAACGAAAAACTGTCTGAGCGTAGCGAGTTTTTTTCGTTCCGCTTTTTTCTGAGCATCGCAGGATCAGGACAATCGTCGGGGTCGCCTTTTTTGGGTTACCTTTTTTGGCGAAGCAAAAAAGGTGACTGCCCCCGCGGCATGAGCGGGATCGTGGCCCACGAACCAAGCCCGCGAAGAACGACCTTGGCGGGTATCAATTTGAGGTGGGTTAGTAACCCACCCTACGATTCCCTCACGCGCTTCGCCCCAAAGCCCTACATTTCCACGATGCAAATCACCCTCTCGCCCCTCGCAGACGAAGATATTCCCGCTGCCCACGCCATCTACAACCGCGCCTTTGACTGGTTGACGGCGAAGGGCGTGCGGCAATGGCTGCTGCGACTTGACGAAGCTACGTTTGCTGCGCGTCAGGCGGCTGGCGAGGCGTTGGCGATTCGTGTTGACGGTGCGCTCGCGGGGTGCGTGTTTGTGCCGTTTGAGACGCTTGCCTACTACGGGGACGAGATCAAGACGGTGCCGCGATGGTGGATGCATACGCTGGTGATTGACCGTGCGTTCGCAGGGCAGGGCGTGGGCGTGCGCGCCGTGACGGAGGTAGGCGATTGGGTGCGTGAACGGGGCGCGCGCGCGGTGTGGCTGCACTGCGTTAGTGATGTGAACCACGCCGAAGTAATCCCTACTTATTACGCGAGGCTGGGGTTTGCTGAGGTGCTGCGGACGTCGGTGACTTATCCGTCCGGGAGCGCGTTTCCGATGGTGGTGATGACGAAGACTTTGTAGCCGTGAGGCTGCCGCGACCCGCGTTCAGGTTCGCAGCGAGCCGCTCCTACATTTGGACGACGCGACCGAGCCGCTACCTACGTTGCCGCTCAAAAAACTTCCATATGGCGACTGACGCATCGGGCCCCTTCGCATCGTTGAACTGCAGCGCCGCGTCACCCCCGCTCCACGCGTGTGCGAGTCCATGAATTCTCAGGCTGCGCACGACGATTCGGCCGTCTCGTTGCAGGTCAATTTGTGAATAAGCGCGGGCTGATTCGGTGGCATCAAACTCACGCTCTTCGCGCGCCAATTGCGTGGCTTGGGGCGCGGTTTCGAGCAGTTTTTCCCATACATTCATGAGTCCGGTCGCATTGCGTTCGGTCACCGTTTCATCGGCGTCACCGTGCAGTACGATGAGCGGCGGTGGGGGCACTTCATGCGTATTCCAGTAGCTGTCGGCCAGGGCTTCGGGATCAACGCGCACGCCTTTTTCCATCGCTGAAATCGCAGCAGCTGCGGATGGCGGCATCATCGGCGGCAGGCCGGAATGCACCGCTGCAGCAGCGAACACATCGGGGTGGTGATAGGCGAGCAGTGCGGCCAACGCGCCGCCCGAGGACATGCCAGCAACATACACGCGGGCGCGGTCGAGCGCAACGTGAAGGTTGGCCGCCTTGATCATTTCGAGAACGATGGCGCATTCGCCGTACCCCGCAGCCGTGTTCGGTTCGAACCAATTCCAGCAGCGACGAATGTTGGCAAATTTGGCCTGATCGGGATAGAGCACGGCGAACCCGGCGCGGTCGGCAATCGCATTCATGCGTGTGCCACGCTCGAACGCTACGGCGCCTTCACGACAGCCGTGAATCATCACCACCAGCGGCAGCGGCGCACCATCTGCCACGTGTGGCGGCACATAGAGACGGTAGCCGCGTTCGGGCGGCAGCAGCAACCACGGTGAGGTTGCGCCAACGCTGCTGCGAGCGCTGCCCTCAAAGGTGCGCGCATCGGTGCGTTGAACGGGCGGCGTGGCTTCGACAACGATTGCGGGCTCGACGGCTATTACGGGCGCAATAGTGATTGCGGGCGCAATGGCGTCGGGTAGCGTCGTAAGTACACGAGGCGCGATTGGAGCCAGCGCTTCAGGCGGTGCAGGCGCTGGCGACGGTGCAGGCGACGCCGCAGGGGGCTCCGGCACAACAGCGTTCTCGCGCTCCAGGCCGAGTTTGCGCGCAATCAGGGCAGTGATTCTGGCGCGAAAACGCTGTAGCTTCGGAGACAGTGGGGTTTTGATCAAAGTGAAATAAACGAAGAACCAAAAAGTTGGCGGAGCATGAGTCTAATTGCATCAAGAAATGTGCCGCGCAGCATTCGTGCGATGACGACTTACGTTGCACTGACATCGCGTTGACATTGGTTCAGAGGATTCGGAATATTCACCGGCGCTATGTCCGTCATCGTACGCCGAAATGCCGTCCGCAGCGGTTCGCGAATATCATCAATGTATGACCGTCACCGCCATCCGATCCTCTCTGCTGCACTGCCTGCGCGATCCCGGGCTTGCCGGCGACCCCGCAGCGCTCGAATATTTCCCGGATGCGATCACCCTGGCGCGCGACGGGCTCATTGAGCGCGTTGGCCCGGCGGATGCGCTGCTTTCAACACTTGGAGCAGACGTACTAATCGACGATCATCGGGGCAAAATTTTGCTGCCGGGATTCATTGATACCCATGTTCACTATCCGCAAATAGACGTGATCGCGAGCTATGGCACGCAACTGCTGGACTGGCTGACTCGTTACACCTATCCTGCGGAAATCAAGTTCGCTGATCGGGCGCACGCAGATGCGATGGCAAGCTTTTTTCTGGATCGACTACTTGAAAACGGCACCACCACGGCGTCGGTGTTTTGCACGGTGCATCCGCAATCGGTTGATGCGTTTTTTACCGAATCTGAGGCGCGCGGTCTCTGCATGATTGCCGGCAAATGTTTGATGGATCAGAACGCACCGGACGGTCTGCACGACACGGCAAAGACGGGCTACGTCGACACCAAAGCATTAATCGAACGCTGGCACGGCCACGCGCGCTCGCTGTATGCAATCACGCCGCGCTTTGCCCCCACCTCAAGTCTCGCGCAGATGAATACGATGCGTGCGCTCTCAAAGGAGCATCCGAGCACCTATATCCAGTCGCACGTTGCCGAAAACAAGGCGGAGATCGCGTGGGTCGCAGCGCTGTTCCCCGAGCATCGCAGCTACCTCGATGTGTACGACCACTATGGCTTGCTGCGCGACAAATCGATCTACGCGCACTGCATTTATCTCGACGACGCGGACCGTGCGCGCATGACGGCAGCCGGTGCGACCCCGGCGTTTTGCCCAACGTCAAATTTGTTTATCGGCAGCGGGCTCTACGATCTGAAACAGGCGCTCGCGGCGGGAAACGTGGTGAGTGTGGGCACCGATGTGGGCGGCGGCACCAGCTATTCGATGCTGCGCACGCTGGGCGAGGCGTACAAGGTGCAGCAGCTGCTCGGCACCACGTTGTCGCCCGCTTACGCACTGTATTTGGCCACACTGGGCGGCGCTAAAGCGCTGTCGCTGGATGACAAACTGGGTTCGATCACGCCCGGAAAAGAAGCCGACTTTGCGTTGCTTGATCCCGCTGCCACGCCGTTACTCGCGCGGCGAACGAGTCTGCGTGACGATCCGATGGACATGTTCTTTGCGCTTATGACGCTGGGCGATGATCGCGCGATTGCAGCCACTTACGCGGCAGGAAAATTGGTGCATACGAGGCGCTAACGCAACGCAAACAGCAACCCAAACGGAATGAACACAATGCTTGCGATGTTGCCCACCAGCACGATGGATGCAACTTTCTCGGGCTCTTGCTTGTAGTAGTCCGCCACCAGAAAATTGAGCACGGCCGGCGGCAGTGAGCCGAAGAGAAAAACCAGTCCGATTTGTTCTTTAGTCATCGGCAGTACACCTACCAGCAGGCCAGCGATAAAGAGCCCGGTCAACGGGCAAATGGCAGCCCCAAGTAACGAGTTCGAGAAATCTTCGCGCTTGACGTCGAGCATGCGCACACCGAGTGAGAGCAGCATCACCGGGATGGTGCAATCGCCAATCATTTTCATCGGCGCATGCACGCTGTCCGGCAGATGCGTGCCCGATAGGCCGAGCCCCGCGCCGATTACGGTGGCCCACACCATCGGGCTTTTCAGCAGTAATTTCATCTCGGCATGCTTGTGCACGATGAAGGAGCCGACGGTGAAGTGCAACAAGTTTGACGTGGTGAACAGTGCCACCATGCCCGCCACGCCCGCCGGGCCGAACGCAAACAACGCCAGCGGCAGCCCCATATTGCCGCAGTTGTTAAACATCATCGGTGGCACGAAGGTGCGTGGGTTTTGCCCGGAGAGTTTGGCATACGGCCAGGCGATCAGCCCTGAGCCCAGAACGATGGCGACCGAGGCCACCACCAGCGGCCACAGCGACAACAAATCAACACTTTTGTCAGACAGATTAGCCAGCACTAAAAACGGCCCGAACACCTCGAGATTCAGTCGGTTGACGACGCGCATGTCGGGCTTTTTCCACAGACGGCCAAGGCCGTAGCCCAGCCCGATGATGGCAATCACCGGAACGACTATTTCAAGAATGCGCAGCGCGATATTCATGCGCTACCCGTGCACCGCATCGTCGCGCGCAGGCCACAACCACGCGATCAGGGCAAGCTGCACCACCAGCAACGCGCTGAACGCCACTGCAAATCCTTCTGCGCTGACCGCTGTTTCGGTTCGATAAAAATTCACCACCACTCCGATGCCCCATTGCAGAAAAAAGATCGCGCCAAACAGCGCCATGTTGAGCGCCGCGTTGGCGCGGCCCACAATCTCCTTCGGATAATACGGCGTGAGCAGCGCAAAATAATTGTTAGTCGCTGCGCCGAAAAATCCGAACGCGAAAAATACCAGCGGCAGCGCAACGGTTGACTTCATCGCGAACGGAATCAGGATCAATGCAAACGCGAGCATCATCCAGCGGTTGTAAACAAAGCCATCTCTGCCTGCCGCGCGCAGTCGCCCGGTCATCCAGCCGTGAAACAAATTACCAATCAACATGCCGATGGGCATACAGATCAACGTGTTCGCCAGCACGCTCCCGGACAAGCCCGCGACGTTAGATAGCCACGGCCCTGCCCACAACGATTGCACTGCCCACAGCACCCCCACGGCAAAGGACACCGCCGGAAAAGCATGCCGCGCCTGCTGCGTGCGCCACACGTGGTCGAGCGCGCTACGCATGCTCACGGGTGTTGTTGAAGGCGCCAGTGAACGACACGGCGGCGGCATAGTGATCAGAGCGACCACTGCAAACAAAACTAGCCCAGCACAGCCCATGAAGACTGCGCGCCAGCCGAATGACGCAATGGCCCATTGCGCCGGTACTGTGGCCGCAATGGCGCCCATCGTGCCCACAGCAAACATGAAGCCATTGGCCATCGGCTGCTGTGAACTGGGCAACCAGATCGAAAATGCTCGCAACGAACTCATCAGGCAAATCGATACACCGAGGCCGATCAACGCGCGCCCGGCACCGAGCATCACCGTGTTTTGCGCGATAGAGAAAAGAGCGGTGCCCGCGGCGGCGGCGATCAAGGCGGAGGCGTTCACACGCGCGCTGTCGAAGCGGTCGAGCAGCGAGCCGAGCGGCAACTGCGCCAACGTGAATGCGATGAAATAGAGACTGGTGAGCAGGCCCAGGTCAGCAGGATTGAGCGAAAAGTCGCGAACCAGTTCGGGCGCAGCGACGGCGTTGACGTTGCGCAGCAGAACAGATGCGAAGTAGGCGATGGCAAAGGGCGCAAAAAGGCGGAGCAGCAAACCGTTTGCAATTGGCTTAGTGGTCATTGGTTGCCCCGGCAGGCACGGCTCCGCCGCGACCCAGCGGCGCGCTGCTTAACCCGTGGCGGCTGAACTGCGCCATAAAAAACGTGCTCACAAAATGAACTGCGACAAATTTTCGTCCTTGACGATGCCCGCGAGCTTGTCATCGACGAAGGTTGCATCGATGTCGATGACGTGGCCGGTGAGCTCATCGGCGGCGAAACTCACGTCTTCAAGCAAACGCTCCATCACCGTGTGAAGGCGTCGCGCGCCAAT
>JAYSUK010000061.1:0-5972 GCA_043719085.1 Burkholderiales bacterium | reverse complement strand
GGCAGCAAGACAGATTTGAACGTGCGCGGAGCCTATTTGCACATGATGGCCGATGCGGCGGTCTCGGCAGGCGTGGTGGTCAGCGCGCTACTCATGGCTGCCACCGGTTGGTTGTGGTTAGACCCGGTCACCAGCTTGATGATCGCAGCGGTGATTGCGTGGGGCTCCTGGAAATTGCTGGTCGATTCGCTGCAACTGTCACTGGACGCTGTGCCACCGCATATCAACGCCGAGGCGGTGCGGCGCTATCTCGCGTCCGAACCCTGCGTTGAAGATTTGCATGACCTGCACATATGGGCGCTATCGACCGAGGCTGTGGCGCTCACCGCGCACGTGGTGTGCCCGGCCGGGCATCCGGGTGACGCGTGGCTTGCTCGCGTGTGCGAGGAGCTGCATGAGAAGCACGGTATCGACCATGCAACGATTCAAGTAGAAACCGGCGACGCCGTTCACCAGCAGGACCCGGAGCGCTACGGCGCGCAGATTGCCCCTAAAGGTTAGTCAAACAGCGCGGTTCACGCGCTGCCACAATGTGGCGCCGAACACCGCAACCGCTAAACCCATCATCACTACCCCGGCACCAATAATTTGCGTGGTCGACAATGTCTCGTTGAACGCGACCGCGGTTGCAGACATACCCGCAACCGGCACCCACAGTGCAAACGGCGACACCGCTGACGCCGGGTAGCGCGTGAGCAGGTTTGACCACAAGCCGTAACCAAACACCTGCGCCGCATAAGCCAATACACAAAGGTGGAATGTCAACCCCCAGCTTGCGTTATGGATGGGTAGCAGCAACGAGTTCGCGGGCTCGGCGAGCAGTGAAATGAGCACCAGCGGTGGCACCGCCGCCACGCTGGTCCACGCGATGAAATTCATCGCATCTACCTTGCCCGATGGCGATTGACGGGCAACGTGCTTGGCAACCGTATTGCCTGCGCCCCAAAAAAACGCACCCACCAGCACCAGCAAGAAAGCCTGGCCCAAACCGGCACCAACTTTGGTGGCCCCGATTACGACCAGTCCGAGAGCGGATATCAGCGCACCCCACAATTGCGGTTTCTGGACTTTTTCGCCATAAAGTGCAACCGCCAGACCGATGGTGAAAAACACCTGAGTCTGCACAACCAATGACATTAATCCTGCGGGCATACCCAGATCCAGCGCGATGAACATCACTGCGAATTGCCCCACACCGATGAACAGCCCGTAAACGATCAACCAGCGCCAGGCCACTTGCGGCAAGCCGACGATAAAAACCAGCGGCATCGCGGCCAGAAAAAATCGCCACCCAGAAAGCGCCAGCGGAGGCACGGTGTACAACGCGATTTTTATGGAAACAAAAGTCAAGCCCCAGACGGTGGCGATGGCGAGCGCTAACAGGCTATGGCGAAGCGGCACGCTGGTGTCCCATGGTGGCGCATAGCTTGACATCGAGCGTTACCACGTCGGCGGATGAAGTGTCGCCGAGGTAACAGCGGCGCGACCGCAGGTGAGGACCGCACCGCAAAACTCAACACGCCGGGCATCTATCAGCTCCGCACCCGAAGCGTGGACCGGCGCCACCCCACCAGCACTGCCCCGCCTGCGACACGGATGGCTACTCAACCGCCTTGAGCATCGATTCAACCACGCCTTTGGCGTCGCCGAACACCATCATGGTTTTGTCCATGTAGAAGAGTTCGTTGTCGAGACCAGCGTAGCCTGCGGCCATCGAGCGTTTGTTGACGATGATGGTGCGGGCCTTGTACGCCTCCAGAATGGGCATGCCATAAATCGGGCTGCCTTTCTCTAGCGCCAGTGGGTTGACCACGTCGTTCGCGCCGAGCACCAGCACTACGTCGGTTTGCGCGAAATCGGAGTTGATGTCTTCCATTTCATGCACCTGATCGTACGGCACCTCGGCTTCGGCGAGCAACACATTCATATGGCCCGGCATGCGGCCCGCCACCGGGTGAATCGCGTATTTCACATTGACGCCCTTGGCGATAAGCTTTTGCGCCAGTTCTTTCGTCGCGTGCTGCGCACGGGCGACGGCCAAACCGTAGCCCGGAACGATCACCACGCTGTCCGCGTTCGAGAGCATGAACGCCGCGTCATCTGCGCTGCCACTCTTCACGGGGCGTTGTTCCTTGGAGCCGGCTACGGTTCCGCCTTCGCCGCCAAAGCCACCAAGGATCACACTGATGAACGAGCGGTTCATCGCTTTGCACATGATGTAGCTCAGGATCGCGCCGCTTGATCCGACCAGCGAACCGGCGATGATCAACATCGGATTATTCAGCGAGAAGCCAATGCCTGCTGCCGCCCAACCGGAATAGCTGTTGAGCATCGACACTACGACGGGCATGTCAGCGCCGCCAATCGGGATGATGATCAACACACCGAGTAAAAAGCCCAGCGCGCAGATCACCAAGAAATCGGTAAACGACTGGGTGTTCCAAAAGCCGAACATAAAGAACAGCACCGCCAACCCAAGCACCGCGTTGAGCGGATGCTGGCCCTTGAACGTGACCGGCGCGCCCTGAAACAGGCGGAACTTGTACTTGCCTGAAAGTTTGCCGAACGCGATCACTGAACCCGTAAACGTAATCGCGCCAATGAACGCGCCGAGCGCTAGTTCGATGCGATTGCCACCGGGAATCAAACCGCCTTTTGCCGTAATCGCGAACGCCCATGGCTCAACAACCGCAGCGACTGCGATGAACACCGCCGCCAAACCGATCATGCTGTGCATGAACGCGACCAGCTCGGGCATCTTGGTCATTTCGACGCGCTTGGCCATGACCGCCCCGACACCGCCACCGATGACCAGACCTGCGAGCACATAACCCAGGCCCGTGATCGAGCCTTTGGATAGTTCGTAAATCAGCGCACAGGTGGTGATGGCCGCAATGGCCATGCCGACCATGCCGAAACGATTACCTTTGATCGAGGTCGTCGGATGCGATAGCCCCTTAAGCGCCTGAATGAAGAAGATCGATGCAACGAGATAGAGGAGAACAACGACGTTCATGCTCATTTGGCGACCTCCGTCTTCTTGTCTTTCTTCTTGAACATTTCGAGCATGCGTTTAGTCACCAGAAATCCGCCAAACACATTAACCGCTGCAAGTGCCACGGCCAAAACACCCATTGTTTTGCCGAGCGTAGTTTCAGTCAGTGCCGCCGCGAGCATCGCGCCCACGATGATGATCGCGGAGATTGCGTTGGTGACCGCCATCAGCGGCGTGTGCAAGGCGGGCGTAACGTTCCACACCACGTGGTAGCCAACGTAAATCGCGAGTACGAAGATGATCAGATTGATAACGATTGAATCTACGCCGCTCATTTCCCGCCTCCTAAAACCGGTCCTGTCACTAGTGTGGCTGCCACGATATCGTCTTCCATATCGATCGCAAACGCACCCGTTTTAAAATCGACCAGCAACTTCAAAAAATCTAGCAGATTGCGCGAATAGAGCGCGCTCGCATCCTGCGGCAGGAGTGCCGCCAGATTGGTGTGACCGACCAGCGTCACGCCGTGTTTCACCACCACTTCGTCTTTCACGGTCAGCGGACAATTGCCACCCTGCTCAGCCGCGAGATCGACAATGACCGAGCCTGGTTTCATGGCCTTGACCATCTCCTCGGTGACCAGCACCGGGGCCGGACGTCCGGGGATCAACGCAGTCGTGATCACCACATCCGCCAGCGCTACTTTCTTGGCCACTTCAACTCGCTGCCGATCCATCCAGCTGGCGGGCATCGGCTTGGCATAACCGCCCACGCCAACCGCGGCTTCGCGTTCTTCATCCGTTTCATAAGGCACGTCGATGAATTTCGCGCCGAGCGATTCAACTTGTTCCTTGACCGACGGACGAACGTCGGACGCTTCAATCACCGCACCCAATCGCTTGGCCGTTGCAATCGCCTGCAAGCCCGCCACGCCGACGCCGAGAATTACGACCCGCGCGGCTTTGACCGTGCCCGCCGCTGTCATCAGCATCGGGAAAAATTTGGGATAGTGGTTCGCCGCGAGCATCACGGACTTGTAGCCAGCAATGTTCGCCTGCGACGACAGCACATCCATGCTTTGCGCGCGCGAGGTGCGCGGTGCTTTGTCCATGGAGAAGCCATTAACGCCGCGAGCTTTGATCGCCTCGATGCCTTCCGCGTTAAATGGATTGAGCAGGCCGACAATGCTCGCACCGCTCTTGATGGACGCAAGTTGCGCGTCGTTTGGGCCGCGCACTTTGAACACGATATCGCTTGCAGCAAGCACGTCCGTTGCGCTCGGACTGACCGTGGCACCGGCTGCCACGTAGGCCGCGTCAAGCAGGCTTGACGCCGCGCCCGCGCCAGATTCGATAACGACGGTAATGCCAGGAATAGCAGCCATTTTTTTGACTGTTTCCGGAGTGGCGGCGACGCGTGTTTCCCCCGCTGCCGTCTCTTTGATGATGCCGATCTGCATCGGGCACCTCCTATTTTTTTTGACCCAAGCCAGTGTAGCCGCTTTTGCTGGCAGGTTTCTGCATCACATGAGTGAAACCCTGCACGCCGAATAGCGCAACATAGAGTAAATTTGCGGATTAAGAAATTCCCGGGAGATGCTCATGTTTAGTTTGAAACGTTCCGTCCTAGCGCTATCGCTAGCCATTGTGGTTTCAGCCTCTCAGGCGGCAACGCTCAAAGCCGCCGCGCAGAACGACATCCTCACTGCCGATCCGCATTCGCAAAACCACGCAACGACAAATGCGATTTTGATGCACGTTTACGAAGGATTGACCCGCTACAACGCGAAGTTCGAAGTTGAGCCGGCGCTCTCCACCAAGTGGACGTACATATCGCCAACCCAAGTGCGCTTTGATTTGCGCAAGGGCGTGAAATTTCACGACGGTTCGCCGATGACGGCTGACGACGTGGTTTTCAGTTTCAACCGCATCAAGCAGCCGCAGGGCACCATGCAGATTTATGTCGCGGGTATCGGTGAGGTGAAGAAGATCGACGACTTCACGGTTGACTTCATCATGCCGGCACCGAATCCGATTTTGCTGCGCAACATCATCGATTTCCGCATCATGAGCAAAGCGTGGGCCGAGAAAAACAAGGTCACCAACATTCAGGATTACAAGGCCAAAGAAGACACCTACGCCGCACGCAACGCGATGGGCACCGGCCCTTACATGTGGAAAGGCTGGGCTCCGGAGCAAAAGATCGAGTTCAGCGAAAACACTGCCTGGTGGGGCAAAAAAGACGGCAACGTCACCAGCTACACCTATCTGCCGATCAAGGCTGACGCCACGCGTATTTCTGCGCTCATCGCCGGCGACGTAGACATCGTCACCGAGGTGCCACCGCAAGACGTAGAGCGCCTGAAAAAAGACCCGAAACTGCGCGTGATGGAAGGCATTGAAGTTCGCACCATGTTCCTCGGCATGGATCAGTTCAGCGACGAGGCGAAATACACCGACGTCAAGGGCAAAAACCCGTTCAAGGATAAACGTGTTCGTGAAGCATTGTCGCTCGCCGTAGATCGTGAGGCGATCAAAAAAGCCATCATGCGCGGCTTGTCGGTGCCAGCGGGCATCATGGTCGCGCCAGGCGTGAATGGCCACAGTAACGACATCGACAAGGCCGAGTACAACCCGGAAAAAGCCAGGAAATTGCTGGCCGAAGCGGGCTATCCGAACGGCTTCGGGTTGACACTCGATTGCCCGAACAATCGCTACGTGAACGACGAAAAAGTCTGTCAGGCGATTGTGGCGATGTGGGCCAAAATTGGCATGAAACCGAAGTTGAACTCGATGAATTTTGCGCCGTACATCGCGAAGATTCAAAACTTTGACACCAGCGTGTACATGCTTGGCTGGGGTGTGGCGACCTACGACGCGCTGTACTCGTTGCAATCACTGGTGCGCACCAAAACCACTGGCGCAGATGGCAATTTCAACCTCGGTCGCATCAACGACACGCGCCTTGATTCAATCAT
>JAYSUK010000007.1:0-2474 GCA_043719085.1 Burkholderiales bacterium | reverse complement strand
TTGCAACAGCGGTCAGCCGTTCGTCGGCGTTTGAGCTTTGCCATTTTGGCGTGCTCGTGAAAAGCGATTTCAGCACAGGTGTGTTTCGTTCATTGAGTCGAACCGTTGATTTTAGGCGCACGGGCAATCTAGGCAGCCCCAAGGGCACTTCTAGAAATTCATTTTTCGGGATGAAATGCAAAGCGCACGGCGCGGAGCAACCGGAACGTACGCCCTGGTACGTGAGGATTCTGTTGCGCGCGCAACGCGTTGGCACCGTGCAACGCCGCAGTTTGCCCGAACAATGAATTTATAGGAGTGCCCCCAATAGAATCAATGGGTGAACATCGACCTCCAACGCATCTTCGGCCCCGACGGTGCGCTCAGCCTTGCCCAGCCCAATTTTCGCGCCCGACCGCAGCAGGTGGAGCTTGCCAGCGCCATTGCCGAGGCCATCGCGGACAACACGCAACTGGTCGCCGAGGCAGGCACCGGCACCGGCAAAACCTTCGCCTACCTGGTGCCCGCGCTGCTCTCGGGCGGCAAGGTGATCATCGCCACTGGCACCAAAACGTTGCAGGATCAGTTGTTTGATCGCGACCTGCCGCGTGTGCGCGATGCGCTGAAGTTACCCATTGAAACGGCGCTGCTTAAAGGCCGCAGCAATTACGTGTGCCACTACCACCTCGCACGGACGCGCCTGGAGGGGCGCTTTACCGCGCGTGAACACATTCAGCACATACAGCGAGTGTCAGCGTTTGCCGAGCGCAGTTTGACCGGCGACAAGGCCGATTGCGAGACGGTGCCTGAGGGCTCACCGGTATGGCCACTGGTCACGTCCACGCGTGAAAATTGTCTGGGCAGCGACTGCGCTCATGCCAAAGAATGTTTTGTGATGAAGGCGCGTCGCGAGGCGCTGACCGCTGACGTGGTGGTGGTCAACCATCACCTGCTGTTTGCCGACATAGCGCTCAAGGACGATGGCCTCGGCGAACTGCTGCCCGCCTGCAACACCGTGATCATCGACGAGGCGCATCGCGCGCCGGATGTCGCCACCACATTTTTCGGCGAATCAAGCAGCATGTTGCAAGTCACCGAGCTCGCGCGCGACACTGAGCTGGTGCAGCGCAGCAAGGCCGCAGACGCGAAAGCCCTGCTGGATGCGGCTTTGGGCGCGGGCATGGCGGCGCGTGCGGTGCGTTTGGGTTTTGACCATGGTGGTGGAAAGTTTTTGCGAACTGACGCGCTGAGTAGGCGCGAATTCGTCGATGCGCTCGATAAATTGGTGCAAGAAACGAGTGCCCTGGCTGACGAAATTGAGAAGAATGAGGATCGATCCGAAGACATGGGGGGTCTGCTAGCGCGTGCAAACGCTATTGCGGGGCGGTTGTCCGATTGGCGCGATGACTCACGGGCGGATTTGATTCGCTGGGCCGATGTGTCCGCCAACGGCTGGCAGTTGCATGCTACGCCGCTATCGGTTGCCGAAATCTTCAAAAAGCAGACCGAGGCCAGCGCGCGAAGCTGGATTTTCACCAGCGCCACGCTCTCCGCCGGTGGCGATTTTTCGTTATTCACGCGGCAGCTGGGTCTGGAGACTGCGAAGGCGCAAAGCTGGCCCAGCCCGTTCGATTACGCCAATGCGGGGCGCATTTATGTGCCGCGCAATTTGCCGCCACCGAACTCGCCGGAACACACCCAATCGGTGATCGCAGAGGCGCTTGAACTGGTCACTATTTCCGGTGGTCGCGCGTTTTTGCTGTTCACCAGTTTGCGTGCGTTGCGGCAATGCGCCGAAGTGTTCCCGCAACTACTCAGGGAACGCGATCTCGACTTCCCGGTGCTCACGCAAAACGACGCGCCGAAGGGCGAGCTGCTGCGCCGCTTCCGCTCGCTCGGAAACGCCGTGCTCATTGGTTCGCAGAGCTTTTGGGAAGGCGTGGACGTGGCCGGTGATGCGCTGTCACTCGTAGTCATCGACAAGCTGCCCTTCGCCTCGCCCGACGACCCGGTTTTGAGTGCGCGCATGAAGCATTTGGAAGAGGGCGGTGGCAGCCCGTTCATGGACTGGCAGGTGCCGCAAGCCGCCATGTCGCTCAAGCAAGGCGCAGGGCGGCTGATTCGCTCAGAAACTGATCGCGGGGTGCTGGCGATTTGTGACGATCGGCTGGTGACGAAAGGTTACGGTCGAATCTTGCGAGCCAGCCTGCCGCCGATGCCATTCACGCGAGATCGGGTTGATGTGGCGGCCTTTTTTGCGGCGCAGCGAGATTGGCAGAAACGCGACGATTAGCAGTTGCTCAGCGTATCAACTTTTCGTTGAAAAGGCTATTTTGCAAGGGATAGGCGCTGATAATGGCCGTAGTCGACTTATGTCATAAATGCCACTAGTGTCTGGTTAAAACTCGAACAAATTCAATTGGTTAGCGGAGGGTCGGTCGTTTTCAGGAGGCTTAGCCCCTTGCAGCACCTCTTGCAATGTAGTTTTCTCGAAC
>JAYSUK010000060.1:0-5983 GCA_043719085.1 Burkholderiales bacterium | reverse complement strand
AGCACTATGCACTCGACTGGGTCACTGACGGCTTGGCAGCCTCGGCCGCTCTCAGCACCTCGGACTACGATCTGGTTATTCTCGATCTGGGGCTTCCCAAGCTCTCAGGATTAAGCGTGCTGAAAGCGATTCGCGGTCGGGGCGAGGCACAGCGTGCGGTGCCGGTGTTGGTGATCACCGCCATGGATGCAGTCACTGACCGGGTGGAGGGGCTGGACGCGGGTGCCGATGACTATCTGGTCAAGCCGTTCGCGCTCGATGAATTGCATGCGCGGGTTCGGGCGTTGATTCGACGGCGCAATGCGGCCAGCAGCAACATCATCGAACATGGCAATCTGAGCTTTGATCTCACTTCGCGACAGGCTGCGGCTTCCGGTGTGCCACTTGAGCTTTCGGTGCGCGAAGCGGGCATTCTGGAGGTGCTGCTGCTGCGCACTGGCCGCGCCGTGACCAAAGACCAGCTGCTTGAAAAACTGTGTGCTTGGGACAGCGATATTTCGCTCAACGCGATTGAGGTTTATGTGCATCGGTTGCGCAAAAAACTGGAGCCTGCGGGGGTACAGGTGCGCACCTTTCGCGGCCTCGGTTATTGCATTGACAAGGTTCGGTCGACCGGGCAGGTGTGAGCGCGGGTGGAAGCGGCCTCTAAATGAATCTTGCCGCCCGCTTGATGGAGTGGCTGGTCGCGCCGCTGCTCTCGATCTGGCTGGTCAGCCTGGGCATCTCGCTGATGAGCGCGCGAAACACGGTCGACTCCATTCTTGACGACGGCTTGAGCAGCGCCGCGACCGTGCTGATCGCTGAATGGCAGGCGCGGATACCGGGTGACGTCAACGCGCAATTTCCGTCCGCTGCGACCCGGCAATGGATGAACATCGCGCCTAAAACGCCGATTGCCTATCTGATCGTTGATGACGGCAACGTGCCGCAATCCGGCGACCCCGATTTGCTGCAACTGTTGCGTGAAACTACTGATTCGGACTCCCAGTTTGCAACCACCACCGCCAACGGCTCGCACCTGCTAGCGGGGTTCAATACCGTGCTCGACGATGAGTCGATGCGCGTGGTGCGCACCAAATTTAGCGTTCGTGGACGCAACTTTGTCGTCGGCGTGGTGCAGTCGCGCGAACGTCATGCTGCGCTTTTTCGTGTTGGCACCATGCATGAAGTCACCGCGCAGAGCATCACACTCCTGGTCGCTTTTTTTCTGCTTTGGTACGGCTTGAACTACGTCGCGCTGCCACTCAAATCGTTGAAGTCGCATCTCGATGAACGCGGTGCGGACGATCTGCGTCCGCTGCCCGAGCAATTGGCCCCTCAAGAGATCGCGCCGCTGATTGGTTCGGTCAACGCACTCATGGCGCGGTTGCAAACGTCGTTCGCCGCGCAAAAGCGCTTCATCGCAAACGCTGCGCATCAACTGCGCACGCCGCTCGCCGCGTTGCGTGCGCAAAGCGAATTGCTGCAAAAAATGCCCGATGGCGCGGAGCGCGAGCAATCGATGAAACGACTCGCCGCCACCGGCGAACGCGCCAGTCATCTCGCCACGCAACTGCTAACGCTGGTGCGTGCCGAGAGTGCGGGCACCACCAGCGTCCGCTTGCCGGTGGACTTAAACGCGCTGTGCGAAGAAGTCGCGCTCGACGTGATTCCGCAGGCGCTGGCGCGCGAAATCGACTTCGCGCTCGAGACGCATCCAACGCCCGTGCCGATTGTGGGCGACGCCACGTTGCTTGGTGAAATGATTCGCAACCTGCTTGATAACGCCTTCAAGTACACGCCCATTCGCGGCACCGTGACGCTTGCGGTGCGCGCCGATCCACCGTCGTGCGTGGTCGACGACTCAGGCCCAGGCGTCGCGCCATCGGAGCAAAACCGAATTTTTGCACCGTTTGCTCGCGTCGCGCTGGTTGACACGGAAACAGGCCTGCCCACCCCCGGCACCGGCCTCGGACTGGCGATCGTACGCGAAGTGGCGGATGCGCACAACGCAAGCGTTCGTGTCGAAAACTCTGCGTTGGGTGGCGCGCGATTCAACGTCAGCTTCAAGTCAGGTTAGCGTCAGAGCGCAGTAAGTCCCTTGCCCTAACGTACATTTCGGAGCATATTCGTAAATCAATTTACGCAAACACGCATCGCTCTGGGCACCATTGGCGGAGCGATGGAACGCGTCTGCGGAGTGAATGCGATCAAAAAACGTCTGGCCACAGCGCCGGACACACAAGGAGCGATCAACGTGGCAACAGCTGAAACAACAACCGGTGTGCGGGAACGATCCCGCGCCATGACCCGAGAAGAGAGGAAGGTGATCCTGGCCTCCTCGGCAGGCACGATTTTCGAGTGGTACGACTTCTACCTCTACGGTGCCCTGGCAGCGATCATCGGGGCTCAGTTCTTCACTGCTTTCCCCGAAAACACGCGAAACGTGTTTGCGCTGCTCGCCTTTGCAGCCGGCTTCATCGTGCGTCCGTTCGGCGCCTTGGTCTTCGGCATGCTGGGCGACATGATCGGCCGCAAGTACACGTTCCTGATGACTATCGTCATCATGGGTATCTCGACCTTCCTCGTTGGCATATTGCCCAACTACGAAAGTTGGGGTGTCGCTGCTCCGGTCATCCTGATCCTGCTGCGCATGGCGCAAGGTCTGGCGCTCGGTGGCGAGTACGGTGGTGCTGCGATCTACGTGGCTGAACACGCTCCGGCCAACCAGCGCGGCTACTTCACGGCGTTCATCCAGACCACGGCGACGTTGGGCCTGTTGTTGTCGTTGATCGTGATTCTGTCGGTGCAAGGCTACGTCAACGGCAACTTTCCCGACGTGCCTTTGCTGAAGGATGGTGTTGCGGTGTTGTTGGCTGACGGCAAGCCGTCGATGGTCAAGGCGTTCAACGCCTGGGGCTGGCGCGTACCTTTCATCGGCTCGATCTTCCTCCTGGCGATTTCGCTCTACATCCGCCTGCAAATGAACGAGAGCCCGGCTTTCAAGAAGATGAAAGAAGAGGGCCGCACATCCAAGGCACCGCTGAGCGAAGCGTTCGGTAACTGGAAGAACGGCAAGATCGCCCTCATCGCCTTGCTCGGCCTCGTCGCGGGTCAGGCTGTAGTTTGGTACACCGGTCAGTTCTACGCGCTGTTCTTCATGCAGAACGTGATCAAGGTCGACAGCTTCACAGCCAACGTCATGGTGGCCTGGTCACTGATTCTGGGCACTGGTGGCTTCCTGGTCTTTGGCGCCTTGTCCGACCGGATCGGCCGCAAGCCGATCATCCTGGCGGGCTGCTTGCTGGCCGCTGTCACCTTCTTGCCGGTGTTTGGTTTCCTGACCCAAACCGCCAACCCTGCGATCTACAAAGCGCACCAGACCCCGGTCACGGTGACCGTGAACGCCAAGGACTGCTCGTTCCAGTTCAACCCCACCGGTACCGTCAAGTTCACGTCTTCGTGCGACATCGCCAAGGCGCAGTTGGCGCGAACCTCGGTGAACTACAACACCGTGGAAGGCGCAGCCGTTGGCACGCTGGCGGTGGTGAAGGTGGGTGAAACGGTGATCCCGTCTTATGACGCCAGCAAGCTGAGTGGCGACGAGTTGAAAAAGGCCAAGGCCACCTTCGACTCCACCCTGAATGCAGCGCTCAAGCAAGCGGGCTACCCAATGGTGCCGGCCGACAACAAGAGCATCGCCAAGGCCGAGAATTTTGTCGATATCTTCACCGCGCAAAAGCTGACGATCATCGCCATCCTGACCTACCTGGTCATCTTGGTGACGATGGTCTATGGCCCGATTGCCGCCATGCTGGTCGAGCTGTTCCCGACTCGCATCCGTTACTCGGGGCTATCCCTGCCCTACCACATTGGTAACGGCTGGTTCGGTGGCCTGATGCCAGCGACCGCTTTCGCGATCTCCGCGCAGACCGGGAACATCTATTCTGGCCTGTGGTACGCCATCGTGATTGCGGTCATGACTGTGGTCGTCGGCACGCTGTTTGTGCCGGGCGGGACCCACAAGAAGGACATCTTCGCCGACGACAGCGCTCGATAGGCACATGTCGATTAGCCGGGCCGATGTCTCGTTGAGACCTCGGCCCGGCATGCATTTGGCAAGGGAGATGCTGCTTTGACCGATCTTGTGCTTTCGCAATTGACTGACCTGTTCCGCATCGGTCTGATCATTGCTCTCGTCGTTACGATGCGCAGAACCGCTGCCGTGACGGGACGGGTGCTTCCTTTGGTTCTGGGTGTGATCTTCGTGGCAGTCATACTGCCCGCCACCATGCCAGGCGCGTCGGTGAGTCGCACCGATGCCATCCTTGCAGGGCTGGTTTCCAACACCATTATTTTGGTCGCTGTGCTGGTCGCGGCGAGGCTGATCGAACGATTGCGGCGTTGAACCCCTGCCAGGGTTCGGCACAGAGGGTTCATTGACAACGAATACCTCATCGTCGCCGGCGTCACCCTGGTCACTCGGCATCGAAAAAATAGCGGTGACGCAGCGCGGTAGCGCGCCGCAGTAAAAGTAAAAGTAGAAATAGAAATGAAAAGGCCGGGGGATCCCGGCCTTTTTTATGATCGCGTCAAGGTGATGTCAAAGCGTAAACGCACGCCAATCAGCTCGATCACGTCCCCCGCCGCCAGTTCGCGCATGCCGAATAATGCGTCGCCATTGACGTAGGCAGGGGTAGCGCCTTCTCGCTGAAGAATTTGCCAGCATGTGTGGCCCGCACGTACCAGTTCAATGACCTGCTTGCCCTCTTTTCCCAGCGTCATCGAGGCTTGGGTCAGCGGATAGCGCTTTCCGGTCGCAGGGCCGGACAACACCGCTATGCTGCCCACCAACGCCTGCGTGGGTGCCGCCCCCCCTGCCGTCGTCGGCTGGGGCGCAACTGCGGGCGGAGGTCTACGAACCGACGACGAGCTTTGTAAACTCGGCAGAGCAGCTATAGCAGCACCGATGGCTGGCAGAGAGGCGCTTTTCGGCAGCGCAGCGATCAGGGACAAATCAAGCTGCGGCTCACCTGCGTACGCTTGCAACGCGCGCTTGCTCGGCGTGCGAGCTGCGTGGGTTTGACCGGCCACGCTGTGCGACATCGCCGGGAGGGCGTCATCGTCCGCTGCCTTTGGGGCCACGGTTGAGGTGTTGACGTGTTCGCCGATCGTTGCGGGTATAGCGAACGGGGCCATCGGCTCGGGCTGTAAGAAACGCGCCGCAGAATCCAGTTCCGCAAAGTACATCAGCCGCTCACGACCGACGCCGATTTGATCACCATGCCGCAGTGCGTGTACCTGTTCTATACGCTTGCCGTTTACGCGTGTGCCATTGGTGCTACCCATGTCTTCTAGGGTTGCAGCACCTGCGATTTGGCGAACTACAGCGTGCTCGGCGCTGATGCCAGGATGCTTGATTCGCACATCACAGCGACTGCTGCGGCCAATCAGGCTTTGTTCCGCCTTAAGCGGAAATTCCACGATTGAATTATCGAGCTGCAACCAGAAAAGCTTCGCCATCGCCTTAGCTACCCATAGGTTTTTTCAGGAACTTTTGCCACCACTGATCGGCCGGCAGAGGATCGCCGACGCGCGCCAGAATGACCGAAATGTTGTCGCGCCCCCCGTTTGCGTTCGCCATCTCGATGAGTCGCTTTATCTGATCGTCCAGATCGAGCAAGCCGCCAAGAACCGTCTGGATTGCCACGCTATCAACCAGGTCAGACAAGCCATCCGAGCAGAGCAGATAGACGTCCCCTGGCCGGGTGCGAAACTCTTGCACGTCCGCTTCAGCGATGGCATCAATACCAAGCGCGCGCGTGATGAGATTTTTTTGCGGTGAGTGCTTTGCGTCGTCCTCTGTAATCAGTCCTCGTTCGAGCTGATCCTGCACATACGAATGGTCGCGAGTCAGTTGCTCCAGCATCTGATCGCGCAACCGATAGCAGCGCGAATCGCCAACATGGGTGATGCCTACTCGGCCCCCATAGAACTGCGCGGC
>JAYSUK010000059.1:0-6008 GCA_043719085.1 Burkholderiales bacterium | reverse complement strand
TGACCAAGCGACTCGGACACATCCGCGCCACCGATCCGAAAAAACTCGCGTTCTTCACCGGGCGCGACCAGATGCAGGCATTGACTGGGCTGTGGGCGCAGCAATTTGGCACACCGAACTGGGCCGCGCACGGCGGATTTTGCTCCGTAAACATGGCGGCAGCGGGCCTGTATTCCATCGGCTATTCGTTCTGGGAATTTGGATCACCTGACTGGGATCGCGCCAGATATTTCGTGTTGTGGGGCGTGGCGGAAGATCACTCGTCTAACCCTATCAAGATCGGTCTCGACAAGCTCAAATCACGTGGCGCGAAGTTCGTCTCCGTCAACCCGGTGCGTACCGGATACAGCGCGATTGCCGATGAATGGGTGCCGATTCGTACGGGCACCGACGGCCTGTTCGCCTTAGCCATCGTGCATGAACTCATCAAGCACGACTGGATCGATCACGAATATCTGGTCAAGTACACCAATGCGCCGTGGCTCGTGACCGACGCGCCGGGCACGTCACAGGACGGGTTGTTTTTGCGTGATGCGCAGGGAAAACCGCTGGTGTTCGATCAGAACACGAACGCTTATCGAAGAATGGAAAAGGGCGTTGCGCCCGCACTGGATTGGGCAGGTTCCCTCCCCTTGGGGGGGAGGGCGGAGGGAGAGGGTGTTGCACAAGCCAACCCGTTTGTTCAGCCTGGTCCCTCTCCCGAGCCCTCCCCCCCGGAGGGAGGGAGCAAAACCGTCCGCGTCCGCACGGTGATGTCGCTAATTCTGGAGCGCTACTCAAGCGACGAGTACTCACCCGCAACCGTAGCCGACCGATGCGGCGTCCCAGCCGAACAAATCTGCCGTATCGCTGCTGAAATCGCGCACGTCGCGTTCAAAGAAACCATTGAGCTGCCGTGCGTATGGACAGACATCTACGGCAACGTTCACGACAAAGTCGTCGGTCGTCCCGTCGCGTTTTATGCCATGCGCGGCATTTCTGCACATGCAAATGGCTTCCAGACTTGCCGCTCGCTGCATTTGATTCAGATGCTGATCGGCGCGCTCGATGGTCCCGGAAATTTCCGCAGTAAAGCGCCTTTCCCACGCCCAATTCCCCCTGCGCAGTTACCGGAAAATGACGCCAGCCTGATCAACGCACCCAACACCGCATTGTCGAAGACGCCACTGGGTTTTCCCACGCGCCCGGAAGAACTCGCCCTCGACAGTCACGGCAATGCGTTGCGACTCGACAAGGCCTATTCGTGGGAAGCGCCGCTCGCGTCCCACGGCATGATGCATGCAGTGATCAAAAACGCCGTGGACGGCGATCCGTACGAAATCGACACACTGATTTTATTCATGGCGAACATGGCGTGGAACAGCGCGATGAACACCGCTGAAACGCAAGCCATGTTGAAGGCCAAGGACGAAGCAGGCAATCACAAGATTCCGTTTCTCGTGGTAGCCGATGCGTTCGACTCCGAGATGGTGCGCTTCGCCGATCTCGTGTTGCCGGATACCACCTACCTTGAACGCTACGACGCGATCAGTTTTCTTGATCGCCCCATCAGTGAACCAGACGCGGCAGCCGATGCAATCCGCCATCCGGTTTTGCCGCTTGATCGCGATGTGCGGCCATGGCAGGACGTGCTCGTTGAACTCGCTACGCGCCTGAAATTTCCGGCGTTTGTCAAAGGCGAAGGCGAGCGCAAATTTGCGGGCTACACGGACTTCATCGTCAACTACGAACGCGCTCCGGGCATAGGGTTCCTCGGTGGTTTTCGCGGTAAGGACGGCGAGAAATCGCTACGCGGCGAACCCAATCAAAATCAGTGGCAGGACTACATCAAGGCGGAAAGTTTCTTTGCCCATCACTGGCCCGAAAATCAACGCTGGATGCGCGGGGTCAATCGTGACTATTTGCAGGCAGCAGCTGATGCGGCGTTCATCCCAAAAGCCGAGGCAATCATTGCGCAAATGTATTCGGAACCGTTGCAAAAATTCCGCCTAGCCGGGAAAGGTTTGTATGACGGGCCGCAACCAACGCGTGAGGTTGACAAGAGAAGGCTCACGGAATATTTCGATCCGTTACCGACGTGGTATCCCACTGATTCTGCGGGCGACGAATTTCCGCTCCACGCCATCACCCAGCGCCCCATGATGATGTATCACTCGTGGGACTCACAAAACGCTTGGTTGCGGCAAATCATCTCGCAAAACTATTTGTATGTTGCAACCAGCAAAGCACGAGAACTCGGTCTCAACGACCTGGATTGGGTGTGGGTCGAATCAGCGCATGGCAAGATTCGCTGCCAGATGAAGGCGATGGAAGGCGTCGAGGTCAACACCGTGTGGACATGGAACGCGATTGGCAAAATGAGTGAGGCTTGGGGCCTTGCCAAGGACGCATCGGAAGCCACGGTGGGCTTCCTGCTCAACCACCTGATTTCCGAGAGCGTTCGCGCGTCGTCCGGTGAACGCTTGTCAAACAGCGACCCAATTACAGGCCAAGCCGCCTGGTATGACCTGCGGGTGCGCCTTCGTAAGGCCGACGAAACCGGTGTTTGGCCAAAACTTGAGTTCGGAGCCAGGCAATGAAGCTCGGTCTCGCCATCGATCTCGACACCTGCGTCGGCTGCCACGCCTGCGCCGTTGCGTGCAAAGAGTGGAACGGACAGTCACTCATGGGCGGCGCGCCCGACTATGACGCCTGGGGCAAAGCACCGAGCGGCACTTGGTACAACCGCATTCGTCACTACGAAATTGAGGGCGATCCGACCTATTCCCCGCATCGTTGCGGGACTCACGCCGAAGCCGTAGGCCACGAACCGCTCTCAAAAACCATCAATGTGCCGATGAGCTGCATGCACTGCGAAGAGGCGCACTGCGTGACGGTGTGTCCTACCGGGGCGAGCTACAAGCGCGCGGAAGACGGCATCGTGCTGGTCGACCCGAGTCGCTGCATGGGCTGCAACTATTGCGCGTGGGCCTGCCCCTACGGTGCGCGTGAACTCGATCAGGATCAGGGCGTGATGAAAAAATGCACGCTCTGCGTTGACCGCATTTACGATGAACAGTTAGCAGAGGCAGATCGTCAGCCCGCTTGCGTACTCGCTTGCCCAACCCATGCACGGCACTTTGGCGACTACGATGATCCGCAATCAAAAGTCTCATTGCTCGCGGCATCGCGCGGCACGCAGTCGATGCTCGCGGACCTCGGCTACAAACCAGCCAACGTGTACCTGTCACCGCGCAAGCCGGTAGAGATCAAAACCGAGCTGCCACTGCGTCAAGGCTTGAGTGACAAGGCAAAGGCGTTTGTGAACCGGTTGATTCAACTGTGAAACCTGCGCTCTCCGTCATCTTCTTCACCGTCTCATCGGGTGCCGGGCTGGGCCTGCTAGTGTGGCTGCTAATTGCTTCATTGATGGCCGATCACATTCGCATGGACGCGACCACGTTTTACAAAGGCGCGGCAATTGCTGCAGCGCTGATTACAGCAGGGCTGATCTCGTCTACGCTCCATCTGGCTAATCGCAAGAACGTGATCTACGCGCTCACGCGCATTCGAACATCGTGGCTCGCACGCGAGGGACTGCTTGCGCTGGTGCTGTATCCGCTTGCGGCGTTGCATCTGTACGCACTGCAATCCGCGCTGCCGCGCGTAACACCGATCACGCTTTGGTTACTAGTTGCGGTCGCCGTGGCAGTGCTTTATTGCACCGGGATGATTTACGGCTGCCTGAAAACGATTCCGCGCTGGAACACGTGGATGACTCCGGTCAAATACGTGCTGTTCGGCTTGATGAGTGGTGCGGTGCTTTTGCCTGCGGTACTCACGCTGCGCCCGGTGGAGATCGGCCTCGTTCGCAAACCGATGGTGGCGATATTGCTGCTTGCGATCGGGCTCGTTTTCTACGTGGCCTACCTGCTAAAACACCCGCGCAAACAGCACACCACTAACGACGCGCTCGGCTTTCAGCAGGGCAGCGTGCGACTGCTTGACGTCGGTCACTCACACGGCACATTTTTGACCAATGAATTTGGTTTCACGGTCGCACGAGAGCGGGCGCGACTGCTGCGCTGGATCGCGATTGTCTGCGGCTTCGTCGCGCCCTTGTTGCTCTGCTATTTCACCCAATGGTTCTGGGCTGCTTCCATTATTTGCTTGCTTGGATTACTCGTAGAGCGCTGGTTGTTTTTCGCAGAAGCGGAGCACGTGGTGCGGCTCTATCACGGGCAGCAACGTGTCTGAGCCTCGGCGTTCCTTGTGGGAGGGGTTCCACCCCGAGGGTGATGCAACCACGGAATCGGGGTGGAACCCCTCCCACACGCACCTGCGCTCGCCGACGTGATTCGCTTCTTCCCTTTCCTTTCATGGCTTCCGCTGCTACGCGACAAGCGCGTCTTGCGCACTGAAGTTCTCGCAGGACTAACCGGCGCCATCGTCGTGCTGCCGCAGGGCGTTGCGTTCGCCACGCTCGCTGGCATGCCGCCCGCTTACGGCCTTTACTCAGCCATGATTCCTTGCGTGATTGCGGCGTTGTTCGGTTCGTCGCGCGTGATGGTGACCGGCCCTGCGAACGCAATCTCGCTCACCGTGCTCGCCATCATGGCCCCACTCGCACAGCCGGAGTCGGCGCGGTATGTGCAGCTCGTGATCACGCTCGCATTTATGGTGGGCGTCTGGCAATTGCTGTTGGCGCTAGCGCGGGCGGGCAAGCTGATCAACTTTGTTTCGCACACGGTAATCGTCGGTTTCACGGCGGGCGCGGCGGTGTTGATCGTCAATTCTCAGATACGCAATTTCTTCGGCATCGACATCACGCGAGGCGCGTCGGTGGCGCAAACCGTGATGGAGTTCGCCTCGCACCTCACACAAATACAACCCGTGACGTTAGCCGTGGGCGGGCTCACGTTGCTCGCCGCCCTTTTGTGGCAGCCGCTCAATCGCGTCGTGCCTGCCATGCTCGTCGCCGTGGTCGTGGGCAGCTTCACCGCAGCGTTAGCACGTTGGGCCGATCCAACGCTCGCTATCAAAACGGTCGACGCATTGCCCGGCGCATTGCCACCGTTGTCAATGCCCGACTTGTCACTAGAAACGCTGAAAATGTTGCTCATTCCGTCCATCGCCATGACGCTGCTGGCACTGGCCGAGGCGGTGTCGATCGCCCAGGCGTTGGCAAAGCGTCGAAATGTTGCCCTTGACGGCAATCAGGAGTTTTTGGGGCAAGGGCTGGCTAACGTAGTCGGCTCCTTCTTCTCATCATATCCAGCGAGCGGTTCGTTCAATCGCTCTGGCGTGAACGTGGCAGCGGGTGCAATCACACCGTTCTCGGCGATCATGGCCTCGGTGTTTTTGGTGGCCATTTTGTTTTTTGTCGCGCCGCTTGCGCAATTTTTACCGCTCGCCGCAGTCGCCGCAATCCTGTTTCTGGTGGCGTGGAACTTGATTGATCGCCGTGAAATCCGCTATCTGTTGTCCGACAAATTCGAGCGCATCACGTTGCTTGCAACATTCGTCGCCACACTGGTTATGCCGCTTGAATGGGCGATTTTGCTGGGCGTGGCCGTATCGCTGGTGGTGAAGAGGCTGCGTGCCCCGTAAAATTGCAGTTCTTGCCAACTACCTATTCCTACACGCCCCATGGATACAGCACTTCTCGCAAAAACCGCCGCCGCCTTAGTCGCTCCCGGTAAAGGCTTGCTCGCCGCCGACGAATCCGCTGGCACCTGCGCCAAACGTTTCGCTGTTGCCGGTGTTGCCGACACTGAGGAAATGCGCCGCACCTATCGTGAGATGCTGTTCACCACATCCGCAATTAAATCGACGATTTCTGGTGTGATTCTGCATGATGAGACGTTACGGCAGAAACATAGCAATGGCATGCCGTTTGCCGACTACCTGAACTCCATCGGCGTGATCCCCGGCATTAAAGTCGACGGTGGCACGCGTGAGCTGGCCGGTGCGCCGGGTGAACTCGTGAGCGACGGCCTCGACAATCTGCAAAAGCGTATGAAGGAATA
>JAYSUK010000058.1:0-6013 GCA_043719085.1 Burkholderiales bacterium | reverse complement strand
TGATCGTGACCACGCTGACCAAACGCATGGCCGAGGACTTGACCGATTACCTGAATGAAAACGGCATCAAGGCCCGCTATCTGCACTCGGACATTGACACCGTGGAGCGCGTGGAGATCATTCGCGATTTGCGACTCGGCGAATTTGATGTGCTGGTCGGCATCAACTTGCTGCGCGAGGGGCTCGATATTCCCGAGGTGTCGCTGGTGGCGATTCTCGATGCCGACAAAGAAGGCTTCTTGCGCGCCGAACGTTCGCTGATTCAGACCATTGGTCGTGCCGCGCGACACATCAATGGCACCGCGATTTTGTATGGCGACAAAATCACCGACTCAATGCGCAAAGCCATTGACGAGACCGAGCGACGGCGCAATCGTCAAATCGCGCACAACCTTCTGCATGGCATCACGCCCATGGGCGTGCAAAAGGCCATCAAGGACATGATCGACGGCGTGTACGATCCCGACGAAGAAAAGCGCGTGATGAAAGACGCCAAGGCCAAGGCCGAATTCGGCGCAATGGACGAAAAGTCGCGCGAGAAAACGCTCAAGTCACTAGAGAAAGCAATGCTCGACGCCGCGCGCAATCTGGAGTTCGAGAAAGCTGCGGAGATGCGCGATCAGCTGACCAGACTGAAGGAAGAGATGTTTGGTGTGGGGCATGCGGGGGCGGGGTAGCGTTTGAACGCTATTCGCAGCGTAAGCACGGAGGCAAGTCCTGGGTAAACGCTGATTGCGTGGGTACCGTTCGCCCAGAGCGAAGCGAAGGGTCTGAAACTCGCGCGCCGCCATCGGCCCCTTCGCTTCGCTCTGGGCGAACGGGCACCTAACCAGCCGCGTCTCAATGTTTCGTAAGCAGGCGCTGCCCTCGCGAACGCAACGATAATCACACAATGGAATTCGCCGCCTACCTAAAGTCCTTCCTCGGTCTGCTCGCCATCGTCGACCCGTTCATCGCGGTGCCGATGTTTTTGGCGCTCACGCCGTCGGCCACAGCCCTTGACCGATTTCGCATCGCGCGCATCGCGGCGATTTCGGTGTTTTGTGTGTTGGCCATCGGGCTAGTGGCGGGCGGTCCGGTGCTTGATTTTTTCGGCATTTCGTTACCAGCGTTCAAGGTCGCAGGCGCGCTGCTGCTGCTGCTTTCCGCCATGGACAGCTTTAACGCTGCACCAGGCCGTCAACGGCAGACGCCTGAAGAAGAAGAAGAAGCGCGCCACAAGCATGCCGTGGGCGTGGTGCCCATCGCCATCCCGCTGCTCGCCGGGCCGGGCGCAATCTCCATGGTGATCGTGTTTGGGCAGTCGCATCCGGCCCTCAAACACTTGGGCGCCCCAATGCACCTCGGAATGATGCTGCTGGTCATTGCGACGGTGGCCGTGATCACGTGGGTCACGCTACGCGCGGCGCAACGCGTGTCTGTGGCCCTCGGAATCACTGGCATGAACGTCGCCACCCGGGTCGGCGGCCTAATCACCGCAGCACTCGCCGTTGAGATACTAGCGTCGGGGCTGACCGGCCTTTTTCCGGGGCTCAAGTCGTAACAGCTTTTTTGCGCGAGTTAGCTTTTATAAGGGGCCACTGCGCATATTTGGCATAGTCGACTATCGACCGAATTAGCTGCAGCCCCTTTTTCAATAAGTGTTTATGTGAAAAAGCTACTGATGTTACAGACCGAGGCCACCGATCTCATAGTCAAGAAATCGAAAAAATCCCACCCGAATAGGTAGGAGCATTTCGAGTTAGTCTGCTCGACAATCAAGCTTCGGTACAAAGAAGGCAAGTGATTCATGAGCGTGGTCAAGACAAGTCTTTTGCCTGTGGTTCTTGTTGATGTTTCCGGAATATTCTTGGCGGCATTAGCGATCCTAGGCCTTGCCTTTTCATTATGCCAAAGGCATAATTGGCCATGGTTAAGCAGGAAAGCAAAAAATTCGCGAAACAGTGTCTGGCTTTTGTCGAAAAACTCGTCTTTCAAAGGTGTGGCATCAGTGCGCCAGTGGCAACACATAATTCAATGTGAACCGCAACGATTTCCCCATTATTGCCGTAAGGTTGTGTAGCATGCGTACAAACAAGGATTTTCTGAACATGAAAAATTTAACTGCGTTTGCGGTTGGCGTTGGGCTAATTGGGTCCTTCGTTGTTTCGGCGTCCGCGCATGCTGCACAAGTGCTCACGCCGAAAAGAGCGGGCGCGGACATCTCGACAGGCGCACTGCCAGGCGGCGTGTTCCTGCCCGCAGGCACCATCTTGCCGATTGATATGGTGTACAGCATCGTCAATACGGGCGGCCAAACACAGACTAAAGACGAATCTGGACTGGGCCTCAAGGTTCAGTACGACTCGACAAAATTTGACCCTGTGGTCGTGTACGACGTGAACGGCGTGCAAACAAGCACCTCTATCTCAAGCTTGAACACCAAGTGCATGATTGCTAGCCCCAGCGACCAACTCGTCAGCGGAAATACGCGCGAAGTTGTGTTCGGCTGGATCGACACCTCAATTCGCGCAGGCGGAGCGGTGGGCTGGCTCGGCACGGCGGATCCAGCAGCGCCCGGCGCCGCTAACGGCTGCTTGAACCCAGGCACCCCCGGCATCGTAACGACATCTGCGGCATTTGATGCCGTGGCCGCACCGGTTACTCTGTTTCAGATGGGGCTGAAAAGCAAGACCTCATTTAATACGGGGTCGACCAACGTCGTGATCACAACGGCGGGCAACATTTCATACGCGAATGCAAGCAACGTTGATACAAATAAGTCGATTTTGGTAAATGCGGCTGCGGCACCCGCTTGCAACCTTGATGTGGATGGCAACGGGAGTGTCACTGCGTTCCGCGATGGGATCTTGATCATCCGCCATATGCTTGGCTTGTCCGGCACATCACTTGTATCTGGGCTTAGTCCCGTCCCGGACGCAACGACAGTCACCAATAACGTTACGGCCATCATGTCATTACTCGACATCAACGGGAATTTGCCTTCGGCCGGAACGACACCTTTTGTCGACGGAATCTTGCTGATTCGGATGATGCTTAACTTAAACGGCACCGCTCTTACAAGCGGTATCACTGTGAGTGGGGCTGCGTTAAGCGCGTCCAATTCAACGCGGTCTCTGCCATCTGCATTGATTAACTACGTGAATTCCACGTGCAGCACGTCTTACGTGCCAGGCACGCCTTAAGCCTTTCTAATTCCGCTCACTTGATTACAGCTACTCGCTAAGGATATTTGACATGACTAGAAGATTTTTGCGCGCTCTTGGGGCCATAGGCCTCACAGGGTTCTGTTCCGCGGCGTTCGCGGCGTCGATGGCGATTACCTTCACGCCGTCCGCTAGCGTCGGCAACGCTGCTCCCGTGACTGCCACGGTTTCGTACGCGGGCGTAACTGCCACCAGCAATGGAACGCAAGTTGTCGTTTGCTATGACAACACGAAACTAACCTTTGGCGCAGTTACTTACGCGAGCCCGCCGGGCGAATCGCAGCCGTCCCTTGAGCAGGCTTCAGGTTTGCTTTGTGCTTCGCCTGCGAACCGGCAGATTTTGCTGAGCTATGTTTCTTTCGGCGGAACATGGCCAAGCAATCCAGCAGGTAGCGGCACGTTGGCTGCCGCTGGTAATTTGGCGTCAATTACATTCACCACCGCTAATCCTTTCACGGGCACCACCAACGTGACCGCTACAGAAAATACGGCGCTGGGTGGCAATTACGCATTGGGCACAACCTCCAGCACGCTTACAAAGACAATCACTGCCTCTACCGCTAACTTCACTATCGGCAACGTCACAGTTACCGAGGGCGGCGGATCCGCCAACGCTGTCGTAACTTGCAACGGGGCGTTCGCTTCCAATACGATTACACCAGTTAACGTTGCGTTCACCGTGGGCAACGGGACTGGAAACTTCACTACTTCCGCGTCACCGGTCGCCTTCACGGCCTGCGGTGGGCAAACTCAGAACATTGCGGTTACTGCGCGCACCAACGACACGACAATTCAGGGCACCGTCACTGGCAGCATCACGCTCGGTGCGGTAACCACGGACACCGGTTCGACAGTTAGTCCTACAGCTTCAGTGGTCACAGTTAACGACAACGATGCGTTGCCTTCGATTGCGGTCACCGCGTCTGGCGGTTGTGCTGAGGCGCTCGTGCCTACAAATTGCACCTTCACTGTCATCGCGACCAGCAACACGAACCCTGCGCAGACTGGTGCAGGGCCATCAGTAGCATTCGGCCTGACCGGCACGGCTACGAACAATACTGATTACAAGCTCGTGTCTGGCGCAAGCTGTGCGGGTGCCGCCTTCACTGGCCCAATCACCACGACCTTTGGCACGCCTTCCGTGATGACAGTCTGTGTCACTGATGACAACATCGCGGAATCTGGTGGCGAAACCGTGATTTTGACTCTCACGGCAAATGCAGCGGCCTACACTCTTATTCCCTCTTCTGCAACGAACACCATCGCTGATGACGATTCGCCACAGGCAGTGAGCGTGACGGTTGCAGGTAGCCCGGCTGCTGAAAACGGCGGAATCCTGACCTACAACTTTGCTCGAACTGGTGGTAGCGCGGGTGCACAGGCTGCAACATTGACCGTTAATGTCACGCCGCCGCCGACAAATAGCCGATACAACACCACGTGCGGCACGACCGTTACGTTCGCCGCGGCTGCACCGACTGCAAGCTGCACGGTAACCGCTGTAAACGACAACGTCGTAACCGGAGCAATTACCGTAAACGTCGCTGTCGCCCCCGCATCGGTGACTGGTGCTTACACTGTAGGCACGTCGCCTGCTGTTGGCCAGATACTCGACGATGATCAGGGTGTCACCGTCACGGCCG
Organism: Burkholderiales bacterium; assembly: GCA_043719085.1. Classification (GTDB taxonomy): domain Bacteria; phylum Pseudomonadota; class Gammaproteobacteria; order Burkholderiales; family Casimicrobiaceae; genus Casimicrobium. The sequence continues at coordinate 1,164 of JAYSUK010000058.1, read as the reverse complement.
TTGCTGCGTCGGTTACTGAAGGCGGCAACGCTGTGTTCAATCTGAACTGCGGCGGCGCAACAGGCTTCTACATCGTTAGCTACACCATCACCGGCGCTGATGCCGGTGTGGTGATCACGCCGTCAGCGACCTCCGCAAGCATCAATTGCACGGGTCAAACCGGGTTGGGCACGGTTGTGACTGTTCCAACAGTCAACGACATCATCGTGGGCAACACTCGCACCGTCACTCTCACCATTACTGGAGTGGTAGCGGCAAATGTGACGGCTGCGTCTGATCGGGCGAAGGCCGGTCAAGCGGGTACCAAGGCCGTCGTTGTAGGAACGCCAAGCAGCGCGTCGGTTCAAGTGGTTGACAATGACGTGCCAACAACAATACCAACCATGAACGCCGCAGGCCTCGGCTTGATGAGCTTGATGTTGATTGGCCTTGCAGCCTTCCAGCGTCGTCGCCGTCAGCAGTAATCTCGGTTGATCAGCTCGTCGTAAGATGAGCGAAACAACACAAAACCCGCTTCGGCGGGTTTCGTGTTTTCAAAGCGCCAGCCAGGCCCACAGCCATCTCGTTGTCCAGACCCATGTAGGCGACGACTTGGCGTCGCGCGGTGTGAGAGCAGCGCGGCCTGGTCCGCGCCTACGCAGGCTAAACTCCACCCATGCAATCAGCCCCCACTGCCAGCGTAGCGCCCGCACTGATTCTTCGCGAACTTCAAAGCGTGTTCCCCGAGCTGTCGGCGGCGTATCTTTTTGGCAGCGCGGCACGCGATGAACTCAGCAGCGACAGTGATTTGGACATTGCCGTGGATGTCGGGCAACCAATGCCTGCGACCGTTCGCTGGGACGCTGCACAGAAGCTTGCTGCTGTCTTCTCGCGCGATGTTGACCTGATCGACTTCCGAGTGGCCAGCGACGTGCTTCGCCACCAAATATTGACCACGGGCCAACGGTTGTTTGCCGCGCACCCTACGGCGCAGGCAAGTTACGAAGCTGCCGTGCTGTCCGACTATCTTGATTTCACTGAGCAACGCGCGCCGTTAATGCGTGATATCGCCGCGCGGGGCAGCGTTTATGTCCGATGACGTGGTTGCGGCTAAAGCTGCCAGCATTGAGCGCGCCGTGCAACGCGCCACCGAGGAGTACACCCTTGCGGGTGCCCGTTTCGCTA
>JAYSUK010000057.1:0-6014 GCA_043719085.1 Burkholderiales bacterium | reverse complement strand
CGCGTTCGGGTACGTGTCACGGAGGAGCGCGCGGCGGCTGTGCGTAGCACACGAAAAAAACTAGGCCTCAATCAAGCTCAAGCGGGCCAGCTTTTTGGCGGCGGTGCGACTGCGTTTTCAGAATATGAACGCGGAAAGACGCAGCCACACAAATCGACGCTGCTGTTGCTCAAATTATTGGATCGGCATCCGGATTTGCTGGACGAATTGGCGGTTTAACGATGCGCTCCGAGCCATCATGCCCATCCGCAGATGAATTAGGCGCAGCCGATCGCGTCCGCGAAAGCGCGCATCGTGACTATGCGCGTTGCGCCGTGGCCGCCGAGCGCGAGCACATCTGATTTGTCGCCCGACACCACATAGTGCGCGTTGGTAGCCACGGCGCAGGCGAGCAAAAAGTTGTCGAACGGATCGGGAGAGGCGTCGACGCGAGGTAACGGCTCGGGCGCCATCAACGCAAGCGCTTGAAGCTGATTAATCATGCGTCCTGCCTGGGCTGGTCGAAAGTATTTTGCTAGGCTGGGTCGGCGCGTTACATCGCGCAGCTCGGCGAGTTGAAACGCGCAGGTGGCCAACGTGAAGCGGCGTTGATCCGCCCACGCGAGCAGCACCCGCGGGGCAATCCCTCAGGATTGATCAACGCCGACAGCAGCAAATTGTTGTCGATAACCGCAATGGTCATGCGGGCCGCGCGAGCGCTGCGGCCAAACGCTGAGTGCGGCTCTCGCGCAGCGCGGAGGCGATGTCGGCGTCAATTGCGTCAGCGCTCGCCGTTGCATTCTGTGCCGCGACATCACTCATGGTGCGCAGCAAGATGTCGCGACGTACTGCCTCTTCAACAAACTTTGACAGATCGCCTTTGCGCATGCCATGTTGTGCCAAGTACGTTCGCAAATCGATATCGGCCTCGGCAGATACCTTCAGCGACCAACGAACGGGATTAGAGGCTTGCGCTTGCATGGTTTGGGTCATCATGTGGTGACATTGAATTTTACGTTTATGCGCTTAGACGCACAAACGTCATTTTTTATTGCGCAGAGCAACAAATTTGTATCGTTTGATAGCACAGGCGCTATCACGCCGCTATGAAAATTGTCGTTATCGACACGAACGTGCTGGTGTCCGCGTTGCTTGGGCAGGGTGGAATGTCGCGCCGGGTAGTGCGCGCATGCCTCGATGGCGAGTTGCAGCCCGTGCTTGGGCCAGCGCTGTTGGCGGAATACGAGGACGTTTTTTCTCGTGCAGCACTGTGGAAGAGCGCTCTCGTTTCGATTGCAGAGCGAGAGGCGATTCTGGATGCATTTTTGTCGCGTTGCCGTTGGGTAGAAGTTTTTTTTGCATGGCGACCCAATTTGCCAGATGAAGCGGACAATCACTTGATAGAGTTGGCACTCGCGGCTCAGGCCGAGGTGATCATCAACAAAAATTTACGTGATCTGAAACGAGGCGAACTCAAGTTCCCTTCAGTGCAGATTTTGACCCCTAAAGAAGCGTGGGAGCATGTGCTATGTCGACATTGACGATTCGTTTGCCTGATGACAAACATCTGCGGTTGAGGGCTTTGGCCGACAGCCGAAAGATCAGCATGAACCGGCTGGTTGACGAGCTGGCGACGGTGGCGTTGGCAAACTTTGATGCGCGAACGCGCTTTGAAATACGTGCGGCTCGCGGTGACGCGAGCGCTGCGATAGCGCTGCTTGATCGGCTGGGTTTTGACGGGGTTGAGTGAGGCGCGAAGTCGCGATTGCTGGCGGTTTACGTGGGATCGCGGCTTGCCCTGCTCCCTACGAATAGCTTGATAGGGTTTGCGTTTGCGTCACGGTTGGAGCGACTGGAACTGCCCTCACCCTACCCTCTCCCGCGCTGCGGGAGAGGGGGCGAAAATTGCGCTAACGGGTCGTCTTCGCGCCCTACCTCGCCGCTCGCTGCAACGCATAGGCCAGCGACCACACGCTTGACGCGTACATGCGCGATCGGTTGTAGCGGGTGATGACGTAGAAATTCTCGAACGCTAGCCAATATTCGTTGCGGCCATCGGCGTTGTCCAGCGAGATGATGCCGACCATGGCGTCGTCCTGAGGCAGCGTCACGTCAGCGTCACGAGCTGTGATGGTGACGCCTGCCGCTAAATATTCCTTGAGCGTTTTCCGGGGTGACAATCCGCCGTCAATGCTGGCGATGATTTCAGCGCTTGGCGGATTGATGGGCAACATCACCGGCTCACCGCGTTGCCAGCCGTGGCCTGATAGAAACGAGGCGACTGAGCCGACGATGTCTGCGGTTGAGCCCCACAAGTCGATGCGCTGGTCGTTATCAAAATCAACCGCCCACTTGCGATAACTGCCGGGCATGAATTGCGGCCAGCCCATCGCTCCAGCAAATGAGCCCATGAAGTCGAAGGGTGATTTTTTTTGTTCACGGGCGAGCAGAAGCAACTCCTTCAACTCACCACGAAAAAACTCAGCGCGCCGGGGATAGTCGAACGCGAGCGTTGCCAATGCGTCGACCACCCGAAAATTGCCGGTAATGCGGCCATAAATTGTTTCGACACCTACGATAGCGGCAACGACCGAGGCGGGCACCCCGTAGGCCTGCTCCGCCTGAACAAAGCTCGCCTTGTGTGCTTTCATGAACTCGGTGCCGCGCTGCAACCGGTCGCCGCCGATGTGTCGTGGCCAATACACGTGCCAGGGCGTCGGTGCGCGCATCGGCGCGTCCATGTAGGCGATCACCCGATCCTGACGTTTCACCCGAGCCATCAAAGCGTCCAGAGCGGCTTCGTCAAATGCGCTGTCTCGTACCAGCTCGCCCTTAAGCGCGGCCCATTCAGGTCGATCCTTGAAATCCTGCGCTACCGCGAACGGGGCAGCGGACAAAAAAGCAGCCGCAGCGAGTACGAACTTACAGCAAAAAATGGGTCGTTTCATAGTAGAGATAATAGCGACATGAGTTATTCGCTTTTTCGCCCCGTCCTCTTCGCCCTCGATCCCGAGCGCGCGCACCATGCAGCCTTCGCGGCGTTGGATGCGCAAGCAGCGCTCGGCCTGGCTCGCGTGTGGGCGGGACGGTTGCCGCCACCGTCAACGATTAGCGTGATGGGCCTCAATTTTCCTAATCGGGTTGGGCTCGCGGCAGGGCTGGACAAAGATGCCAAGCATCTGCGCGGCCTCGCGCAGCTTGGTTTTGGTTTCATCGAGGTCGGCACCTTGACGCCCCAGCCGCAGTCGGGCAATCCGCAGCCTCGCATGTTTCGCCTGCCCGAGCATGAGGGCCTGATCAATCGACTGGGTTTTAACAATGGCGGCGTGGCCGACGCACTCACCCGACTGGTCGCGCGCGACGTGGACATTCCGGTCGGGGTGAATATCGGCAAAAACGCAGCAACGCCGATTGAAAACGCAGCGGACGACTATCTCAGTGCGTTGCGTGATGTGTACGCGACGGCCGATTATGTGGCCATCAACATCTCCTCCCCCAACACCAAAAACCTGCGCGATTTGCAAGCGCCAGATTCAGTTGCTGCGCTTGTTACGCGCATCGTTCGCGAAGGCGAAGTGCTGGCTAAAGCGCAGGGTAAACGCAAGCCTATTGCCGTTAAAATTGCGCCCGATTTGCAGGACGCGCAGGTTGCCGAGGTCGTGTCTGCCATCATCGATGCGGGTGCTGACGCGATTATTTCCAGCAACACCACGATCAGCCGCGACGGCGTCGGCAGCCATCGCTACGCGGGTGAGGCAGGTGGTTTGAGCGGTGCGCCGCTGACTCAACGTGCCGATGCGATGCTCGCGCGCGTCGTAGAAGCGAGCGGCGGACGTGTGCCGATCATCGGTGTTGGCGGCATCATGTCGGTGACGGATGCAAAACGCAAACTGGACTTGGGCGCCAGTCTGATTCAGATTTACACCGGCATGTTGTATCGCGGCCCGGGGTTCGTGGGTGATTTGGTTCGCGGGCTGGCATCGGTGAAGTGACACGTATGTTGGGTTGGCGCTGGTAGGAGCGGCGCGAGCGCAAAACCCTATGCGCCCCACGCTGCCTGATCGCGGCGTTCGCCGCTCCTACGAAGCTTGCAGCGCGGCTTGCAATGCTTTGCGTGCAGCTTGCACTTTGCCTTTACTTGCGCCACTCAATCTGAGCGAAACGCCTCCATCGACGCTCGCAATCACCCGCTGCGATACGCCCGGATGCTTGATTTTGACTTGCAGACGAGCGTGTATCGACGCGGCAGACTGCGGCACACTCCATCGCACAAGCTCCGTAGCCAAGGCGCTCGCTTCGGCATCGCGTTTCGCCAACTCGGACTGCCACCACAGCGCAAATAAATCATGCGCGCGAGAAGGCTGCCCGTGAAAAAAAGCAATATTCCCGACCTGCATTGGGGGTACGTCCGAGCGCACGGCATGTCGCTGCAATCCCACCGCATCACGGCCCTGCTGCAACGCATCGATGGTGGCTCGCGTGTGATCATCTACGCCGCTGCCGAGACCACCAAAACACGCCACCAGATGTGGGCGTTGCCATGATTCAAAAAGCGCGGCTGCAAGCTGCACGCGATCCGCAGGAATCAGCCATGCCCATGACACGGCCTGCGAAGATCGGGCGAGCAATGATGCAGCGCACGCCACATGGCGATCAGCGCCCGTGGCCAATGCATAGTCGCCGACCACAATCAGACCGAGCGCCGCCATCCCACCCTCCGCCTAAGCGGCAGCGGTTTTGAACATGCCCGCGAGAGCGCGATCCACAATGGGTTCCGACTCAATCATGCGCGCCTTGTCGGTGCGGAACCATTCAGCCAGCTCGTCGGGTGACAGCGATGCGGCTTTGCGTCCGTGACGCGTGGTGAACAAGTAAGTGGTGCCCTGCGGGCTCATCCAGGCAAGCTTCGCGTAGGTGACCGCGCCCTTCTCGTCGCTCATCTCGATCCACTGATTGCGCTCCATCTGCTGCACCAGCTCGCGGAACGGATCGAATGTCGAATCGTTTGAGACTTCGGGCAAATCAATCGGTTCGACATAGTCAGGCTGGGTGCCGCGCAGCAAACCCGAATGCACTTCGAACAGTCGGTCAAAAAACGGCGCAATCGTCTCGTCCGAGAGCGACTTGAGACCCTCACGCAGCCGCCGCACTAGTGACGGCACTCGTTGGCCCAGTTGCGCCCGCTCGGCCGGTTGATCCTTTGGGGCGACGCTCCAAATCAGTTCGTCCAGCGCTTCTACCGCTTTGGCGTATTCGCCACTGTCTTTACCGCGCTCCAGCAGCGCGTCCTGCAGATGCGGCTGCCACGCCACTTCAATAAATTCTTTGACCGGCTCTGGCAGGGGATGCTGACTGATGCGAGATTCAACCGCCCGCTTCGCCTCCAGCACCGCTGCTATCAGGCGATCAGCGGCCAGCGCTTCGGCGGTCTCCGCATCAATGGCGGGACGGGCGTCAAGCTCTTGCCCGTTGACAAACTGCTCAAGATCAACCAGCGCCTCGGTAAAAATGCCCAGATCGTCGACAAAATCCTGGCTGATGTGCTCGATGACATCACGAATCTTGCAGAACAGTGGATCGGCAAGACCTTCCTCCGGTGACCAGCCGAGCCCCGCATCCGCCAACCGGTTGAGCAACTGGCGACCGGGGTGATTTTTGCGCGAAAAAAAGCCTCGATCCACCATTGCAGCTTTAAGCATGGGGATTTGCAGGCGTCCGAGCAACACCTTGATTTCGTCGCGCAGTTCTTTGCGCGCGAGCACGAAATCGAACATCATGGCCACCAACTCAGTGGTAGTCGCATCCAGCACTGAAATTTCGCCCGACGAATAACCGGGAACCACGTCGCGCAGCACCGTGCGGGGAGCCAGGGCCATCGCGCCGGCAAAATCCGGCTGCCCGGATTGCAGTTGCAAATTGGTGAGCGTTGCCAACAGTTTGCGGTCGACGCCGGCTGCGAGTGGCGCGCGAAACGCGCCGTTCGCCGCGAAACCTAGCGCAGCACCAATCTGGGTGGCCTCTTTGTTGCGCACCAT
>JAYSUK010000056.1:0-6042 GCA_043719085.1 Burkholderiales bacterium | reverse complement strand
TACATTGCAAGAGGTGCTGCAAGGGGCTAAGCCTCCTAAAAACGACCGACCCTCCGCTAACCAATTGAATTTGTTCGAGTTTTAACCGGACACTAGTGTAGATTTGGCATTAAGTCGACTTTTCAAAATAATTGGCTGTGGCCCCCATGAAATGGCTACTTCAGCCATAAGCTGATGCACGAACGAAAGCGATTTGAACGTCGCGCCCGCTGTTCGCTCACGCTGTGTCCGTTCAGGTGCAACGGACGACGGCGGTAGGTGTCCACCATTCAGCGTTTGGTTGGCCGTAAAGCTTCGAGATTTCGACGGGTCAGCCGTCTATGCCAACGTCATTAATAGCTGCTATGATTCGTGCGGGGAAACACACCGCCGCGCAGTCGCTGGCGGCCAGAGGAATTGTGTGATGGCCACAAGCTTTCGTCGGACATATACATCGCTGGGTTTTTGCCTATGCGCCATGTTTGCTCTGGCAGCGCCTAATGTGTTTGCGCAAGTTGCGAACTGTCCGTTTGCGGTGTCGGGCGCAAGTCCGCCGAAGTTTTCGGTGGACGGCATGCTGCTGGTTCGCTATGCAGTCGGTCTGCGCGGCGCAGTGCTGTCGAACAAGATTTCAGCCACGTCCACGCTAGCGAACGCCGAGATCGCGATTACCTCGAATTTAGGCCGACTCGACGTGGACGGCGACAATCAGTTCGGTGCCAATGACGCCTTGATCATCCTGCGCTACCTGGCCGGATACTCTCGCGACGCATGGACGTCTGGCCTGAGCTTTGCGCTCCATGCACAGCGCCAGACCGGTGCCGCTGTCGAATTTTTTCTGAACGCGGGTTGCCCGGCACCGACCGTGAGTTTTGCCACCAAAGATGCCGCGCGTTTGTTGCAGCAAGCCACTTGGGGCGCAACGTTGCCCGAGATCAACCGGGTGGCGGGCATCGGTGCCAGCGCGTGGCTCACCGAGCAGTTTGCATTGCCTGCAACGTCGTACACGGCCTATGCCGCATCGCTAATCGCAGCAAACAAAACCGGCGCTAATGGCTGTACCGACACCAACGGTTGCCCGTGGGCGGCGAACACGCCGGGTTTCTACAAACAGGCATTTGAGGGCAATGATCAACTGCGGCAGCGCATGGTTAATGCGCTGCTGCAAATTCTCGTGGTGTCCACTGGCAACAACCGGGTGCAGGACGCGGGCACCGGCATGGCCAGCTACATGGACACACTGGGTGCGCAAGCGTTTGGCAATTTCCGCACGCTGCTGCGCGACGTGACGTTGCATCCGGCGATGGGCGTGTATCTCGATATGCTTGGCAGCGCGCAAGAAAGTCCAAACGAAAACTACGCCCGCGAACTGCTGCAATTATTCTCGGTTGGCACCGTAATATTGAACCCCGATGGCACGCCGCAAGTCAGTGGTGGTGAGCTGATTCCTAGCTACACCGAAGAGGTGGTGCAGGGTTTTTCAAAAGCGTTCACTGGCTGGCATTTTGACGGCGCGACGTCTGATCCGACGCAGCCCTGGCGTTTTTATTGGCCCGTCGAAACGTGGACTGCTGCAATGAAGCCCTGGCAGTTGAACCGTTGTCCGCAAGACGGTCGCTGGCCTGCGGTTCCCGGTGCGCCGTGCTATGGATATTGCTACATCGACAGCAGCGATCCGAGTGCACAGAATCAGGCGCATGTAAACCAGTGCTCCTTGCCGTCACCGCATCACACTGGCACCAAGACTTTGCTGCAATATAGCGGCGCGCCTTACGCCACGTTGCCCGCGAGTCAGTCCGCACAGCTCGACGTTGAAAACGCGATTGACAACATCTTCAATCACCCGAACGTCGGCCCGTTCATCGGACGCCAGTTGATTCAACGCCTCGTCACCAGCAATCCGAGCCCCGCCTATGTCGGGCGCGTGACCGCCGCGTTCAACAACAACGGCAGCAATGTGCGCGGAGATATGAAAGCCGTGATTCGCGCGATCTTGTTGGATGACGAAGCGCGCAACGCCTACATCGCGGGCAACACGATATTCGGCAAACTGCGCGAACCGGTGGTCAAGTTCATCCACCTGCACCGTGCGTTCGGTGCCGTTGCCAGCGGTGGCTATTACGACGTGTGGGACTTGGGCGACAGCGACGCGTTGGGTCAGTCCGCGCTGCGCGCGCCTTCGGTATTCAATTTTTACTCGCCGGATTTTGAACCAGCGGGCCCGATGGCCACCGCGTATTTGCTGGGGCCAGAATTCGAAATTACATCCACCTCAACAGTGCCCGGATTTGCTGACTTCACCGGTTGGGCCGTGGTCGGCGGCTTTCGCCAGAACGAGGGCGGCGGCAAATGGTTCAAGCCAAACTACGACCGCTATCTGGTGGGCGCTGCGGGCGTGGCGCTGGCCGATAACCCGCAGGCTTTGGTTGACGATCTGGATTTGCTGTTGACTGCGAACAACTTGAAACCAGCGTTCAAAACAAACCTGGTGTCGATGCTAAACAGCATCACGCGAACCAACATTGACGACCAGCGCCGCGACCGCTTTCGCGCCGTGATGTGGCAAATTATTCACTCGGCCGACTACGCCATTCAACGTTAGGACGGCAGCACCATGACCAACCGCCGTGACTTCATTCGTGCCTCCGCCGCGCTAGGCGCTGCGCCGTTTTTGCCGCCTTTTTCGATTTCATCGACGAACGCCGCTGACACCACCGGCTACAAAGCGCTGGTGTGTGTTTTTCTGTTCGGTGGCAACGACAGTCACAACATGATCGTGCCGCGTACAAGCGCTGAGTACAACGCATATTCCACAGCGCGTGGCGGTCTTGCCGAGATGAATGGCCTTGCACTTCCGCTCGCATCGCTACTGCCGGTGTCGCCCGCCGGAATGGCGGCCAACAGCCTGGGTTTGCACCCGTCTATGACGAATCTGGCAACGCTGTTCAACACCGACAAAAAGCTCGCTATCGTCGCCAACACTGGCCCGCTGGTGGCGCCGACCACGCTGCTGCAATATCAAAATCGCAGCGTGCCCTTGCCGCCCCAATTGTTTTCGCACTCAGACATGCAAATGCATTGGCAAACCATGCGTCCCGATTTGCCCGCCGACACCGGTTGGGGCGGACGCATGGCCGATGTATTTCGCACCGCAGCGAGTGGCCTGTTGCCGGTATCGACCAGCCTTGGTGGCGGCAATATTTTTATGAAAGGCGATCTGGTCAGCGCGTATTCGGTCACCCCGATTAAGTATAAAAACGGGTTGATCGACACCGCCAGCCGTATCGCCCGCACAGCCTCTGCAGACGTTAGCTGGAACTGGACGGGCAATGGTGTCAATCGCTATCCACAGGACGTGTTCGTCAACAACATCAACGACCCTCGAACCAACCTGCTGGAGCGGCAGTATGCGGGCATTCACAAAGCGTCGCTCGACGTCGGCGCGTTTGTCACCAACGCCATGTATGACATAAACGGCAGCACCTATACGTTGAAGTATTCACCGCCCGGAACCTGGCCCACCAACAATCGACTTGCCGCACAACTGCACTCGGTGGCCGCGATGATCGGTGCACGGCAGGCGCTGGGTGTGAGGCGTGAAATTTTCTTTGTATCTCTCGGTGGATTTGACAATCACGGCGATCAGTTCGGCACCAATGGCAACACCAAAACGCTTCTTTCCGGCAAGCACTTTGATTTGTTGCGCACGCTGGACGAAGCGCTCAATGTGTTCTACCGCTCCACCGACAGCATGGGCGTGGCGAGCAACGTGACGACGATGACCATGAGTGATTTTGGTCGCACCTTGCGCTCCAACGGACAAGGCTCGGATCATGGTTGGGGCGGGCATCAACTGGTGCTGGGCGGTGCGGTGAACGGCGGGCGCATAGTCGGCGATTTCGCGATGCCCGCACTCGGCAATTCGGTGGATGTGGGCGAGGGGCGCCTGCTGCCGGCAATCGCTTCGGACGCCTACATCGCCACCCTGGCAAGCTGGATGGGGGCCACGCCCACCGAGCTCGCCACCATCGTGCCGAATCTTTACCGGTTCAACACGCAAAGTCTGGATTTAATGGCGTGAGAACAGACTCAGCATGAGTTGTGCATAGAGCCTTCCAATGTTGCGCTCGTTGGCATGCACTACGAAGGCATGCACTTTCGCGTAACGGACGCTTTGCAAATTGCGAAGACGCGTGGTGTATCGTTCTCCGAAATAGAAACCACAGGCCACCGTTTTGCCCAAGTCACAAAAACCTTCCGCCGCGCCATTGCTCGACATCCGCCCCGGTCAGTCCATCGAGTTGCTCAAGGCGCTGCACATCCTGACCGTTGACGGCAAGATGAATCAGGACTCGCGTCGCAAGCTGAAGCAGGTGTATCACCTCACGCAGTTCATCGAGCCGCTCATTGCGCAGGTCGTCGCAGAGCGCGGGCGCGTGAACCTGGTCGATCACGGCGCGGGCAAATCGTATCTCGGCTTCATCCTGTACGACCTGCTGCTCAAATCGCTTGAGGTTCCGCATCACGTCTACGGTATCGAAACCCGCGCGCCGCTGGTCGAAAGCTCCCGCGCGTTGGCCGCCAAGCTCGGCTTTAACGACATGTCGTTTCTCAATCTCGCAGTCGCTGACGCCATCGCTGCGCCGGAACTTGCCGCCCCTATCGACATAGTCACCGCGCTGCACGCCTGCGACACCGCGACCGACGACGCCATCCGTTTCGCATTGGAAAAGCGCGCCAAATACATCGTGCTCGTGCCCTGTTGTCAGGCCGAAGTTGCCGCTTTCCTGCGCAACGATAGAGGCGACGCGAAGGCGAAAGGATCCATCGCCGAACTATGGCGCCACCCGATTCACACCCGCGAATTCGGCGCGCAAATCACCAACGTCCTGCGTGGCCTGGAACTGGAAGCCCACGGCTACCAAGTCACCGTCACCGAACTCGTCGGGTGGGAACACTCGATGAAAAACGAACTCATCATCGCGCAATTCAAAAACCTGCCGCGCAGGAAACCGACCGAGCGGTTGGAGGAGGTGTTGGGAGCGTTTGGGTTGGAGGGGATGCGGGAGCGGTTTCGCGCCGCCTTGCCCACGGCTTCGGCCGCGTCGCGCTAGTTGCTCGCCTCTCATTCCCGCGAAGGCGGGAATCCAGACTGAAATTCCAGGATTGGAAAACAACACTCAAATTCGCTCAATTTGAACGATTCGCCTAAATTAGGCGAAGTGCAGTAACTCGACGAACTTGTCCGCAATCCATGCAAACCTACACCGCCAACGAAGCCAAAACCCGCTTCGGTGAGTTCATCGATCAGGCGCAGCGCGAGCCTGTGCGAGTGATGCGGCACGAGCGCGTGGTGGGCGTGATGGTGAGCGCTCAGGACTATGAGGCGATGCGCGCCTTCTACGCGGATCGCCTGCGCATCAACCTGCGTGCGAGCGCGACCGAGGCAGTAAAGAATGGGCTCACTGACGAAGGGCTGGCTGCGCTACTCGCCGATGAAAGCTGATGGAGGCTGCAAAGGCACTTTCACCAGCCTACTCCCGCGTTGTAGTCGACACCAATGTTCTGCTGAGCGCGGCGCTTTCACCCAACGGCGCACCAGCGCAGCTCGTTGATCGACTATTGACAGAAGCGCAAATCGTCTTTTCCGAGCAAACATTCGCCGAACTGAAATCGCAACTGTGGAAGCCCAAGTTTGATCGCTACATCACAATGGAGCGCAGACACAGTCTGCTGCACGACTTCAACGCGGTTGCGCTTTGGGTTGACGTATCGGCGCAAATCGCAAGCGTTCGTAACTCGCGAGATTTAGCCGACGATGCCTTCCTTCACGCGGCACTCGCCACAGGCGCGCTGCGCCTTGTCACGGGCGATGACGATCTGCTCTGCCTTGATCCCATCGCGACCTTGGAATTACGCATCGTTACGCCGCGACAAGCGTTAGATGAAATAGGCAAATAGTCCGTGTGTCATTCCCGCGAAGGCGGGAATCCAGACCGAGCGCAGACAACATCAACGGAGACCGCATGCCAAAAAATGCCAATCTTTGTTAAAATCGGTCTA
>JAYSUK010000055.1:0-6055 GCA_043719085.1 Burkholderiales bacterium | reverse complement strand
ACGGAACGAGGCCATGCCGTTGCCACCGTCGCCAGCGATTACGTCAATAAATGCTTCATCAATAAATTTCATGGTGCTTTTACCTTTGGAGCAGTTTCTGGTGCTTCTAAAACCTGCTCATTCTTTTCGTAGAGTTCAAATGCCTCGGCATTGTCGCCGGGTCGGTTGCCGCGAAAACGCAGCGTGTATTCGCGGTCGGGCAAACCAATGGGCTCTCCGCGGTAGCGCTGTAACAGCACAAAACCGCATTGTGCATCGCTTGCGGATTCAACCGGCTCGGTGAGCCGGCTGGTGTAATAAGACAACATCGCCGCCTGCGATGTTGACAGCTCGATAGAGTTAACGCAACCGCTTTTCGGCCACGCCTTGGACATCTCGCCGAACACGCTGCGATAGCTGATGGTGTGGTTATGCGGTGCCACTAGCAGCGCTTGCGCCACGATCCACAAAAAAGTGACACACCCGGCCCAATTAATCAATGCACGGCGTGCGTGCTGGTGTGCGGGTTGGATGAGTGCAATCCAGATCACAAAGGCCAGCATCGCCACGCCGTAACCCAGCCAGGGCAAGGTGCCGGTGAATCCGGGGACGTAAGCCGCGAGCCACTGCGACATCATTGGCGGCCAGCCGTAGTAAATCGCACTGGCAATAACGACGGCCACAATGGCCGTGAGCCCCAGCACCAGGATGCCGAACCAGTCAATAAGCGCATACCAGGTTCGCTTCAACGTGTCGACACCGAACGCAGCAAGTACAACCAGCGGCGGCAACAGATAGAGCGCGTGAATGTCGCGCGGCTCGGTAAGCAGCGAAATCACCACAAAGCCCGAAACGAAAAACACCACAGGTGCCACCACCTCACCACGCTGCCAGCCTCCGCCAAAGCCACGCGCACGCAGGGTGATCAGCCATACCGCAATGGGCCATGCCGGCCAGGCAAACCACAAAAGTGTGCCCAGATACGACGTGGGCCCGAAGTGCTCACGGTCTTCGAGCTTCAGGCCAAAGTCGGCGTCGACCCAGGCATCGAATCCAGTTGCGTCACGCAGCGCAAAAGCGATGATCCAGAAGCCGCAAATCACGGTGGCAAACACAAGCGCCCGAGTCAGCGCCACCCGATGCATGGAAAACACCGGTGCAAAGCACAACAAACCAACCGGCAGCGCAACCACCACAAACCCCAGCGCAGAGCGCGCCGCGAAGGCAACCACAATGCCAGCCGTGAGCAGAGCAGTGGCACGGCGCGCTGATGTTGCCAGCTCCGCCGCACCGTAAACCGCGAAGGCCATGGCAGCGAACACGGCGATGTCGGGCACGTAGCTGTGCGCCCGGTCGTATAGTCCGATGCAACCAATGGATATGATGGCGGCCAGAAAAGAGATGTGGCCACCGCTCCAGCGTCTGGCCGCAAGCGAGATAGCGGCAATGCCGAGGGCGGTCCAGATCACGGAGCTGACTCGAACCGCCTCATGCAGCGGCAAAAGCATATTGGCGAGCAACACAACGGGCGCGTTCAGCCAATGAATCAAGATGATTTCGTTGTCCTGCGAGACGCCTGCAACCGTCGGCGTCCACCACTCGCGACCGCCACTTGCGATCTGGTCAAGCAGGTTTTGCAGAATGCCGAGATACACCGGCTCGGGCTTCCACGGCTCACGACCGACGATGCCCGAGAGCAACCAGAAACCAATGAGCGCGAACAACGCGACGGCCTTCCAGCGCGACTTGTTGCGGTCAGTGGGTTGGTGATTGATTCGGGGTTGCATGATGCGAGCAGGGTGGGCCGTCTACAAAAGTGCTGCGGCGCTACCAACAAAAAAGGCAGCGCTCGGCTGCCTCATTTTGTTTGACGATCCGAGCTTTATTCCGCTGCGGGTGCCGGGGCGGCTGCGCCATCGGCTTTTTTCGCGTAACGCTTGTTGAAGCGCTCAACGCGACCAGCGGTGTCGAGGATACGCTGCTGTTTGCCGGTGTAGAACGGATGCGAAGCGCTCGAGATCTCGAGAATGACCAGCGGATATTCTTTACCGTCATCCATGGTTATTTTGCGCTGAGTGTGCAGCGTGGAGCGGGTGATCCATTTTTCGTTGGCAGCGGTGTCGTGAAAAACGACGTCGCGGTATTCGGGGTGGATTCCAGATTTCATAGCGGTGCTGTCCTTAGTGTTGTCACGGCGCCCTGAGACGGAATTTTCTAGCAGCGTGAGGCAGAAAATCAGCCAGGATACGTGACATGTTTGCTCAATCGAAGGTTTGATGGAGCGGCTGGTGAGGGCTGACGGAACTTGAATGTCGTCAACTAAGCCCATGATTATGCCCAATTCTGTCCAAAAAGGCAATTTTTGGCCGCTTTAGCCTTGGGGCAGGCTGATGGCGTTGAAATGGCGCAGCGTCACGAACCTGGCGGAGATTGAAAGTTGAAGCGCGCCATGAGCGTTTTTCACGTTGTCCGACCGCCGAGCGCGGACATTAGCCGCCATCAATGGTGCTCGCCAGCAAACGATCAAAGATACTGCTCAATTGTTGTTGTTCGGCCAAGCTCAAATCGCCAAAAATTTCGTGGTTGCGCCGATCAATCAGGGCCATCACCTGATGCCAGCGGATCGTTCCCGCATCGGTGAGGGTCAGCACTACGCCACGACCATCAGTCGTGCTGTTTGCCTTGACGACCAGTTTTTGCTCGACCAGCGACTGGGCAGCGCGGCTGGCCTGACTTTTGGTCAGATTCGCCGCCGCCGCCAAATCGTTCACCGACAACGGCGCAAACGAGCCAACCGCTGCCAGACAGCGGCCGGAACTCATTGAAAGCTGGGTCTCGGCAAGATACGCGGCGTGGCTCTCGACATCCGACAATTTATGCAACTGATGCAGCCGGTAGGTCAGCGTTCGTTGCAGCGGTGTCATGCTCAATCGAGCTTGATGCCGCTGGTGCGGATAACGCGCGCCCATTTCTCGCGTTCGCTGCGGGCGTAGCTGGCCATCTCCGCCGGTGAACTTGGCGTCGCCTCCAGGCCCAGCGCCAAAAATCGCGCCTGCACGGAGCTGGACTTGAGCGCATCGACCAGTGCGACGTTAAGCTTTGCGATAACGTCGGGCGGTGTGGCCGCCGGTGCGACCAGCCCTTGCCAGGCGTAGGCTTCAAAGCCTTTGAGCCCTTGTTCATCCAGGGTGGCAATAGTGTCAAAATTTTTCACGCGCTTCAGGCTGGCAATGGCAATGGGACGCAGACGTCCGGCGCTAATGAAACTCATGCCACTCGCGGTGTCCACGAACATGAACGGCACCTGGCCGCCCACTACGTCTTGCACGGCGGGTGCCGCGCCCTTGTAGGCCACGTGAACCAGCTTCAGACGAGTCTGGCCCGCAAACAACTCTGTGGCCAGATGGTGCGGGCTGCCCGCACCGGGCGAGGCGTAGCTTATGCCGTCTTTTTGAGCATTCGCCCACGCCAAAAATTCCGTCAGATTTTTGGCGGGAATCGTCGGATTGACCACCAGAATCATCGGGAAGCGCGCGAGCAGGCCGATCGGCGTCAGGTCTTTTTCAGCGCTGTAGCTGAGCTTGGCGTAGAGCGTCGGGTTCGCCGCCAGCGTTGCGGTGTCGCCGGTGAGAATGGTGTAACCGTCAGGCTTTGCGTGGGCGACATAGTCCGCGCCTATGTTGGTGGCCGCACCCGGCTTGTTATTGATGATGATAGGCTGCATGAGCGAGCGGGCCATGGCTTCAGACACCGCGCGGGCTACCACGTCGGAACCTCCACCAGCGGGGTAGGGCACTACCCATTCGATGGTTTTTGCAGGGTAATTTTGCGCCGAAGCGGATGTGGCGCCGAGCGCGGCAAAAGCGCAAAGCGCGAGTGTGTGGCCAATGAGTTTTGCGGATCGTGTCATGGGGTCGTTCCTTGATGGTCGTAAATTTGGATGGGTTGGCGGGGCAGCGGCAGCGTTGTGCCGAAATCAGGTAAGCGCTAGCCGTTCCGCCTGCGCAATCAGATGCATTGCTGCGGTCACGTCTTCCTTTGTCGCCAGCAGCGACAACGACAGCGTGGCGAGAAATAGTGGTGCTTTCGCTTCACCGACACGCGTTGTCGCCTCGGCGAGCGCGGTGTAGGTTTGATCGAGTTCTGATGCGGTCATGGTGTGTTCCTTTAAAGCGCAGCGTGTCGATGGATAGAGGGTGTTGCGTCTGACATTCGGGCCTTGATCAAGCGACCGACCGGTGCATCGCGGCACGCACGTTGTCGCCCGTCGGATTACGCCATCGCGCCATCACATAGCCATCGGGGCGCACCAGATAGGCCGTGCCGTCGCGTGCGTCGTAGCGGTCGTGGGCGTGCCCCAGCTCATCCCACAGCGCCGCGCCCTCATTGGGTCCGGTTCGCGCAATGCAAAGCGGCACGACAGCGATTTCCTGAGCTGCTACTGTTGCCAACAACACGTTGAGTGAATCCGTGAACGCAGGCGTCTGTGAAAAGCACAGCAACACGAATTGCGCGCCAAAGTGCGACGTCAAATGAACGCGGCCCTGGTTGCTGCGAAGTTGCGCCTCAGGCGCTGGCATGCCGGGTCGAGCACCTGCGTCAAAATCACCATCGCAGTCCGGTTGATTGAGTGGCGAATTCACATACTCGATCGGTGTAGATTGGCGCGGGTTGAGCAGTGAACTGATGGTGGCATCTTCAGTGGACAGGCGCAGCGCGGCCTCGCGCAATAAGCGGAAACCATAGCTGGGCGGTGCCATGAATTCGGTGCTTTTGGCACCAAAACTGATGTTTTCTCGCGCCGCATGCACCCGCTCGCTGGAATAGCTGTCGAGTAGCGTTTCGGCGGCACGCCGCTGTTGCACCATAGCCAGCTTCCATCCGAGATTGCCAGCATCATCCAGACCGGAGTTGAGGCCGCGCACGCCGAAAATCGGCACCAGGTGCGCAGCATCGCCCGCGAACAATACGCGCCCATATCGGTAGTCCGGCAGGGTCAGACATTTGGCGTTGTAAATGGAAATCCACAGCGGCGTCCACGGCTCAACCTCGCCAATCATCGTCAGGTGGCTTTGCACGCGCGGCAGCACGTTCTCCGGCTTGACCGCTTCGACCGGATCTTCATCATCGCGAATCTGATAATCGATGCGCCAGACATCATCGGGCTGACGATGCATCAGGATGGTTGAGCCCGGATTTGACGGCGGATCAAACCATGCCAGCCGCTCGGTGGGGCGACGCGTTTTTTGTACGATGTCCACGATCACGTACTTACCGTCATACTGCATGCCTTCGAGCTGCAAACCGAGTTGCTCGCGCACCGTGCTGCGACCGCCATCAGCGGCCACCAGCCAGTCGGCTTGCACCGTGCGCAAGCCATTGGCGGTTTCGACGCTGACCTCCACACCTGCGGCTTGAGGGCGAACGGCGACTAGCTTGCTCGACCAGTGCACCTGCGCCAGATCGGCATAAGCCGCTGCGGCTTTATGCGCCAGTTCCTCGGCGTAATACTGTTGAATATTCACCATCGGCGCATAGCGCTGCGTCGGGTCACTGGGCATCTGAAAGTGCAGCACTTCGCGGTCGCGGAAATAGCTCCTGCCGCCCACCCAGGAAAGGCCCTTGTCGACCAACCCCTGATCCGCCCCGATCCAGCTCAATATTTCCTGTGAACGGCGCGACATGCAAATGGCGCGGCTGCCAGCGCAGTAGCCTTCGTCCGCTTCAATCACCATGTTGTCGACGCCGTACCGGGCTAACAGTGCGGACAACGTGAGGCCAACGGGGCCGCCCCCAGCGATGACAACCGGTACTTTTTCGCGCCACAGTAGCTCAGGATCGTGCATGGCTTTCACATTCTTTCGGTGCAATATAGTTGCGGACGCAACTATATTGGAATTCTACGGAAACCGCAATCAATCGTTGCACCGGCCTTTGGTATCGGTATCGAGAAGTTCGGGCGAAATTCGCATTCCTTTCTAGACGTTGTCGTCACAAGATAGTCTAAAATGTGGGGATCGAACTTTTAGTGACTCCACCTTGCAAGAAGCCTACCGACGCCACGACATTTCAGACG
>JAYSUK010000054.1:0-6059 GCA_043719085.1 Burkholderiales bacterium | reverse complement strand
CGTAATCTGAAGGGCGGATTGTCGACAAAATGCTTATCGTTGGAAGCGGGCGGGCGCTATGACACATCATGCAAGTAGCGAAACAGGCGGAACCTGTGGCTGACGCTACGCCTGTTTCGAGCGTGACCGACGCCCAGATGTTGCGCATCATTGCGCGCCACGCGGGTGCGACCATTTCCGTTTACGACCGCGCGCTGATCTTTCGTTTTGTCAGCGATGGCTTCGCGCTTTGGTTCGGTTTGCGACCCGATCAAATCGTGGGTCGCTCACTTGCCGAGTGCTACGGTGAGCACAACTTCACCCGCTACCTTCCCTACATTGAGCGAGCGCTGGGTGGCGAAACGGTGACTTATGAGCGACAAGTGCGGGAACCCTCTGGCTTTGACGGGTGGCGCACGGTCAGTCTGGTGCCGTGGCGAGATGAGGCGGGCAATGTCCTGGGTGTGGTCAATTGCGCGCTCAGCGTGCATGAGCTCAAGACCACCACTGAGGCGCTGCGCGTGGCCAATCAACGGCTGGTCGGTCACATGGAGAACAGCCCGCTGGCGGTGATCGAGTTCGACGCAAACTTGGTCGCAACCCGCTGGTCGCCACGCGCGCAACAAATTTTTGGCTGGACCGGGGGAGAGAGCACGCTGCACGCGATCGCGGTGTTGCTCGGTGACGACGATGAAGGCGATCACCGGCTGCGGCTGGCCTTTCGCCTGTTACAGAACAATGAAACCACCAGCAACCGCGTCGAGACGCAACACGTGCGCGCTGACGGCAGCGTTGTGCATTGTGAATGGTTCAATTCATCGCTGACCGACGCCGACGGCACGGTGGTGTCGATCATGTCGTTGGTGCAAGATGTGTCCTCCAGAGTGCAAGCAGCCGAGCAGCTTCGCTACATGGCCGAACACGATTCGCTGACCGGTCTGCCCAACCGCGCCGCGCTGCATTCGCATGTGGAGCGCGCCTTGAAGCGAGCCCGACGCACGCGCGAATTGGTGGCGCTGTTGTTCATCGATCTCGATGGCTTCAAGGGCATCAATGACGCCTTTGGCCACGGTGCCGGGGACGAGGTGTTGCGCGAGGTGGCACGGCGAATCCGCGCGGCGGTGCGCACCACGGACGTTGTGGCACGCTTGGGGGGAGACGAGTTTGTGGTGATGCTCGACACCGCTGTCGATCCTGATACTGCTGACGTGGTGAGCCAGCGCATACTGGCGTCGTTGCGGCAAACGTTTTACTTCTCTACTGGGTACGCCGCAGAGGGCATTACCA
The DNA here is from genome assembly GCA_043719085.1 of Burkholderiales bacterium. Lineage (GTDB taxonomy): Bacteria > Pseudomonadota > Gammaproteobacteria > Burkholderiales > Casimicrobiaceae > Casimicrobium. Next base: position 4,793 of record JAYSUK010000054.1, on the reverse strand, counting down.
ATGAGGGCAAAGCCACCATAGGTGCGAGTATCGGCGTGGCCCTGCATCCGCCGCTGGAGAGCCACGCAGACAGCCTGTTTAAGCGGGCCGATGCTGCGATGTATGAGGCCAAGCGCGCGGGCAAAGATTGCGTGCGTTACGCAAGCGCAGGCGAAAAAATCAGCTGATGCTCTGCTGATAACGGAAGAAATTCAGCGGGTCGTATTTTTTCTTGATCGTTAGTAGCGTCGGATATGCGTCGCCCCAATACGCCCAGCGAAAGTTCTGCAAACTGGCGTCAGCGTAGTTCTGATAGACGTGCCCGTTGGCATAGGGTGCGACGATTGCAAGCAGGCCGCGCATCCACGTCTCCATCTGCTCCCGTTCATTCGAATCTCGCCAGAACACGTCTACGCAAAAATCCATGGTCACGTTGCGATGAATGAATGCGCTGTCCGCCACCGGGTAGCGGTTGATCGCGCCGCCGTACGGCTCGGTGTACATCAGGCTCCATTTGTTCGGCGAGGTGGCGACGTAATTAACGACCTGTTGCCACGCAGATTGCGGCATCGGCGCTGACAAGTAGCAAGACGCCTTGCTCTCCGGTGTGCCGTCCGGTTGATCGGGTAATGGGTACGGAACGTTTTCCAGATACGCGTCCATGTCGGGATAGGTGCCAACACGGTCAACCAACAACTGTGCACTCGAAAACGCCAACAGCGATTGAATCGAGGCCAAGCCATCAGCGCGATCTCCCGCATACATGCCCTGCACCATGTACACCGCTTGCCCCTGATAGAAGCCCACGTTCATCATGTAGCCCAGCTGATCCGGGCAGCCTGCGACGGTGTATTCGTTTTGCAGCAACGCTAGCACCGCCGCGGCATCATTTGCATTCCACGAGATCGCCCACGCCCACACGGAAGGCAGCGGCACCATGCGGTAGCCCACTTGTGTGAGCACGCCAAAGTTGCCGCCGGTGCCGCCGCGCATGGCCCAGAACAAGTCGGCGTATGCGTTGTTTGCGGTTGCAGTGACGATGTTGCCATTGGCGAGGATCACGCGCATGGAAGTCACGCAATCGCTTTGAATGCCGTACGCACGCGACGTGTAGCCATAGCCACCGCCCTGCACGAATCCACCCACGCACACGCTGCCGCACGCACCGGTCGGCACGTGCCAACCGGTGTTGTTCATCACGCCATTGAAGGTGTCCCAATTGGTGCCGCCCGCAGCGTACACAATCTGATTTTGATAGTCGATGAACACGCTGTTCATGCGGCTGACGTCGATGACCAAGCCGGTGTTGACTGAGTAGCCCGCGCTGCTGTGGCCACCTGCACGCACGGCGGTCCAAATCTTCCATTTGCGCGCGGCACGCAGGCACTCCTGAACGTCAGATTCGTTGACGCAATAGACGATGACTTTGGGGTAGATGTTGAACGCGGGATTGGCCTCTTTGCGATCTTTATCGTAGTCAGGATCGCCGGGTACGACGACTTGCCCGGTGATCGTGGCTTCGATCACCGCCAGTTCCTCCCACGGCAACGAGTCGGGCGGTGGTGGCGCGTTTTGCGCGGACAAAGCGTTGAACTGCGCGACGCGGCTAGCTTTGAGCAGCCGTGCTGGACTTTTGCGATGGGCCATGGTGTGTATGTCCTCCCCGTATTAAAGCTGTATCGTCAGACGATTCTGGCGACGTCTAAAGCATAGGGCATCAAAACGTTAAAATCGAGTTCTCCCGCTTAAGCTTTCGGGGGTTCGCCTCGCGAATCCCTCTGAGCATTACCTATCAGGCAAATGCCCGCCCCCTTTCAGACCCCACACGGCTCCACCGTGATCTCGATGCGCGGTTCCGCCACGCTTTCCCAGTTCCGTCAGGACAAACTCGTTGCCGCACTCGCTGAACACCGCGTGACCGATGTCAGTGCGGAGTTCTGGCATTTCGCTGAATTGACTCGTGAGGCTACGCGCGATGAACGCTTGCAGCTTGACGCATTGCTTGCGTACGGCGCGGACGCTGAGCCGAGCGAATCGCATCAACATGCGTTTCTCGTCGTCCCAAGGCTGGGCACGATTTCACCGTGGTCGTCCAAAGCCACCGACATTGCACGCAATTGCGGGCTGAGTTTCGTGCGGCGTATCGAGCGCGGCGTGTGGTACTGGGTGAACTCGGAAGGGCCTTTGCCCAAAGATGCGAAGCGCGCGATTGAAGAGGCGTGTCATGACCGAATGACGGAAGTTGTGCTGCCGACCATCGCTGCGGCCAAGGCGATTTTTGACACGCATGCGGCGAAGCCGTTAACCACGATTTCGCGCACGCCCGCTGCGCTAAAAATTGCCAATGGTGAGTTAGGATTGGCGTTGTCGGGCGAAGAAATTGACTATCTGGTCACCGCGTTCGACAAGCTCGCACGCGACCCGACTGATGTGGAATTGCTGATGTTCGCGCAGGCGAATTCCGAGCATTGCCGGCACAAAGTGTTCAACGCGAGCTGGACGATCGACGGTGTCGCGCAGGACAAATCGTTGTTCGCGATGATTCGCAACACGCATGCGGCAAATCCGTCTGGAACAGAGATCGCGTATTCCGACAACGCAGCGATTTTGACCGGCGGTGACGCGCTGCGCCTCTATCCCAATGCGGATAGCCTGTACGCCGCGCACGCTGATCTCACGCACTATCTGGCGAAAGTTGAAACGCACAATCACCCGACCGCGATTGCTCCATTTGCAGGCGCTGCGACGGGCGCGGGTGGTGAGATTCGTGATGAAGGCGCTACTGGCCGAGGTGCGGTTCCGAAGTCTGGTTTGACAGGATTCACCACATCAAATCTGCGCCTGCCGGGCCTGCCGCAGCCGTGGGAGGCGGCGACCGCTGACGTCGGTAAACCAGATCGAATTTCGTCTGCGCTCGAGATCATGATTCAGGGCCCGATTGGCGGTGCCGCGTTCAATGATGAGTTCGGTCGCCCGGTGTTGGGCGGCTATTTCCGCACCTTCGAACAGAAGGTGGGTTTGGGTGAAAGCTGCACGGTTTACGGCTATCACAAGCCCATCATGATCGCGGGCGGGATGGGTGCGGTGTCTGACTGTCACGTTCACAAAATCGCGTTTCCAGCAGGTACTTTGCTGATCCAGTTAGGTGGCGAAGGCATGCGCATCGGCATGGGCGGCGGCGCAGCATCGAGCATGACCACGGGCCAGAACACGGCCGATCTCGATTTCGATTCGGTGCAGCGTGGCAATCCTGAAATGCAGCGACGCGCGCAGGAAGTCATCAACGCGTGCTGGCGCTTGGGCGATGCCAATCCGATTCTCGCGATTCATGATGTTGGCGCAGGCGGATTATCGAATGCGTTGCCAGAACTGGTGCAAGGTGCGGGCACTGACGCTGACCCGCGAGGTGCGTTGTTTGACCTGCGTCAGGTGCTCACGTTAGAGGCGGGCATGAGCCCGGCTGAGATCTGGTGCAACGAATCGCAAGAGCGCTATGTGATGGCGGTGGCACCTGCATCGGTGTCGTTGTTCAAGGCCTATTGCGAGCGTGAGCGTTGTCCGTTTGCCATTGTGGGCGTGGCCGATGGATCGGGTAATTTGACCGTCGCGGACGCGAAGTTCGACAACAAACCAGTCGACATGTCGCTGGATGTGTTGTTGGGAAAACCGCCGAAGATGGAGCGGGTGACGACACGCAAATCGTTGCAGTCCGCAGAGGTGCAAGCGGGCGTGAAATTGAAGCTGCGCGACGCGGCCTATCGCGTGCTGCAACACCCCACCGTTGCCGACAAAACGTTCCTCATCACCATAGGCGACCGCTTCGTGGGTGGCCTCACCGCGCGCGAGCAAATGGTCGGGCCCTGGCAGGTTCCAGTGGCAGACGTTGCAGTCACGCTACGTGACTTTGTGGGCAACGCGGGCGAAGCGATGGCGATGGGTGAGCGCACGCCGCTGGCTGTGCTCAACGCGCCAGCATCCGCGCGTATGGCGGTGGCTGAGGCCATTACCAACATTGCGGCTGCGTCCATCGCGTCAATCACCGACATCAAGCTTTCAGCGAACTGGATGGCTGCGGTGGACGTGCCAGGAGAAGATGCGGCGCTGTTCGATGCAGTGCATGCGGTGGGCATGGAGTTGTGCCCCGCGCTCGGCGTGTCGATTCCGGTCGGCAAAGACTCGATGAGCATGCGAACGGGCTGGAGTGATGGCGACACATTGAGGTCCGTCCACGCGCCGGTGTCGCTGATCGTCACCGCGTTTGCCAACGTCACCGATGTGCAGAAGACGCTCACGCCGTTGTTGAAAATTGACCACGACACCGTGCTGCTACTGGTCGACGTCGCGCGCGGCAAGCAACGAATGGGCGGCTCAATTTTCAACCAGGTGCAATCAACGATGGGCACGGAGGTGCCGGATTGCGATTCTGCGGATGATCTGAAATCGTTCTTCGCGGGCGTGCAATCGCTCAACACGAATGGCTTGCTGCTCGCGTACCACGACCGTTCGGACGGTGGCTTGTTCGCGGTGCTGGTTGAGATGATGATCGCGTCGCGTGCGGGGTTGACGGCGACGCTTGACACACTCTCTCCCGTTCGCCCTGAGCGAAGCGAAGGGTCTGACAACGCCGCTATCCCGTCAAACCCTTCGCTCCACTCAGGGCGAACGGAGTTTGGTGTTCTCGAAGCATTGTTCAACGAAGAGCTCGGCGCTGTGATCCAGGTGCATCGCGCCGACATCGACAAAGTTCGCGCTGCCTTCGGCACCTTGCCCGTGCAAGAAATCGCCACGTTGCGCGACGACGGCAAGCTCATCAT
>JAYSUK010000053.1:0-2223 GCA_043719085.1 Burkholderiales bacterium | reverse complement strand
GCTTTTTGCGTTGGGCAGACGCGCCTTTGTTCAAGTTCGCCGAGTGGGGACTGGTGATCTTGCTCACGGCGCATATGGCGGGCGGCGTCCGGTTGCTGGTGATCGAATTCGGCCAGTGGCATGGAACGCGAAAACTATGGATCGCAGCGGCGCTGGCGGCCAGTATCGCGGTTGGAATATTGCTTGGTGCGATCATGCTGGCGTGAACTCGAACTGCACAGTTCGGGTCTGAAGTATTGGTAAGTGACGTCGCCCCATAAGCTCGACGCACTTGGTGTGTAACAACAAAGGAGACACTATTCATGCTGCGTAGAACACTGTTCAAGTTGATACCCGTGCTAGCTGCTGTATCGGCGAGCGCGATTGTTATAGGCACCGCTGCTGCGCAGAGCGCCGCGTGGCCCAACAAACAAGTGCGAATTGTCGTGCCGTTCCCGGCGGGCGGCACCACCGACGTGGTGGCACGCCTGCTGGGCCAGCGCCTGCAGGAGGCGTGGGGGCAAACCGTCATTGTGGAAAACAAGACCGGTGCGGGCGGCAATATCGGTGCGGTTGAGGTGGCCAAAGCCGCGAACGACGGTTACACCTTGCTGATGGCGTCCGGCTCAATTGTGACGGTCAATCCGCATATCTACGGCAAGATGCCATTCGACGCAGCGAAAGATTTCGTGCCGATCACCAACGTTGCGCAAGGCCCGATGGTGATTGTGGTTGGGCCAAATGTGGCGGCTAAGAACATCACCGAGCTGATCGCGCTGGCCAGGGCAAAACCGGGCGCATTGAACTTTGGTTCAGCGGGCATCGGCAGCCAGGTGCATATGGCGGGTGAGAACTTTCTCTACACCGCAGGCATTGATGTAAAGCACGTGCCGTACAAAGGCGAGTCGCTCGCATTGGCTGATGTTGCAGGCGGCAGTGTGGAGATGTTGCCGGGAAATTTAGCGGCCATGTTGCCATTCATAAAAGCCGGAAAAGTTAAAGCACTCGGTGTCACCAGTGCCGAGCGCAGCCCGGCTGCGCCGGATATCCCGACCGTTGGCGAATCAGGCTTGCCGGGCTTTGTCAACGTCGGCTGGTTCGGCCTGTTGGCACCCGCAGGAACACCCAAAGACATCATCGACAAAGTGCAGCGCGACAGCGCAACGATTCTGGCCACCGAAGATACCAAGCAGCGTTTGCTCGCCGTTGGCATGACACCTGTGGCCAACATGCCCGCGCAGTTTGCGGATGCCATTCGCTCCGAGAGTGGCAATTGGGCCAAGGTCGTTCGCGAACGCAAAATCCAGCAACAGTAGTCGTCGGATGAAGCTGAATATTGAAGCGGTGGAAGAGGCCGCCAAGGCGCTCTACATCCAAGCGCTGAAAGCATTGCCGCCCGACATCAAGGACGGATTTCAACGCTTGCAAAAAACCGAGACCGATACAACCGCCAAGTCCATGCTCGCCACCATGGTGACCAACATTAAGGTCGCTGAAGACACCAACAATTTGTTATGTCAGGACACGGGCATTCCGATCTACAACGTCACGATCGGGCCGAACGTTGAATTCGATGGTGCAGCGCTCAAGGCAGCACTGGTGCGCGGCTGCACGAGGGCAACGCAGGAGCATCCGCTGCGCTCATCGGTGGTGCATCCGCTCACGCGAAAAAATCAACACACGAGCTGCGGTGAAGGCGTGCCGGTCATTCATGTGGACTTCAACGACAGTGCGGAGACAGTGGAAATCGAGATGATCCCGAAGGGCAGTGGCTCAGAGAACAACTCGTTCTTGCGCATGGCGATTCCTGCAGAAGGCATCGCTGCGATCAAGCGCTTCGTGGTGGACTGCGTAATCGCCGCTGGTGGCAAGACTTGCCCGCCGACCATCGTTGGTGTGGGCGTTGGCGGCACGTCGGACTTGTGTGTTCATCTGGCAAAAAAAGCGGCGACACGTCCACTCGGCTCGCATTGCAGCGACCCGGATGGCGCAGCACTTGAGGTTGAACTTGCCGAGGCGGTCAACATGCTGGGCGTTGGTCCGCAAGGGCTGGGCGGCGACTCTACCGCGTTTGCCGTGCATATCGAATTGGCTGCGACGCACATCACCATGAATCCCGTGGCGGTGAACATGCAATGCCATTCAGCGCGGCGTGCGCGGGCGACGATTACGCCCACGGGCGTCGAGTACGGATACTGAGATGGCGCATTACGAATTCGACATGCCGGTCACCGAGGCGCAGGC
>JAYSUK010000052.1:0-52570 GCA_043719085.1 Burkholderiales bacterium | reverse complement strand
TCCAGCGTCGCGCCGATTTGTCGGCCGTCGGTGAACGCCATCGCGGCGGGACCGTCCCACGGCTCCATCAGCGCCGCGTGATATTCATAGAAAGCGCGCCGGTCTTCGTCCATCAGTGCGTTGCCGGCCCAAGCCTCCGGAATCATCAGCATTGCGGCATGCGCCAGCGAGTATCCGCTCATGGTGAGCAGTTCAAGACAGTTGTCGAACGACGCGGTGTCGGATTGGCCGTCGTAAATCAGTGGCCAAAGCTTCGGCAAATCTTCGCCCAAAACGCTTGATGCAATGGCACCTTCGCGCGCACGAATCCAGTTGCAGTTGCCGCGCAGCGTGTTGATCTCTCCGTTGTGACACACCATGCGGAACGGATGCGCCAGATCCCAAGTCGGAAAGGTGTTGGTTGAGAAGCGCTGATGCACCATCGCCAACGCGGTCACCAGCATCGGATCTTTCAGGTCAAGGTAGAACGCGCCGACCTGATCGGCCAGCAACATCCCTTTGTAGACGATGGTGCGCGTCGACATGGAAGGCACATAAAACTCTTTGCCGTGGCGCAGCTTCAGCGCCTGAATGGCGTGGCCTGAGCTCTTGCGAATGATGTAGAGCTTGCGTTCAAGCGCGTCCTGATCCATATTTTTGGAGCCGCGTCCGATAAACACCTGGCGGATGATCGGCTCGATAGCCTTTACACCTTCGCTGAAGCCTGAATCATCGACAGGGACGTTGCGCCAGCCGAGCAACACCTGCCCTTCCGAAGCAATCGCGCGCTCAATTTCCTGCTCGCAAGCCATGCGCGAAGCGGGCTCCTGCGGCAGAAAGACCATGCCGACACCATACTGGCCGACAGCAGGCAGTGTGATCTTGAGCTTGCCGCATTCACGGCGGAAAAACGTATCCGGCACTTGAATCAAAATGCCCGCGCCGTCGCCCTGCAATTTGTCCGCTCCGACCGCACCCCGATGCGTCAGGTTCTCCAGCACCTTGAGGCCTTTTTCAACGATATCGTGGCTTTTGCGGCCCTTAATGTTGGCGACGAAGCCCATGCCACAGGCGTCGTGCTCATGTTTGGGGTCGTACATGCCCTGTGCGTTGGGCTTATAGAAAGTTTGCATTTCGGGGTTCACAGTAAAAAGTCAGCGTAGATTCAGCGTTCCGACGTCAAGCGCTCAGGGTCGATGCAGAAACGGTATAGTTTTATTCGCGGGCCGCATAGTTTACTCAGATTTCAACTTTGCTGCAATGCGTTGAATGTTGTTTTGCTGCCCGCGCGCGCGCTAACGGCAAACGTGCCACTTGCGCTATGCCATTGTCTTGCGGTTAAATCTAGAAATTGCGTATAACGTATTGATTGCGCGCAACTTTTGCACGCACTTCAGAGCTAGAAAGGGCCGAACGTGGTTTCAATAAAATCGTCCACCAAGTCGCTGTTCGCGGTGACTTTACTCACATTGCTGGCCTTCCTCGCCGGCTGTGGCGGGGGCGGTGCCACCGACCCGTTTGCACCGGCGCCACCGGTGCCGGCCACGCCCGTGCTGGTGGTCAGTCCCGACACGTTGACTGTAACGCAAGGCACTCCGGCAACATTGTCGATCTCCAGCGGCGTGGCGCCGTTTCAAGCGTTCACATCGAACAGCGCTCAGCTACCAGTGATTCAAGCGGTCGTCGGCAACACAATTACGCTCGTGCCCATCAATGTGCTCAGCGAAACCGGCGTTACCATCACCGTGCGCGACGCGGCTGGGCAGTCGGCAACCGTGGCAGTCACCGTCAGGCCCGCCCCCGTTGCACCTATACCTGGGTTGGTCGTCAACCCGGTGGTGCTGACGGTGTATTCCGGAATTCCGTCACTGCTGACGGTTGAGAAAGGCGTCGGGCCGTTTCAGGCATTTACGTCCGACTCGTTGGTGTTGCCCGTGGTGCAAGCGGTGTCAGGCTTAACTGTTTATTTGCTCGCGTCGAACGTGACGTCCGACAAACTGGTCACGATCACCATACGCGACGCGGCCGGACAATCTGTTGCGGTGCCGGTTACTGTCAAATCTCCGCCACTGGCCAGCGCGCTGGTAGTGACGCCGACCGTGCTCAATGTTTATTCCGGTACGCCTGCGCAGATCACCATCAACAGCGGCGTCGGCCCCTTTCAGGTATTTAGCTCGGACGCCGTGGTGCTCCCCGTCACGCAGTCTGTGACGGGTGCCGCCATCAACTTGACCGCCGCAACGGTATCTGTTGACACGGTTGTCACGCTCACGGTACGTGATTCCGGTGGCCAATCGGTGACGGTGCTGGTGACCGTCAAGCCATCGCCAATTCTTGGTGTTTTTTCGATCACGCAAACATCCAATTCCACCTGCGCCGGCGTTTCGTCAAACACGGTCGACAAAGCGGCGATTTGCTCTGGCGAGAGCGGCGTGGCATCCATCACGGTGCGCGCGGCCAACACGAGTGTGCTGCCCAATCGGCAGATTCGTTTTGAAGTGGTTCAGGGGGCCTACAGCTTCCTCGTGGATCAAGCGGGCGTGGTCACTGCGAAAACACTGACCGTCACCACCGATCAAAACGGCAAGGCTGACGTGGCGATGCGCATGGATTCGGGCGTGCCTTCGCAAGCAGCGTTAATTCGCGCCACCGATCTGACCAGCGGCAACCGCGTGGATGGGGCTTTCACCATCGTGCAGGCGATCAATGGCGCGTCAGTTTTGAGCGTAGTGCCAGCCACTTACACCGGCGGTGGTGGCTTCGCACAACAATGCCTGTCCTTTGCGGGCGACTATGTCGTGTATGGCGGCACTGCGCCCTACACCATCACCCACGGATTGCCCAATGCGGGCGCGTTGTCGGTGGCTTCAGGCGCTTCGGGCCAGCGCATCACCGTTACCAGCCAGGGCGGCATTTTCCGCTTCACGTCGTTCGGTGTCGACAGCGGTTGCGGTGGCTTCACGGTGCCGATCACCATTGCCGACGCGAGCGGTCGTATCATCACCGTGCAGTTCGTCGTAACGGCTGGCACCGCGGCCAGAGCGCCGGCGGTGTTCTCGCCGAAAGCCGTCAGTTTCACCGCGAATTTGGGCGGTAGCCCAGCTGTGCCGGGTGAAGCCGCGATTCCCGCTTCATGCTCTGACGGCGCCGCTCCACAGGGCTTCAACTGCCCAACGGTGGTGTACACCGCCAGTAGTTGCGGTTCGGGCACGGTCAACGCGACCAACACAGGATGCTTAGCTTCGGCGCCAGCATCCGCTGCCAGCTGCGGCGCGGGAACACCCAATGGCAGTGGCGGCTGCCTTGCTTCACAGTTGGTGTCACCCGTTAGCTGCGGTGCGGGAACGGTGAACGCCACGCTCACGGGCTGTGTGCCGTCGCAATTCACTCCTACGCCTGCCAGTTGCTCTAATGGAGGAACGGTTAGTGGCACCAGCTGTACCCAACCCACGTTCGTTGCTGCGGTCTGTTCCAACGGCGGCGTCGCGCAGGGCAATACCTGTAGCCAGCCGGTGTTCACTCCAATTACCTGCTCGAACGGCGGCACAGTCGTGGGAAGCACGTGTTTAACTCCCGCGTTTACTCAACCAACATGCACCAACAACTTGTTCACATCGTCGTTGCGCACCGCATGTCAACCGTCCTTCTATCGGTCTGGCAGCGCAGCCATCGCGGCGATTGCAGCGGTGCCGCCGTCGCAGTGCAGTTCGTCAAGCGTAGTGTTCACGGTGAACGGTGGCGCAACGCCGTACACCATCTCGTCGTCGAATGCGGCGGTGGTGCCGCCAGCGGCAGTGGTCTCAGTGTCGCCATCGAATTTGACCATCACCTTCCCGATCATGAACGTCGGTCAGGTCATTACGCTCACCGCAGTCGACGCGCGGGGTGAACTGTTCACCTCAACGGCTACCTGCGCAGCGGGCACTTAAGTCACGCGGCCTTCGGGTCGCCTTAAACGAACGGCACTCTCAGGAGTGCCGTTTTTTTTGCTCGTGTCATCAGGATGACGGGGTGCGGCCGCAGGTTCCCTCCCCCTAGGGGGAGGGCTAGGGAGAGGGTGTAGCGCGTAGGGTGGAACGCTTGCGGTTCCGCCTTGTTACGCGGCCGCAGGCAATTTAACCCCCGGGTCGGGGCAGCACGGCTTTCGGCGGAACCGCAAGCGTTCCGCCCTACGGTTTCGTCGCAGGACGGAAGCGCGGCATCCTTGGCCATGGCTGAACCCACGGCGGATACAGGTCGTACCGATACGGCCAACCGATGGGTGATCGTCCCAGGCGGTGCAGGGTCGAGCGCGGTTCGATCAGTTCGAAGGCCAGGAATTGCGTAATCTGGCTTTTGCGGAAATTGTCGTCGCTGACAAAGACGAGCGTGCGATTGCCGTTCGGCAAACGCGGGCCGAAGGTCATGCCTTCGGTGTTGTCGAGCTTTTTTAGCACCAGCGTGTCGAAGTTCAGCAGCAAGCGCTTGGTCACGGGCGTATAGTTTCCCGGCTTGAGTACCGCCACATTGAGCACATCAGAGCCGTCGCGCGTATCGATCAGGTAGACGCGAATCGAATTGCCCATACCGGGTGAGTAACTGCGCTCAATCACCAACATGCGGAATAGATCGATCATCAAGATCTCGGGCACGCCGTTGTCGGCCTCGCCTTTCTCGGTGGGACGCAGCGGTATCGCGTCCGGCAGGTAAGCAATCTGGCGGATTGGGTTGCCGGATTGCGTGTGATGCAGCGTGAACCTTGCTGGGCCGCCGGGCAGATCAACGGTGGGATCAATGCCATCCTCAAACATTGCGGCTTCCATCGACACCCACAAACCTTTGCCGTCAACGGTCAAACTCATGCCTTCAAAGGTCAGGTTGTCGCGCGGGCCGCTATCGGCGGGCTGCACTTTGAACATCGGCAGCGTTGGCAATTCGCGGATGAAAGTGCCGTCGAGTTTGATCTCACGCACGGACGGATCAATGCCCAGTTTTTTGTCGCCCTCGCTGGTCCACAGCAACGTGTCGGTCTCGGCGCGATAGCGAATCGATTCGGGATCGGGGATGTCTTTTGCGTTCTCTTTTTTACCGGCGAAGACGCTGCCGTCGGGCCTCCTCAATGTCACTACAGACGTGACTTGTGGCGTCTTGATTTCACTGTCGTTGAACTCGATTTTTGCCGTGTAGAAGCGCGCCGGACCGTGATCGGAGCGGTCATCGGACAGCAGGTAATACTGCTCCCGCATCTCGTCGTAGTCGATGCCGGAAATGCCGCCCAGCACAGTTCCGTTAAAGTCCATGCGATGCGGCAAAGTGGCCTCGCCGATCAGCCGAAGCGCATAGCCCGTGGCGCGAGCGCCGGTGCGGTCGGTCGCGGGCTGGCCGACGCTGCTGCAGCCGAGCAGCGCTGTGACAGCGGCCAGTGCGCAGACTTGAAGGAAACGGAATGGCGCTAGCGACATGGATACTCCCATGAGTGACCTGAGTCAGGTGATTTTGTCGCAAATGGGTTGGCGGCGTCTCGTGTTTGGGAGCTTGAACCGGAATTTTCCGGGAGTGGCGGCATCAACGTTTGGTCAAGCCGCAGAAGCGCTCAAATATCTGCCAAAGGCCGACAAAGCTGCATACAATCCTCCATCGAAACCGCTTCTGGAAAAAACATGCTGGACATTCGCATCAACACTCGCAGCCTTGCTGCCACCGTTCTCGCACTTTCGTTCTGCGCTTTTGCCACAGCGGAAGATGCGCGCTACATCGTCAAGTTCGTCAACGATGCGCCCGGTCGCGCTGCGATCGCCGCTGCGGGTGGCCGCATCGTTCTTGAGCTCGGTCCGCAGGGTGCAGCTGCTGCGCACCTGCCGCCCCAAGCGCTGGCGGCATTACAGCGAAATCCACATATCGAATATGTTGAAGCGGACGTCATTCGCAAGCCGCTTGCGCAAACCACCCCCTATGGGATCACAATGGTGGCCAGCGGTTTAACCGACTCGCTGGCAGCCAACCGCAAGGTGTGCATCATCGACTCCGGCTATTCGCTGCAGCACGAAGATCTGGCATTAAATTCCGTTACGGGGACGAACGTTGCGGGCACCGGCAACTGGTTTGAAGATAGCTGTGGCCACGGTTCGCACGTTGCGGGCACCATCGCGGGTTACAACAACGGCACCGGTGTTGTCGGTGTTGCTCCGAACGGCAAATTAAATTTGCACATCATCAAGGTATTTGATGGGGCCGCGTGTAGCTGGACTTATTCGTCGAGTCTAGTGGCAGCGGCTAACCTTTGCAAAAGCGCCGGTGCCAACGTGATCAGCATGAGCTTGGGCGGTGGTGCCTCCAACCGCACCGAGAAAAACGCATTTGCGAGCTACGAGAGCGCTGGCATCCTGTCGATCGCGGCTGCTGGCAATGATGGCACTTCCTCGGGCACGGCCGACGCGCTGTCGTATCCGGCGTCCTATCCGTCGGTCGTGTCGGTGGCTGCGGTGGATGCCAACAAAGTACACGCTACGTTTTCTCAGGAAAACAGCTCGGTTGAGCTTGCCGCTCCGGGAGTTAGCGTGGTGTCCACGGTGCCGTTTGGCGGCACTCACCAGCTGACCGTTAACGGCAACACGCTGGTGGGTTATGGCGTTGAAGGCGCTGCTGCCACTACGCTGTCTGGCATCAATGGGGCAGTGGTGAACGGCAACCTTTGCGACAGTGTTGGCGCGTGGAGCGGTCAGGTCGTTCTGTGCCAGCGCGGCGTGGTCTCGTTCGCCGTTAAAGTCGCCAACGTGCAATCCGGTGGTGGCGTTGCAGCGGTGATCTATAACAACGCACCGGGTGATTTCAGCGCTACGCTGGGTACTGCCACCAGCACGATTCCTGCAATCTCGCTGAGCGACACTTTGGGTGCCACTGCGGTTGCCAACGTCGGAGGCAGCGGTAACGTGGTCAATTTTGTAGCTTTCCCAGCCAGTGGTTACGAAGCCTACGACGGCACGTCAATGGCCACGCCGCATGTCGCGGCGGTGGCAGCGGTCGTCTGGAGCAGCAACCCGACCTGGACTAACGCTCAGGTTCGTCAGGCATTGCAGGTGACTGCGCAGGACTTGGGCACCGCCGGACGCGACATCAGCTATGGATACGGGTTGATTCAAGGCGCGGCGGCCCGTGACTATGCGCTGGCAACGTTTGGTGGACCACCATCGCCTGACACCACGCCACCTGTCATCAGTAACGTGACGGCCACCGCCATCACCAGCGGCAAGCCGGGGCGTTTCATCGTGAGCTGGACAACCAACGAGCCTTCCACCACCGTGGTTGTATTGACACCCGGCGGCACCACCAGCAATGCCACGCTGGCGACCAATCACAGCGTGACCATCGCTGGCACCAAAGGGCAGTTGTATAGCTACACCGTCACCTCGGTAGATGCGGCGGGCAATTCGTCGAGTTCCGGGCCACGCAGCTTCCAGAACTAACCGACTCCGGGCGGATTGACCTGCGGTCGTCCGCCCTTCAGGGGATTATTGACGCTGCGGGTTGGTGATGCAGTCTGGCCGCTTACCTGGGCGGCTTCGCATCGCGCAGCCGCTCGCGCCACCATGTCAGCGCGCGCCCCCGATTGCCGCTCTTCCACGCGAGCACGACGCCACCGACCGGCTTGCTCTCATTTACCCGCTTGCTGACGAGCGTTTTGTCTTGCAGATAAGGTCGCGCAAACCAGCTCGCCAGATAGCCACTGCCGAGCCCCGCAATCTGCGAGTTAATCTTCGCCTGCATCGACGGCACAACCAAGGTGTCCTGCCCAGACAGCAAGCCACTGGTGCGCAGCGGCAGGTGCCGCGCGCTGTCTCCGAGTACGATGGCCCGGTGCGCTTTGAGCTGCTCGTCGCTAAGCGGCTCGGGTGCCTCGGCCAGTGGATGATTAGGTGACACGCAGTATTCGAACGGCACGTTGAACAAGGGTTGCGTGCTGATGCCGACGCCCGATGGCGGATCGCTGGTTGCGCCGATCACCAGCTCAGCGCGTCCGTCGAGCAACGCTTCCCACGAGCCGACGAGCGCCTCTTCACGGATACGCAATTTCGCTGAACAAGCGTCGGCAAAATAGGCGTCCACATGCGGTTGCAGCCAGCTCCAGGGCAGGATTGCGTCGAGCACGATACGTAGCTCGAGCTCCCAGCCTTTGGCAGTTTGCGCGATGTGCGATTGCAACAGGTCTGCCTGTTGCAGCAGCGCGCGGCCTTGCTCCAGCAGCACTTTGCCGGTCGCGGTTAGCTCAGCACGATAGCCCGATCGGTCAAAGATCAGCGTATCGAGATCGTCCTCCAGTTTGCGCACCGCATAAGTGATGGCTGAGGGCACGCGGCCCAGTTCGTCCGCCGCACGACCAAAGCTGCCGTGACGTGCGATGGCGTCGAGAATTTCCAGCGATTCAAGGGTGATTTTCAACATGTTCGATATTTTTGAACAAGTGCGTCAGTTCCGCAAGCTTATGTGCACCTTTGTTGATCACCATAATCTACTTTGTATCAACCGAAAGCCGAAGATAAATTGCCATGTTGACAATCAGAAAATCCGAAGATCGCGGTAAAGCCGACCACGGCTGGCTGCAAAGCCGATTCAGCTTTTCTTTCGCTGAATATCAGGACGACCAGCATGTGCATTTCGGGCCATTGCGGGTGATTAATGACGACTACATCGCGCCGGGTCAAGGCTTTGGCACGCACGGTCACAAAGACATGGAGATCATCACCTACGTGCTTGAGGGTGCGGTGGCGCACAAGGATTCGCTGGGCAACAACGGCGAAATCGTGCCCGGCGAAGTGCAACGCATGAGCGCGGGCACCGGTATCCGACACAGCGAATTCAATCCGCGTAAAGACGAGCGCACGCATCTGCTGCAAATCTGGATCATCCCGAATCGCACCGGGGGGCCAGCGTCGTACGAGCAGAAGTTTTATGACGCCGCCGACAAGCGTGGCAAATTGCGGCTCGTAGCGTCGCCCGACGGCGCGCAAGGTTCGGTGACGATCCAGCAAGACGCACTCATGTATGCAGGCTTGTTCGATGGTGCGGAATCAATCGTGCATTCGGTCGCAGCGGGCCGTCAGGCTTACGTTCACGTCGCACGTGGCGCGGTCACAGTCAACGGCATCGCGTTGAAAGAAGGCGACGCCGTCAAAGTCGAAAACGAACCCAACATACGTATCGAGAACGGCGAACAAGCCGAAGTGCTTCTGTTTGATCTCGGGCAGCTCCAATAATTTCTTTCAATCCTCTTTGTGGGAGCGGTTCCACCGCGAAAGGCCGCCAAGGCACCAATCGCGGTGGAACCGCTCCCACAGTAAAGTCACTTTTTCATCAAACAGGAAATCATCATGGCATCAGTTGCAATCGTCTATCACTCCGGCTACGGCCATACCAAGGCCATCGCTGAGGCTGTCAACAAGGGCGTCGCAAGCGTCTCGGGCGTGACTGCTCACTTCATCAGTGTCGCCGATGCGGACACGAGCTGGGATACGTTGGCCAAGGCTGACGCCATCATCTTCGGCGCGCCCACGTACATGGGTTCGGCGTCAGCCCCCATGAAAGCTTTCATGGATGCCTCGAGCAAAGTCTGGTTCACGATGGGCTGGAAAGATAAAGTCGCGGCCGGTTTTACGGTGTCGGGCTCACAGTCGGGAGACAAGCTCTCGACTCTGAATCAGTTCGTCACGTTTGCCATGCAGCAAGGGATGATCTGGGTTGGCACCGGCATGATGCCTGGCAACAACAACAGCAAAGGAAGTGTCGAGGATCTGAACAGGCTTGGCTCGGCGACTGGCCTGATGTCGCAGGCGAACGTCGATCAGGGCGTAGAAGGCATCGCTGCCAGCGACTTCAAAACGGCTGAGGCGTTCGGCGCACGTGTCGCGCAATTTGCCGTAAAAAACGCGGGGTAGTTTCGCCGTTCGTAGGGTGGGCACCCCGTGCCCACCGAGCGGCGGGTAGAACGAATGACGGGTGCTTTTGGCGACGGTTTGGTGGGCAGGGTGCTTACCTTACGCCAACGGCTTTGCGCTGAAAGCTACGGTTTACTGGGGCTATGCGCTCAAAATCCATTAAGTCAACTTGTAGATTTTTAATGCTTTAGCCCACATAAAATAAGGGCGTTAGCAAAAAGCTGTTATTTTTTCACCGTGGTTTCCTGCACCTTAATCAGTCCGCAGCCCACTCTGGGGCCGGCATTGCCCAGCGGCTGCGACACGTAGTCATCTGCATCCCGATGCACGATGATCGGCAGGTCCACGATGCTATGGCGGCCCGCGCTCAGCATCACCGTGTCAAGCTCTTGCCGGGTGGTGGCCACGCCCTGCGCGTCGGCCTTCATGTTGAACATGGCTCCGGCGTGGCGCAAGATGTGCGCCGGGTCACCGTGCGGATGAGCATCGGGGTTGAAGTGCCCTCCGGTGCCCATTGCATCGCCCGAACAGTCGGGCACCGCATGCACGTGAAAGCCGTGCTCCGCAAACGGCTTGAGCCCTGTAATCACTGCTTTCACCAGCACTTTGTGGCCTGCCACCTGGGTCAACGTCACCACGCCCGTTGGGCTTAGTTTTGCGGCCACCGCTGACGTCGTGGGTTTGATTTCCGCAATCGCGATGATGGGCTTTTTGTCGTCCATCAGCGTTTGACAACCGGTAACCAACAGCGCAGATAGTGCCGCCATTGCAATGCGGGTGAACGAGGGCGGTGTAGGCAATTGCTTCATCGGTTGAGCGCTCAAAATGGTCGATCGGCGTAGCGCTGAATGCTAACGGTTGACAACCGGTTTTGCACCTTTCAATCCGGGTTGACAGCCGCTCATTCTCTGCGCGCCGACAAACCGCGCGGCCTGGCGTTAGTCGCGGGATGATTCAAGTAAGCGTAGTTTCATGGCAGCGATCACGCCCACCCGATCGCCTCACCACGCCCGGCTTATGTCGTTTGCACTGCCGTTAGCCCTCTCGCTTTGAGGGCAGGACTCTGCTAGGCTCGCGGCTTCGAAATCGTAGGAAAAGTGGAGTTTGCAATGAAGTACGTCCTGTTATCTGCGCTGGTATTAGCCATGGTTGGCTGTGCCAACAATCAGGCGCCGGTGATGTCGGTGGCACCCACAGCGCCGATGCAAGTGAATGTGAGCGTTCCCACACTCGCTGCGGGGTACGTCAAAGTGGCCGCAACGCCAGGCTCCGCGTTGTATTTCGCCAATCTGAAGAACGGAGACGTGGTCAGCTCGCCGGTGAATATTCAGTTCGGATTGCGCGGCATGGGGGTGGCTCCGGCGGGCATTGAAAAAGCGGGCACCGGACATCACCATTTGCTGGTCGACGTGGCCTCACTCGACGTTAACGCGCCGATTCCCACCAGCGATCAGCATCGCCATTTCGGCCTCGGCCAAACTGAGGTCACCCTTGCAATGACCCCCGGCAAACACACGTTGCAACTGCTGATGGGCGACCAAAACCATATCCCGCATCACCCGATAGTAATGAGCGAGCGGATCACGATTACGGTGAAGTAAACGTACGAGATGCGTGATGGTGGGCACGGAGTGCCCACCCTACAAAAAACTACCGTACGCCCCGAATCTGAAACACCGCCGTCTCGCCGCGTACGTTCGGTAAAAACGTCACCTCGTGGCCTCCGGCCAACGCCGCGCGGCGCTCCACGGCGATTCCCTTTTCCACACAAAACACATCAAAATCCTTGATGGTTGAAAAGTGCACGTTCGGCGTGTCGTACCACTGATAGGGCAAGCGCTTTGACACCGGCATGCGGCCACCCACGCCCAGCTGCCAGCGAACAGACCAATGCCCAAAATTCGGCAGCGTCACTATAGCGCTTTTGCCCACACGCAGCACCTCGCGCACTAAGGCCTCGGTGTGCCTTGTGGCCTGCAAGGTCTGCGACAAAATCACTACGTCAAACGCCGCATCATCAAACAGATTCAGGCCGCTCTCGATGTTGGCTTGCAACACGTTGAGACCGCGCTCCAGACAAGCTAATACCCCCGCATCGTCAATCTCCACGCCATAGCCCTTGATGCCGCGCTCGCGCTGCAATCGCACCAGCAATTCGCCATCGCCACAGCCCAAATCGAGCACCGATGCGCCATGCGGTACCCATGCGGTGACCACATCAAAATCGGGGCGAACGTAGGCGCTCATACCTTAATCCCGTCGAAGGTTGCGCGCAGCAGCGCGTGATACTGCGTAATGGGCATCAGGAATGAATCGTGGCCTTCCACCGATTCAATTTCGGCAAAACTCACATCGTGTTTGTTGGCGAGCAGCGCGCTGACTATTTCCTTCGAGCGCGCCGGCGAAAAGCGCCAGTCACTGGTGAACGCGGCGATGAAATATTTGGCCGTGCTCTTCGCGAATGCGGCCGCAAGGTCACCGTTGAACGCCAGCGCGGGGTCGAAATAATCGAGCGCGCGCGTCATCAATAGATAGGTGTTGGCATCGAAGTATCCGGCGAATTTGTCGCCTTGATAGCGCAGATACTTTTCCACCTCAAACTCGGCTTCAAAGCCAAATTGATAGTCCTCGCCTTTGAGTGATCGGCCAAACTTTTCACCCATCAAATCATCTGACAAATAGGTCAAATGGCCGAGCATGCGCGACAGCCGAAGCCCGCGTTTGGGCACCACATCATGCTGATAAAAATGGCCGTCGTGAAAATCAGGATCGGTGCGAATCGCCTGCCGGGCCACCTCGTTGAAACCGATGTTTTCGGCGGATAGTTTCGGTGCAGCGGCGATGGCCAAAACGTTGCGCACCCGCTCTGGAAAATCAATCGACCACTGAATTGCCTGCATGCCGCCGAGCGATCCGCCGAGAATCGCGGCGAATGACTCAATGCCAAAATGATCGGCCAGGCGCGTCTGCGCACGCACCCAATCAGTCACCGTGACAATCGGGAAGTCGCTGCCGAAGCGTTGACCCGTCGCCGGGTTGATGGTGCTCGGGCCGGTAGAGCCGTGGCAGCCGCCAAGATTGTTGACACCGATCACGAAAAACTTGCGCGTGTCGAGTGGACGGCCGGGCCCGATCAGGTTGTCCCACCAGCCTTCCGACTTTGCAGGATCGGGCGCATCTTTGTAGAAGCCCGCCACGTGATGGTGGCCCGACAATGCGTGGCACACCAGCACCGCGTTTGTCCGCGCAGCGTTTAGCTCGCCATACGTCTCAACAGTCAAGTCGTAGCGAGGAAGCCGCGCGCCAGAGGCAAAAATCAGCGGCTGCTCAAACGCTATTTGTTGCGGCGAGGCGTAACCAACGGAGTCGAAAGCAGGAAACATAGTCAAGAAAAAAGCCCGGAAGCCTGATGATTATTGGCTTGCGGGCTTGTGTCATGCGACGGGGAGAGGATTGCAACTCCGGGTTCGCTTTAGCAATTTTGACCGGCTCTGGAAGTTTTAAGTCCTTGAACCTGTCTCGCCCGCAAGCTGTATCTTCAAATCGGCGATGCCACGATGATACCGAATTTTTCGTGATGCGCGCGCATCAAGCGCTACAGGGCGTTTAGCCTGGCCAGCGCGGCCGCGATTTTGTCGGGATCATCGGTGCGCAAAATCCGGTTCGCAACTGCCTCGCAATCAGCAATGCTGGAGGTCAGAATGCGCTGCTTGATGGCCAGCAATTGCGCCGGATGCATCGAAAAATTGCGCAGTCCGAAGCCAAGCAAAAGGCGCGTCAAGCGCAGCTCACCCGCCATTTCGCCACACACCGCAATCGGCGTATTTGCCTTCGCTGAGGTGCGAATGGCCTGCGCGATGAGCTTTAGCACCGCCGGATGCAGTGGGTCATAGAGGTGCGCCACGGCGTCATCGGTACGGTCAATGGCGAGCGTGTATTGAATCAGATCGTTGGTGCCAATCGACAAAAAATCGAGGTGGTCGGTGAAGTAGGCAAGCGACAGCACGGCGGCTGGAATCTCCACCATGCCGCCCACGGGCACGTCGGCATCAAAGGCGATGCCGTCGCGCACCAATTCCGCCTTGGCGCGACTGATGAAGGCAAGTGTTTGCTTCACCTCATGCGCATTCGAAATCATTGGAATCAGGATACGTAACCGACCAAACGCGCTCGCCCGCAAAATCGCGCGTAATTGCGTCATAAAGAGTTTCGGCTCAGCCAGACACAGACGAATGGCACGCAAACCCAGCGCCGGGTTGTCACTCGGCCGATCACCCAAACCGGGCATGCGTTTATCCGCACCCAGGTCGAAGGTGCGGATGGTGACCGGACGTCCCTGCAAGCCCACAACCACCGCGCGATACGACTCGAACTGCTCGTCCTCCGTCGGCAAATCGTCGCGATGCAGAAACAAAAATTCAGAGCGAAACAGGCCCACGCCATCGGCCCCGTTTTCGAGGCAAGCTTTAGTGTCTGTAGGCAACTCAATGTTGGCGTTGAGGTCAATGGTCGTGCCATCCAGCGTCACCGCACGCGTGGCCACCAGCCGTGTGAGCTTCTTTCTCTCAAGCCGCTGCCCGCTTTGTTTCAGCTCGTACTCTGCGAGCACATGATGATCCGGATTGACGATCACCAGACCGTTGTCACCATCCACGATCAGCGATTCGGCCTCGCGAATCAGCGAGCGCGCGTTGTGTAGTGCGACCACCGCCGGAATGCCCAGCGATCGGGCAACGATGGCAGTGTGCGAAGTCGCGCCCCCCACGTCAGTCACGAACGCGGCGAACGCTGATTCCTTGAAATGAATCGCGTCAGCGGGTGACAAATCATGCGCAATCAGTGCCGTGGCGTGCAACGGATTAATTTTCGGCAGTTCGCTCGGCTTGCCCATCAGCGCCTTGACGATACGCTCGACCACCTGCACCACATCATGCGATCGTTCGCGCAGATAAGCGTCTTCAAACTGCTCAAACTGCTCGACCAGTGTCTTCATTTGCTGAGTCACGGCCCATTCGGCATTGCAGAACTGCTCAGTGATCAGCCGCTTGGGTTCCTTCGCGACCTGCGTGTCGGTCAGGATCATCCAGTGCACATCCAGAAACGCGCCGAACTCGGCTGGCGCGTCATCGCCCTTCATGCGCTCATGCAATGTCTCAAATTCAGCGCGAACGGTGGCGAGCGCCGTATCGAATCGACGTAGCTCATCGTCGATCTGCTCGGGCGCAATGTCATAGTGCGCCACCTCCAGCGTGGCATGCGACACCAGTTGCGCGCGGGCAATGGCAATCCCCGGCGCGGCGGCTACACCATGCAGCACAAAGGAGATTCTGAAAAGAGGGTCGGTCACTGTATTCACAACCCTATGGTAGCAAGAGGTGTGTTTAGTTTTCCGCCGATGATGCGCTGCCGCGTCAAAGCCGGGCACGCCATGTCTGGGTAAACTCGTGGCTACCGGTCAGCAACTTGACATCGATCTTATTAACGCAGATTCAACTTGAATACAAATCTCTCAAGCACAACGGCTTGCGCACTTGCCCTTGCGGCTACGTTTGGCGTGAACCAAAGCCTCGCTCAGGCCCCCGCGCGTTCCGACAAAATCCTGACAATTGATGAACTTCGCGCGTGCATGAAGCTCGAACAAGCCAACAAGCAAACCGCAAGCGAAATCGTGCGGTTGCAGGACGCCTTTAAGCGCGATCAGGACGCAGCGAAGGCTGAGCAGGCGGAGGTGGATCAGGCCAACGACGAGCTTCGTGCGCGTTCAACGGCGATTGTTGCTGGACGTGACTCAATCGCCGCGCTGGTGGCTGCGCAGACTACGAAAGCGCTAGCGGCCAACACCGACGCGGAAAAAGCCGATGCAGAAGCAGATCGCGCGACGCTCGACGGAAGAAATCGCGCATTGAATCAAAGCATAGAAGGCTTCAACGCAAACCAAACGGCACTGCGTGAACGGATCACGGCATTGAACGCGCGCATCAATGCCGTGAATCAACGCAGCACAACCATCAATGATCGTGTCGAGCCGCACCGGCAACTAGTAGCCACCTGGCGCGATCAGTGTGGCAATCGTCGCTTCCGTGAGGAAGAAGAAGTGGTTATAAAAAAAGAGATGGCAGCGGCGAAGTAGAAGCTGCGCAAAGGCGTTTCAATGCGCCGAACCTTTGGCAATTATCAGTAGCATGAACTGTGGCATGACCTCGTAGGGTGGAACGCGAAGCGGTTCCACCGAACGTGATGGCGCGCTTTTAGAAGTGGCTACGCCGGTGTCAGCAGGTGGAACCGCAAGCGTTCCACCCTACGGGCTACACGCTACGACTCCATCGTCTGATTCGTAGCCTCGATGAAGCTTGCGGAATCGAGGCCATTTCCCCGCGCCACGATCCTCGATTCCGCTGCAGCTGCATCGCGGCTACGCTGGCTACCCGACTGTACATGCGTAGGGTGTGCACCAAAGTGCGCACCGCCTTCGCAAATCGTAGACGTCTCGAGTGCAACGATGGTGCGCATTTTGATGCGCACCCTACCTCGCTACCTCGCTGGCAATTCTCACTAGCGTGAACTGTGGCATGACCTCGTAGGGTGGAACGCGAAGCGGTTCCGCCGAACGTGATCGCACGCTTTTAGAAGTGGCTACGCCGGTGTCAGCAGGCGGAACCGCAAGCGTTCCACCCTACCTGGCTATCGAATGCGTGAATTGGCGCGATGGGCGACAGCGAACCCAAACCCGCACAGCGCAGTGTTGATGAACGCTAGCACGACGGCGGTGTCGCCGAAGGTGTATGCGGCTGTGTCCCGCTTGAGAAAGTCAGCAATCAAGTAAGCGGATACCGTAGCAATTGGCGTTAGGAACACGCCGAGGTGAAGCAGCAAACTCCAGCCGTCCTTTCGCCAGTGCGCGGCGTACCCTGCAAAAATACACAACAGATTACCGGCTGGGAACATCCAGATTAACGCTGTCGAGGCGATGTAGGGGCAGCCAAGCGCCAGAATTGTCGCCACCGCCGTGTGAAACTTGAAGGTGTGCAATGCGAGTTCTCTACCCCCGCCGCGCCATAAACAAAAGCTTCTGAAACAGCTCCGTATCCTGCTCATTTTTGAGCACTGCGCCATACAGTGGCGCCAGCACCTTCCGCTGATCCTTCTCGCGCAGCACTGCTGGATCGATGTCTTCGGCCAGCAGCAATTTGATCCAGTCAATCAACTCGCTGGTTGACGGCTTTTTCTTGAGGCCCGGCATTTCGCGCAGGTCGAAGAAGGCCTCTAGCGCGGCGCTGACGAGGTCTTGCTTGATATGCGGGTAATGCACATCGACGATCTGTTTCATCGTCTCCTTGCTCGGGAACTTGATGTAGTGGAAGAAGCAGCGGCGCAGGAAGGCGTCGGGCAGGTCTTTTTCGTTGTTGCTGGTGATGATGAACAGCGGGCGGTGCTTGGCCGTGATGGTGCTGTGCGTTTCGTAAACGTCGAAGCTCATGCGGTCGAGCTCGCGCAGCAGGTCGTTGGGGAATTCGATGTCGGCCTTGTCGATTTCGTCGATCAGCACGACCGTCGGCACATCACTTTCGAACGCTTCCCACAGCACGCCGTGCTTGATGTAGTTGGCGATGTCTTTGACCTTCTCCTCGCCAAGCTGCGAATCACGCAGACGTGACACCGCGTCGTATTCATACAGGCCCTGCTGTGCCTTGGTCGTGCTCTTGATGTGCCATTGCAATAGCGGCCAGCCGAGCGCGGCGGCGACCTCCTCCGCGAGCATGGTTTTGCCGGTGCCCGGCTCGCCTTTGATCAACAGCGGACGCTTCAGCGTGATCGCAGCATTGACCGCGAGCAGCAGATCGGGCGTGGTGATGTAGGAGGCGGTGCCCTGGAATTTATTTGTGGTCATTCGTGTCTTTGTTTCGCGGTAAAGATTCGCTTGGGTTTTGACGTATTTTCCATGCACGCAGGTGGTCACCAAACGTTCCGTTCACGGCGATCCATGCGTTGTATTCATGCAGTGCAGCGGTGTTTTCGTTGAGCCAATTCGCAGCATCAAGCTGTTTCGTTTTGGTGTCCATTGGGTTTGCCGATCGCAGCATCAGGTGGGGCGAGTATATTCATCGTATGAGCACACACGCCTCCCCCCTCGCCGACCTCCGCAAAGATTACAAGCTGGCCTCGTTGGGCAAGCGCGATCTGGCGGCTGATCCGTTCATGCAGTTCAACCAGTGGATGACTGAGGCGATCAAGGCTGAGCTGCCTGAGCCAACGGCCATGAATCTGGCGACGGTGGGTGAGAACGCGCGACCGTCGGCACGTATCGTTTTGCTGAAAGGCGTGGACGAGCGCGGATTTACTTTCTACAGCAATTACGACAGCCGCAAGGGCCGCGAGCTGGGGCAGTCGCAATGGGCAGCACTCACCTTTCACTGGGTGGAGCTGGAGCGGCAGGTGCGCATTGAGGGCCACATCGAAAAAGTGGACGCGGCAACGTCAGATGCGTACTACCAATCACGGCCGTTGAAGTCGCGGATCGGCGCACACGCCTCACCACAGAGCGAGAAAATTGAAAGCCGCGAGGCGCTGGAAGCGCGCTTTGCCGAGGCCGAAAAGCAGTTTGGTGACAACCCACCTCGTCCAGCCAACTGGGGCGGTTATGTCGTCGTGCCCGAGATGGTGGAATTTTGGCAAGGCCGTCGCTCGCGACTGCACGACCGTCTGGCGTTTCAACGTCAGTTCGGCGGCTGGCATATCGATCGGCTCGCGCCGTAGACTCTGCGTTGATGCAATGCCGCAGCGGTTGCGGTGCCTGTTGCATCGCGCCGTCGATCACCTCAGCGATACCTGTCCTAGCGACCGGTGGCGTGCCAGGCTTGGCGAGGGGAAAAGCGGCGGGCGTGCGTTGCGTTCAACTCACTGACGACAATCTCTGCGCGATTTTTGGTGATCCGAAACGCCCGTCCGTTTGTTCAACGTTGCGAG
The DNA here is from genome assembly GCA_043719085.1 of Burkholderiales bacterium. Classification (GTDB taxonomy): domain Bacteria; phylum Pseudomonadota; class Gammaproteobacteria; order Burkholderiales; family Casimicrobiaceae; genus Casimicrobium. The sequence continues at coordinate 33,719 of JAYSUK010000052.1, read as the reverse complement.
CGTCTGTTGAGATGTGCGGCGCGGACGATGACGTGGCGGCAACCCACGTCCATGCCATGAATTTTTTGAGCGCGCTGGAGCGGGCTACGCGCTAACAGCTTTGTGGCGAAACGGCCTACCACTTGGGGCTAGCGCCGTAAATAACGGAATATCGACTACCGCATAAAATTCGCGCATACCCATGCATTTCGGGCGTTTCAGCCAAAAGCTGCGTTCCAGTTTACTGCGCTTTTTTCAGCAAATACCGATCATAAAACGTAGTCATCGCAGCGAACTGAAAATCCGCGTTGGCCTTCTTCGCAAAGCCGTGACCTTCGTCCTCGGCCAGCAAATACCAAACTGGCGAACCGTTGGCGCGTACTTTTCGCACAATCTGTTCGGCCTCGGTGTAGGGCACGCGCGGATCGTTTTTGCCGTGACTGATCATCAGCGGCAGCTTGATTTTGTCGGCGTGCGTCAAAGGCGAAATGCCATCCAGAAATTTGCGCATTTCCGGGTCGCGTTCATCGCCGTATTCGCTGCGACGCAGGTCGCGGCGATAGGTTTCGGTGTTCTCCAGAAAGCTCACAAAATGCGAGATGCCCACCGAGTTAAACGCAGCGGCTAGCCGGTTGCCGTACATCACGCTTGAAGCGAGCACCATGTAGCCGCCGTAGCTGCCGCCCATCACCGCTACCCGCGACGGATCCAGATCAGGTTGCGCGTGAATCCAGTCAAGCAGCGCGCCGATGTCCTTCACTGAGTCTTCGCGTTTTCTATTGTTGTCCGCCTCAAGAAAGCGTTTGCCAAAGCCCGACGAGCCACGCACATTCGGGTAGATCAGCGCATAACCGCGCTCGTTGATCCAGTAGTTTGAGCGGCCCCGAAACCCCGGCCGAGCCTGGCTCTCAGGCCCGCCGTGGATGGAGATGATGACCGGCCGTTTGCCTGGAAACTCCTTCGCATTGGGGCGGTGTAGAAAGCCCGAAATATTCATGCCGTCAAAGCTGCGCCAATTGATGGGCTCCGCCTCGGCGAACGGTCGCTTGACGGCGGCCACGGTCGGATGTTGCGTCCACCGCGTCACCAAACCCATGTCAGCATCGAGCGAGAACACCTCGCCTGGCGACTCGGCCGATTCAATGGCGAGCGCCAGGTCGCGGCCATTTCTGTGCCAGCTCACCGACGAAATGAGGCCCGGCGGCAATGTGGGTACGGGCAACGGTTTCAAGTCACCATCGAACAGTTTTAACTGCGCGTTGCCACCGACGTTGACTAGCACTGCAATGCGCTTTCCGCTGCGTGCTATCGACCAGCTGTCCACGTCGTACTCGATGTCTTTGGTTACCCACTGCCGATCGCCGTTTTTCACGTCGACGCGCGAAAGCTTGCCAAAATCACCATCGAATTTTTTTCGATACAACCAGCGCTCGGCGCCGCTGTCGTGGTCATCAGCCTCGCCGTCGCCAAGGCTGGATCGCTTACCCGTCGCCAGATCCAGCGACCACAATTTGCTGGACGTTGACGACTGATACTCGCTAAGAATCAGGCGATTTTCGCGATCCAGCCAGCGCACCGCGCGCCAGCCCGCACCGGAAAGACTGGCCAGCTTGAAGCGTGCCTCGGGTTGCAGCGGATCAATCGCGTAGACGTCGACTACGGCCTGCTCACGCTTGCCGTTGGCGGCGCTGCGATCGAGCGCGCGGGCGGTGATAATCACTTTGTCCTGCGCGGTATTCCACGGGCCGAGGCCATGCAGCTCGCCCGGTGGCGTGATCTGCGCCTCTACTTGCGTCTTGGCATCGAGGCGATAAATCTGCGTTGCCTCGTCGCCTCCGACGTCGCGCGCAAACAGAATGTAGTCACCTCGTTTCGGCTCGAAACTCGCACCGCGAACCGGCTCGCGCCCCTTGGTAAGTTGCACCGGCTTACCCATCGGGTCGCCCTGCAGGAACAACTGGTTGGTGTTGCCCGCGCGACGCAGTATCAGCATGTCCTGATCGACCGGGTGCCAGGCAACGAAGCGGGTTGGCGCAAAGTCCCCATAAGGCGCAATTTCAAGTGCCAGCGTTTGTGGTATCGGAGGGACGCCCTCGATCTTCATCGCGGCGGGCGGCACAATCGCCACGCTGCTCGACCCGTTAGCCGCAAGCGGTTGCGACCAACACGGACCGGCCGGAATAAACGACAACCCAGCGACAAAGGCAGAGGTAAAAATCAGCCGCATACAATCGAACGCGTGAACGCGCCCGCTCCTTTAATTGCTTTAGTTGCCACCGATCCCGGTGACGTTGTTCTTGCGCCCGCGATTGTGCCAGAGGCCGCGTCCGTTGTGGCGTTTGGCGTGATTCCTCGTGTCGCCGATTCACGACAAAGCGCGCGACAAATCCAGACCCTGCCCGATCATCTGGTCAATCAGATCGCAGCGGGCGAGGTCATCGAACGGCCCGCCGCCGCGCTTAAGGAATTGCTGGAAAACGCGGTGGACGGCGGCGCGCGCGCCATCAGCATCGAACTCGCGGGCGGCGGCGCGGTGCTGATGCAAGTGTCCGACGACGGGCATGGCATCGCTGTGGCGGAACTGCCGCTGGCGATTGCGCGACATGCCACGTCAAAGATCGCGTCGTTTGATGATCTTGAATCAGTAACCAGCTTCGGCTTTCGCGGTGAGGCGCTCGCATCGATTGCGTCGGTGGCGCGGCTGTCGATTACCAGTCGAAGCCAAGGTGCGCCGAGTGCATTTCGCCTGAAAACTGAAGGTGGACAAAGCGAGCCCACCGAGCCGGTAAGCGCGCGATTGGGCACCACGGTGACGGTCGCCGAGCTATTCTTCAACACACCGGCACGACGGCGTTTTTTGAAGTCGGAAGCGACCGAGTATGCGCATTGTCTGGATGCCGTGCGTCGACTTGGATTAGCGCGCAGCAACATCGCGCTGGAGCTTACGCACAACAGTCGCGCTGTGCATCGCTGGCCAGTGCAAGCGTGGCCTGCGCGAGTTGCAGCAGTGCTCGGCGCGGAGTGGCTGAACGCTGCGACTGCAATCAATGCCGATGCCGGTTTACTGGCGATTGAAGGTTTCGTGCTCAAACCGAATAGCAGCGCGCCTAATCGCGATGCGCAGCACCTCTTCGTCAATGGTCGCTGGGTGCGTGACAAGGTGGTGTTGCACGCGATTCGAGACGCGCTGCGTGACCAGATGCACGGCGGCGCATCCCCCAGTTTTGTGCTGAAACTCACGCTTGATCCGCGAGCGGTGGACGTGAACGTACACCCGGCAAAAACCGAAGTGCGTTTTCGTGAATCGCAAGCCGTGCATCAATTTGTGCGGCGTGCGGTGGATCGCGCAATGAGCGGCAATGCGGCGTCGCAGCCTGCGGTATCGGCTGCGCAGAAGTTGTTTGGCGATCGGGTTGCAGTTGAGCCTGCCTCCGGTTCGTGCTCCGTTGAAGCTACGCCCGCTCAGTCATCGTTCGCCTCGTATCCACCGTATCAAGCGCGGGCTAATGTTGGCGTATCGGAGCGCGTTGCGGAGTATTTCTTTGCACCGCAAAGCGACGCAACGACCGCTTCGATGGCAAAGCCACTACCCGCCACCGAATTCCCGCTCGGCTTCGCGCTCGCGCAGTTGCACGGCGTCTACATTCTCGCGCAAAACACGGCGGGGCTGGTGCTGATCGACATGCATGCCGCACACGAACGCATCGTCTATGAAGGCTTGAAATCGCAAGCGACAGAAGCGGTTGCAACGCAACGATTGCTGATCCCCAGCGTGATCAACGCCACAGAAAAAGAAGTGAGCTGCGCCGAGACCCACCGCGAAGCCCTGCAGCAATTGGGCTTTGATGTAAGCGTGGTCGGCCAGCGCGCGTTGACGTTGCGCAGCGTGCCGACGTTGCTCGCGGACGCTGCACCTGAAGCGTTGCTGCACAGCGTACTCGCCGAACTTGACGAGCTCGGGGTAAGTGCGATGATCGAATCGCGTCGCGACGAATTGCTGTCGACCATGGCCTGCCACGCGGCGGTACGCGCCAACCGCGCGCTGACCGTCACGGAAATGAACGCGTTGTTACGCGCGATGGAAGCCACCGAGCGTGCGGGCTCTTGCAACCACGGTCGCCCCACCTGGTATCACTTGACACTCAAAGAACTGGACGCGTTGTTCATGCGCGGTCGCTGATGCTGGCCCCGGTTGTGTTGCTCGTGGGGCCAACGGCCTCGGGCAAAAGCGCTGCGGCGATGCAGATTGCCGGGCGGTTCAATGCAGAAATCATCAGCATCGATTCCGCGCTGGTCTACCGCGACATGAACATCGGCACCGCTAAGCCAAGTAAGGCAGAGCAGGCGCAAGTGCCGCACCATCTTATTGATTTGATAGACCCGACTGCAAGCTATTCCGTGGCGCGGTTCGTCGTTGACTGTCAGGCAGCCATTGCTGACGTTCATTCGCGCGGCCGCATGCCACTCTTGGTGGGCGGCACCATGATGTACGCGAATATGCTGGTCAACGGCATGAGTGATGTGCCACCAGCGGACGCCGCGATTCGCGCCGAGTTAAGCGCGCGCCGTGAGCGTGACGGCGTTGAATCTTTGCATGCCGAGTTGACCAAAGTCGATCCTGTCACCGCCAGGCGTTTGCCGCCGACTGACACGCAGCGCATCGAACGGGCGCTCGAAGTATGGATGATTGCAGGCACGCCGCTTTCGGCGCTGCAAGGCCAACGCAAGCCCGCATTGGCAGGGCTCCAGCGCCTTGTGTTGCGCTGGCTTCCGGCTGATCGCGCGTGGTTGCATGCGCGGTGCGAGGCGCGACTCAACGCCATGTTCGCGCAGGACTTCGTGGCAGAAGTTGCGTCCCTACGCAGCAAATACCCATTGACCGCGGACCTGCCGTCGATGCGCTGTGTTGGATATCGACAGGTGCTCGATGTGCTCGAAGGCCGCGCACCACAAGCGGAAATGTTCGACCGCGCGCTATTCGCCACGCGGCAACTTGCGAAGCGACAGATGACGTGGTTGCGCAGTTTTGAGGGTGATGTGGTTGACTGTGATGCTGCAGATGCGATTGAACAGGTGGCAGAGCTAATCGCTGCGGCGAGCAGTCCGCACGAAGTACCTGAGAGAGCATCGTGAACAGCACCGACCTCTGGGAAGTTCCACAACGCTGGCTTCAAGCGTTGCTGCGTCGCGTGCTCACGCTTTGGGTGCGTGTGCAGGTCTTTCCACAACCGCTAACTATTGAGCCCACGGCCCCGGTCTGCTACGTGCTGCCGCGCCCGTCGCTCACCAACAGCGCGCTGCTCGATGACTTGACGGCGAAGCGCCCCATCCCGAAATCACACGCACCACTCAATGTCCCGCGGAACACAGGCACACGCCCCGAGCGTCACGCATTCTTCGCCTTGCATGAGGATCGCAGCGGTATTTCTGCGCAGCGACTGACGCGACTGGTTGATGCCGTTGCTGACGGCAACATGGCGGATGTGCAGCTGATTCCGGTGAGCATTTTCTGGGGCCGCGCGCCGGAACGTGAAGAGCGTGAAGGCTCACCGTTACGTGGACTACGCTGGTTGCGATTGTGGGCAGCGGAGGGTTGGGGCGGGCGATCAAAGTTGAAAAAATTGTTTGCCATGATCTTCTTTCGCCGCTCGGTCGTGGCGAAGTTTGGCCAGACAATTTCGCTTGCTGAGCTGATCAACGTCGCGCAGATCGAGGGGCTGGATCGCGAGCGCATTGTTCGTCGGGTGGCGCGTTTGCTGCGCACCGAGTTTCGCACTGAAAGAGAGGCGGCGATTGGGCCGGATTTGTCGCACCGGCGCACGCTGATCGACGGCATGATGCACGAGCCGCGAGTGCGCGAGGCGATCTTGCGCGAAGTGGATGACAAGCAAACAACGCTCAGCAAAGTCGAGGCGCGCGCCAACAGCATCGGGCGCGAAATCGCTGCTGACTATTCGTACCTGCTGGTGCGCTTTATGGAGCGACTGCTGGGCCGTTTGTGGAACCGCATTTACGATGGCGTTGAGCTGCGCGGCGTCGAGCGCTTGCAGGCATTGGCGAAAGACAACACGCTGGTGTATGTGCCATGTCATCGCAGCCATATCGACTATTTATTGCTTTCGTATGTGGTGCACAAAATCGGCCTGACAGTGCCGCATATTGCGGCGGGTGCAAACCTCAATCTGCCGATTGTCGGCGCCATTCTGCGCCGTGGTGGTGCGTTCTTTTTGCGCCGATCTTTTAAGAACGATGAGCTGTACGGCGAGATGTTTGCGGCCTACGTGCATGCCGTTTTGAAGCGCGGTTTTCCGATGGAGTATTTCGTCGAAGGCGGTCGCTCGCGCACCGGGCGCATGCTGCCGCCGAAAGCGGGATTGATCTCGATGACGGTGCAAAGTTATCTGCGCGAGCACACCCGACCGTTGCTGTTCATCCCGGTGTACATCGGTTACGAAAAACTGTTTGAAGGCGGCAGCTACACCGAAGAGCTGGCGGGCGCAACCAAGCGCAAGGAATCAATCTTCGGTCTGATCACCGCCATCCGCGATTTGCGTCGCGAGCGATACGGCGCGGTCGGTGTGAGCTTTGCGCGCCCCATCGCGCTGGGTGAACTGCTCGATGCCGAGGGTGCGAAGGACATGGACGACTGGCTCGCCGACAAATCGCTACGGCGACGCGCCCTGACCGAGGTGTCGCGGCAGATCGCCGAGCGCATCAACGGCGCCGTGCATTTGAATCCGGTGGCGGTGGTCGCCACAGCACTGCTCGCAACACCGAAACATGCGGCCGATGCGATGCAACTGGCAAGCATTGTCGAGCGACTGCTGCGGCTTGTTTCGCAATCGCACAGCGCGCCTGAGGCGGTGCTCACCAAGCTCACCGGTGCGGAGGCCATCGGCTACACCGCGCGCATGGGCTACCTGACACGCAAATCGCATCCGCTGGGCGACGTGGTGCTGGCTGAACCGACGGCAGCGGTCGCGCTCACCTACTTTCGCAACAACGTGTTGCATTGCTTCGCGCTGCCGGGGCTGCTGGCCTGCCTGGTCGTGCAGCACGGGGTGATCGGCAAGACCAAGCTGGCGCGATTGGCGCGTGAGCTTTATGTGCTGCTGGAATCCGAGCTGTACCTGCCGCCGTGGCGCGAATCAGAGGCGGGCCCGCAATTTGACTTTGCCGTGGATGAACCGTTGGCCGATCTGGGTCCGGTGACACCGAAGTTTCTGGCGTTTGAACGCACGCTGGAAACGCTAGGTACCGATCATTGGGTGACGATCGAGACGGAAGCGAACGTGGTTAGCGCATCGGCGCAAGGCACCGATAGCGCGATGCACCTAGAAGTGCTCGCCTCAACCATTCGCCCCACCCTCACCCGGCACGCATTGATGCTGGCGTTGGTGGTGCGCGGCGAAAGCGGAGGGAGGAGCCGCGAGTCGCTAGAAACGCTGTGTCAACAAGCTGCACAACACCTTGCGATGACTCACGTATTCAACGCGCCCGAGTTTTCAGATCGCACCCAGTTTCGCTCTGCGTTTGATGCGTTGCTGCGAGCTGGTTTGGTGCAACTAGACGCGGCGGAGTCCGTGCATTTTGAGCCGTCATTGTTAATTCGCGCGGAGGACGCGGCCTTCTTGCTGCCGCCGGATACTCGGGCTGCGGTGTTGCGGGCGGCGGGACATGGCGCGAGCGCGTCACAGCGCAGTGTTGCAGCGGCAGCGTAGCAGCGGCAGCATAGCAGCCGGGATTTCTACCGATCGAGCGCCCAGAACCGTGATCAGCTTTTAGCTGAAAGTCTTGTTGAGCTTGGGCTAATCCGCCTTTTTGCAGATTATCGACTTTATGATTTATCGCCGCTTATCCCCAAATAAATAAGCATCTCAGCAAAAAGCCATACTAAAAAATAGACAATTTGGTGATCGAAGTAAACATCTCCAGCGCCAACGAACCGGCGTGACTGTTGCCGCTTTCTTCCAGCGCGGGCGACCATACGCAAATGCCGCACTGCCCCGGCAGAATCGCCACAATTCCGCCGCCCACGCCGCTTTTCGCCGGTAAGCCCACGCGAAACGCGAAGTCGCCCGCCGCGTCATAGGTGCCGCACGTCAGCATCAAAGCCGACAGGCGTTTTGCGGAACTGGCGTCAACCTCGGTCTCGCCCGTCCACGGATTCACACCCTGATTGGCGAGAAAGCACACCGCACGCGCCAGCTCCACGCAGTTCATTTCGATGGCGCAGTGATGGCAATAGGCATGCAACACCTCGCCTACCTTGTTGTTCAAATTACCGAAACTCTTCATAAAATGCGCCATCGCCGCGTTACGCGACGAAGTGCTAATTTCACTCTGCGCGACCTTCGTGTTGTAGGTGATGTCCGCCACGCCGCTCAACCGACGCACAAAATCTACCAGCGACTGTGCCGCATTGACACTGCGGCTTGCAAGCATGTCGGTGATCACCAGCGCCCCGGCATTGATGAACGGATTGCGCGGAATGCCGTGCTCCGCCTCAAGCTGCACCAGCGAATTAAAGGGACTGCCAGAAGGCTCTCGCCCCACGCGCGTCCACACCGAATCCCCTTCGCGTTGAAAGGCGAGCGTCAGCGCAAACAGCTTTGAGATCGACTGAATCGAAAAACGCTTCGTCGCATCGCCGACTGCGTACACATTGCCTGAAAAGTCCACGACCGCCATGCCAAATTGATCCGCTGCAATGCTGGCAAGCTCGGGGATATACGAGGCCACTTTGCCTTCGCCGATGATCGGTTTCAGCGCGCTGTGAATGCGGTCAAGAGTGGCCTGATAGTCCATAGGATGACATTATCGGGGGGATTTCTGCGCTCAAGTCATATAGATCATCTAGATGATCTATATGACTTGAGCTGCTTTGTGCTATTCTTTACGACCCGTTTGTAGGGCGTTTGCCAGAGAGTGATTCGAGTGAACCCGCAAAAAAAACGCATCAAACGCGTCGAAGATTTGCGTAGCCAGCGCTGGCTCGCTGGCGACGGCATGCGCACCTTTTCACACCGTGCGCGGCTCGCACAGGTGGGCTGGAACCGCAGCGACTTCATGGGTCGCCCGGTCATCGGCATCATCAACACCTGGAGCGATATTTCAACCTGTCACTCGCATCTGCGTGAACGCGCGCAGAAGGTGCGCGAAGGTGTGCTGCGTGCGGGTGGCTGGCCGATTGAATTGCCCGCGATGAGCCTGGGTGAGGTGTGGGTCAAGCCGACCACCATGCTCTATCGCAACTTTCTGGCGATGGAAACCGAAGAGCTGATGCGCTCGCATCCGATCGATGGCGTGGTGCTCATGGGCGGTTGCGACAAGACCACGCCGGCGCTGTTGATGGGAGCGTTCTCAACTAATCTGCCGTCGATTTTCATCCCCGCTGGCGCGTCTTCAAACGCCTCGTTTCAAGGGCAAAAAGTCGGCACCGGCACGCACACCATGAAGTTCTGGAACGAGCGTCGCGCCGGGCGTTTTGGTGACGACGACTGGCAGGAGCTGGAGGGGTGCATGACCCGCAGCCCCGGCACGTGCAACACAGCGGGCACGGCAACCACGATGACGGCGGTGGCCGAGGTTTTGGGGTTTTGTTTGCCCGGGGCGCAATCGATTCCGGCGATGGATTCGCACCATCCACGCATGTGTTCGCAAGTGGGCGAGCGAATCGTGGCGATGGTGATGGAAGACCTGAAGCCGCGCGATATTTGCGTGGAAGCGAGCTTTCACAATGCCGTAAAAACGGTGCTCGCGATTGGCGGATCAACCAATGCCTGCGTGCATTTGCCGGCGATGGCCGGGCGGCTTGGCATCAAGCTGCCGCTTGATGTTTGGGAGCGTTACAACAAAGCGATTCCAGTGCTTGCCAACATCATGCCAGCAGGGGACGCGTTGATGGAGGACTTCTTCTTTGCGGGCGGCTTGCAGGGCTTGCTCAAGCAGATTGAGACGCATCTCGACACGTCCACCGGCACGGTGACAGGGCACACCTTAGGTGAACACTTGAGCGCTGCAAAAGTGTTTAACAGCGACATCATTCGCCCGCTTGAAAACCCCGTCTCAAAGCAGGCCATTGCTGTCGTCACCGGCAATCTCGCGCCACGCGGTGCCGTGATGAAGCCGTCCGCAGCATCGCCGCATCTGCTCAAGCACATTGGCCCCGCCGTCGTGTTCGAGAATTTCGCCGACATGCAGGCGCGCATCGATGCGCCTGATTTAAATGTCACCAAAGATTCGATCCTCGTGCTCAAAAATGTCGGTCCGGTCGGTGCACCAGGTATGCCGGAAGCGGGCAACCTGCCGATCCCAAAAAAACTGCTGGAGCAAGGGGTGCGCGACATGGTGCGCATCTCGGACGCGCGCATGAGCGGCACCCACTACGGCACCTGCGTTTTGCATGTCTGCCCGGAGGCCGCAGTGGGCGGCCCGCTAGCGCTGGTGCGCGAGGGCGACCTGATTGCGCTTGACGTAGAGTCGCGCCTTATCACGCTGCAAGTTCCGCAGGAAATACTCGCTCAACGGCACGCCGATTGGCTACTCGCCAAACCCGCCACGTTGCGCTACAACCGTAGCTACGCTGCGCTCTATCAGCAGCACGTCACACAAGCGGACGTTGGCGCGGATTTTGACTTTTTACAAGGCGCAGAATTGCTGCCTGAACCCACTATCTTCTGAACATCATGGCTCTACACAATCCATTCAAACACGCTCTGCTCAAACGGAAACTTTTAACCGGTGGCTGGTTCATGTCCGGTTCGACTGTGATGGCCGAGCTGATGGCCAATGTTGGCTACGACTATCTGGTGCTCGATATCGAGCATTCCACGGCACAAACCTATGGCCTGCACGCGCTACTGCAAGCCACCGCTGAGAGCCCGACCGCCGCACTCGTGCGCATGGCCTCGCACGACAAGACGCAGATTAAATTTGCGCTCGACATGGGCGCGCTGTCCCTGTGTTTTCCCATGGTGAACACGGTTGACGAAGCTCATGAACTGGCGCGCGCCTGCCGCTACCCGCCCTTCGGTGACCGTGGATTTGCGCGCATGCATCGGGCAAGCCGCTACAACACCATCCCGGACTACGTCGAACGCGCCAATCAGGAGGTGTGTGTCATCGCCCAGCTGGAGACGCCGCAGGCCATGGCAGCAGCCATGCAGATCGCAGGCGTGCCGGGCATCGACGGGCTGTTCGTCGGGCCTGGGGATTTGTCCATTTCGCTCGGCCACGGCGGCGACGTCAATCACCCGCAAGTCAAAGAGATGATGACCGAAGTGGCGGGATTTTGCCGTCGTGCCGGTGTGCCGCTGGGCACCGTGCTGGCCACGCCGGAGCAAATAAATTGGGCATATTCCATCGGCTTCAACTTCGTGTCACACGCGAGCGATTTGGGGCTATTGATGGGAGCAGCAAAAGCGGGATTGCATCGCATTCGCGAGCTTGCCACCGACGTGCCCATGACCGATACACCCACGCTGACCGCGCCCACAGCGGCCTACTGAGCCACATACAAACTTCAAAATGGATTTCACTCAATTCGACCGCCTGATTTCACTCGGGGCGAGCAAGGCTTCACAGCACGATTCAACCGCAATTTCGCTCGATGGGCGATCAGTCGAGATGTCGGCGGAAAGTTACGGTGGCGGCGTGTTTCGTTTGCGCGTCAATCCGATGAGTAAACCTGACTACGGGTTGGTCATCGCCAAGCCGGAATTCGGTGCCACGGAGCGTGGTGAATCATCAATCAGTATCAAATCGGGGCGAGCCACGCTGGCGCTTGCCAGCGACGCAACAAACGCGCTGCACTTGACCTTGCATCACAAAGGGAAAACACTCCTTACCAGTATCACTGACGAGCAATTTCGTGGCATGGCAAAACCGCTGGAGGCAACGCGCGTGGCGGCGTTTGGATTGACACCCACGCAAGCGGTTGCAGCATTTGCACTGTCGTCTGACACGCCGGTTTACGGCCTTGGCGAAAAGGGCGGCGCACTTAACAAGCGCGGTCAACTCGTAAGTTCACGTGTTGAAGACGCCCTCGGCGTCAACACCGATTTGAGCTACAAAAATACGCCGTTTTCATGGGCCATCACAGCGAATGGTTGCTGGGGAATCCTTGCCCACACTACGGTGGATGTGGCGCACGGCGTGGGTTATGCGCAATGGTCGAATCGCAGCTATGTAGTTGTCATTGACGAGCCGCAACTCGATTTGTTTTTCTTCGCAGGCGATACGCCACAAGACGTGATTGCCGCCTATCACCGCATCACCGGCAAGCCTGCCAACGTGCCTCTATGGTCGCTCGGCGTGTGGATCAGTCGCGCATATTACAAGGACGAAGCCGACATTTCGAATACCGCGCGCGAGTTTCGCGAACGCAAGTTTCCAGTCGACGTCATCACTTTCGACGGCCGCGCCTGGCAGGACACGCCGACGCGATTTCACTTCAATTTCGATCCGTCACGCTATCCCGATCCCAAGCGAGTGATGGGGGAACTCAAAGCGCTCGACTACAAAATTTGCGCTTGGGAATATCCGCTCGTTTCGGTGCATCATCCCGAGTATCGCAAGTACGAGCAGAGCAACTACTTCCTTAAAAACGCCGATGGCTCTGAGCTGATTTTTGAGTGGGACATTGGCAAAAAGACGACGCCGTTCGGCCCGACACTCACACCATTGCCGCCATCGGGATTAGTTGATTTCACCAATCCCGCCGCCTACGCATGGTGGCGCGACGAACACAAGAAATTGTGGGAACTCGGCATCGATACGATCAAGAGCGATTTCGGTGAACAGGTGCCGCACGATGCGCTCGCCCACAATCGCGACACCGGCGCACGGGTTCACAACGTCAACGCGCATCTGTATAACCAGTGCGTGTACGAGGCATCACGCGAAGCCTACGGCGACGAAGCGTGCGTGTGGGGACGCGCCGCGTGGATCGGCTCGCAGCGGCACCCCGTGCAATGGGGCGGCGACCCGCAGAGCGACTGGGAGGGCTTGGCCAATAGCCTGCGCGCCAGCATGAATCACGGCCATTCGGGTACACCGTTTCACGCCACCGACGTCGGTGGTTTTTACGGTGCAACCCAGCCCGAACCGGCACTGTATCTGCGCTGGGTGCAAGCAGCGGTGTTCGCCTCTCACTTCCGCATTCACGGCATCGGCGCGCGTGAGCCGTGGTGTTTTGGAAAAAACGTTGAACGCATTGCCCGTGAATTCTTCGAGATTCGCTACAAGCTGCTTCCCTATTTGCGGGGTGCCTGCGACCTTGCGGTGAAGACGGGCCTGCCGGTGATGCGCTCCATGGCCATCATGCATCCTGAAGACCGCATTGCACGGGCATTCGAACTTCAGTTTTACTGCGGCCCTCAGCTCATCGTGATGCCCGTACTCAACGCACAAGGTGACGTCGAAGGCTACCTGCCGGACCACCCTGGCGGCTGGTTTGAACTATGGAGCGGCATGCACATCGACGGCGGCGAGGTGATCACGCTTAACTATGATCTGGAACGCATTCCGGTGTTTGTGAAAGCAGGCACGGCGCTCGCCATCGGCCCGGTGGTGCAATCCACAAGGCCTCTGGAAGGCGACACGCCGGTGGTGGCGGTAGCTGAATTTGGCGCCCCCGGCGTTCGCGGATTTGAGTACTGCGCGAGCGGTGCCGCGCTGAAACGCGACACAAACTCGTGGCGATCCTACGGACAGCGTGTGATGCATGTTGCGCGATTTGGCTAGCTCTCGGCATGACTGACGCAACGAAAAAAGCCAGCAAGCGCTGGCTTTTTTTCGTCGGCGACGTCAACTATAGATAAGCGCAGAAGACTACGCCTTCGTTGATCCAGCCTTGGGCGATCATGGCGTTGTGGGTGGCAAGGCTTGTGCTGTAGCGGTGATTGCGTTGGCTCACCGTGGCGCTGTTTCGGTAGGAGCGGTAGACCCTGGTGGGCGACCAGCTCGGGCAGGTGCCCGCGTTATCGGGGCGGATCATGCCGAACTCAGAGCCCTCATTGACGAGCCCCGTGTTGGGCAGCGAAACAATCAAGTCGTAGTCTGACTTGGTGACAAAAACGTGCGACTGTGCGCCGGGTGCCGGTGCGTAAAAGCGGTACACATCAAACACATTGCCGTACACATTTTTTGCGGGGACTGAGAATTTTTGCCCGGTGCGCACGAATAGATCGGGGCGCGCGTCGAGCGCGGCTTTTTCGGCGGTGTCGCTAGTTATGAAGTATTTGTTTGATGCTGGTAGGCGGTACTCCACCACTTCGGCTTTGGCATGCGTGGTTTCACCGCGCAGAATAAATCCGATATCAACCGCCGGGCCGGGCAATGAGCCGTTCGACTCGGTGAGCGTGGCTCTATTGCAGCCCACGGTGGTGCTTTGTTTGAAGTAGAGCTGGCCAGGCCCGGTCACCTCGTCGTGCGAGATTGACAGCGCCACCGCGTCTCCGACGTATACGTTACCGAAATAGGTGGTGACGTTGGCCGCGATGCCGCCGGTCAGTGAAATGGTTCTGAGCTCAGATCGAGTGATGGTATCGCCGAAGCGATCGGTTTCGCGGATCACGATGCGAAATTTGTAGCTGCCGGTGGCACTGGCTTCGTAGCGAAAGGTGATCGCGTCAGCCGACCAACCCGCGTAGCTTGTGACACGCAGATCGCGGGTCACAAACCAGTCGACACCGCCGTTTCCACTGGACAAATCGCAGGTGGCCACAATCGGTTTCGGTATCAAAAACGGTATGAAGACGGTAGGGATGAACGGGATGTATCCGGTGGGGAGCGTCGGGACGGCGCTAGCCACCGGTGCCGCGGCGCAGAGGAGGCCGAATGAGCACAGCAAACCAGCGACAAGACGGGACTTTGGGGCGTGTTTCATATCGAACTCCAATAGGTGTTGGGCAGCGTGGATGGGGCAACACGTCACAAATTGACACTAACCCAGGAAGGCTTTGATTTGCCAATCACTGCATTGAGTGCTTGGTATGTGCATAGACGCAGGCGATTGGCGCAAGGCGACATCCGCAGCAGTTTGCATCTGCCGGTTGCGACCATTCTTAGGCGGCGATCACTCTCGTTAATCGCGCTTCATGCTCGCGTCACCACGCGCTGGCAGCGCTGTCAACTGCGCGTCAAAGTCAAACGACCTGTGGGCAAAGCACGGTGAATTGTGTAGGCGTTTTCGCGCAAACCACGGCGTGCGTGACGGACTACGGTGCCGCTCGACTATCCCGCGTGACGAGGGTCTTTGCCCTGCACAATATGAATCACATACTCGCCGATGTTTTTGGCGTGATCAGCGACGCGCTCGATGGCTTTCGCCAGGAACGCCACGTCCAAGCCGGCGCTGATGGTGCGTGGGTCTTCCATCATGTAGGTAACGAGCAAGCGCATGATGCGCTCGAACTCGCCGTCAACGGCTTCGTCGCGACCGATCACTTCACTCGCTGAAATCACATCGAGCCGTGCGAATGCGTTCAGTGATTCCTTAAGCATTTCTTGAGCGACGCTACCAATGCGTTTGACTTCGTTCAGACGCAGCGTTTGAAAACGCTCGGACGCCTGAAAGTGCTTGGCGCGTTGAGCGATTTTTTTGATCTCGTCGCCGATGCGTTCGAGATCATTCACGGCTTGCATAGTGCAAATAATCTGCCGCAAATCCACCGCAGCGGGTTGCCGTTTGGCGATGATTTCCATGCTTTTGCGGTCGAGTTCGATTTGTTTGTCGTTGACGCGCTTTTCTTCACGCAGCACGACTTCAACCAGCTCTTCGTCGCCCGAGGCAATCGCCTCCAGCGCGCGCTCAAATTGCGCCTCGACCATGCCGCCCATAGCGAGTAGTCCGCTCCTCAGGTCTTCCAGCTCGATCTCGAATTGTTTTGAGGTGTGTTCCATGTCGTCGGTCCTTCTTTAATCCGTTCGCCCTGAGCGCGAGCGTTGGGTTTGATGATCAATCTATCCGGTCATCCTTAGCGCCGTCGAACGACGGCAAGCCTCAGCGCGAACGGCTTCTTGCCTAGCCGAACCGGCCTGTGATGTAGTCCTCAGTGCGCTTGTCTTTTGGTTTCACAAATATCTGCGCAGTTGGGGTGAATTCGATGAGCTCGCCGAGATACATGTACGCGGTGTGCTGCGACACTCTCGCGGCCTGCTGCATGTTGTGGGTCACCATTACGATGGTGTAATCAGTGCGCAATTCGCTAACCAGCTCTTCGATGCGCGCGGTTGAAATAGGATCAAGCGCGGAGGTAGGTTCGTCGAGCAACAACACTTCAGGCTTCACTGCGATGCCGCGCGCGATGCACAATCGTTGCTGCTGGCCGCCAGATAGCGATAAACCACTCTGATTCAGCTTATCTTTCGCCTCAGTCCACAGCGCCGCTTTTCGCAAAGCCCACTCAACGCGCTCGTCCATGTCGCCCTTGTTGAGCTTCTCGTAAAGCTTTACGCCGAACGCGATGTTGTCGTAGATCGACATCGGGAACGGCGTCGGCTTTTGAAACACCATGCCGACCTGCCCACGCAATGCGTTCAGGTCATGCTTGGGGTCAAGCACGTTAACGCCGTTGAGATTGATTTCGCCCTCGGCGCGCTGGCCGGGATACAGCGAATACATTCGGTTCAAAGTACGCAGCAGCGTCGATTTACCGCAGCCAGATGGCCCGATGAAGGCGGTCACCTGACGCTCAGGAATGTCGAGCGTAATGTTCCTCAGGCCTTGGAAAGTGCCGTAGAAAAAGTTGAGGTTTCTGATGCCGATTTTGGTGGCTGCGACTTCTGCGACATTGGTGTCACCGAGGGCTACTTGAAATGCCATGTTTATCTTCTCTGATGTTTTGTAGGAGCGGCTTCGCCGCGACCAGGCTTCATTTCGACGTGGGTCGCGGCAGAGCCGCTCCTACAGGTCACTGACTTTTTTGCCGGAACAACGTCCGGGCGATGATGTTGAGCAGCAGCACAGTGAGCGTGATCAACAGCGCACCGGCCCATGCCAGGCGCTGCCACTCTTCATAGGGACTCATCGCGAACTGGAATATCGCGACCGGCAGATTGGCCATCGGCGCGTTCATGTCGCTGCTCCAGAACTGGTTGTTCAATGACGTAAATAGCAACGGCGCGGTTTCGCCCGAGATGCGCGCGAGGGCGAGCAGCACGCCCGTGACCACGCCGCCCTGAACCGATTTCAAGGTCACCATCAGCACCACCCGCCACTGCGGCGCACCGAGCGCAACGGCGGCTTCGCGCATACTATTTGGCACCAGCAACAACATGGTTTCAGTCGTACGCACCACCACCGGCACTGCGATGATGGCCAGCGCCACGGCACCCGCCCAACCGGAGTAGTGCTTCACGTTGGCCACAATCAGCGTGTACACAAACAGGCCGATTACGATGGATGGCGCGGACAACAAGATGTCGTTGATGAACCGCGTGATCTTCGCAACCCAGTTGTCGCGGGCCACTTCCGCGAGATAAATGCCTGCCATGATGCCAATCGGTGTCGCAATAAAAATTGCCGAACCGACGATCATCAGGCTACCGAAAATCGCGTTCGCCAACCCACCGTCTGAACCGGGGGGTGGCGTCATTTGCGTGAACAGGGCGGGGCCAAACGCAGCGAGCCCCTTGCTAAACAGCGTAAACAAAATCCACAATAGAAAGATCATGCCGAACGCCATGGTGGCCAGCGACATCACCATGTTGAAACGGTTGACCCATACCCGCTTTTTGTAGATCGGGTTGTCGGGCGAGGCCAGTGATTTGCCGATGCTTGTGGGCAACGTTGGGGCGGCACTCATGTGCGTTTTCCCTCGCGCTTGGTCAGGGTCGAGAGCATCCAGCGCGAAGCCGCCAGCACGCAGAACGACAACACGAACAAGGTCAGGCCAAGCGTGATAAGTGCCGACAAATGGGCGGGATCGGACGCTTCGTTGAACTCGTTGGCCAACGACGATGCAATCGAATTGCCGGGTTCAAACAGTTTGGCCGAAATGTTGTACGCGTTGCCGATGACAAATGTCACCGCCATCGTCTCGCCTAGCGCGCGACCGAGGCCCAGCATGATGCCGCCAATGACGCCAGCCTTGGTGTAGGGCAGCACCACGTTCCACACCACTTCCCACGTTGTTGCGCCCAGCCCGTATGCGGATTCTTTGAGAATCGGCGGCGTAGTGTCGAACACGTCGCGCATCACCGACGCGATGAACGGAATCACCATCACCGACAGAATCACGCCCGCCGTGAACACGCCAAACCCGTTCGGTGTGCCTTGAAATACAACACCGATCACCGGAATCTTGCCCAGCGTATTGATCATCACCGGCTGCAAGGTCTCCGCGAACAATGGCGCGAAAATGAACAAGCCCCACATGCCGTAAATGATCGACGGAATCGCGGCCAGCAGTTCCACCGCCGTGCCCAGCGGGCGCTTCAGTATGGGCGGGCACATTTCGGTCAAGAAAATGGCGATACCGAAACTCACCGGCACGCCAATAAGCAGCGCGATGACGGCAGTGATGATGGTGCCCCACAGCGGGGCCATGCCGCCGTAAAGATTGCGCACCGGATCCCAAGTGTCCGTCACAAAGAACTTCGGCCCGGTCTGGGTCAAGGTTTGCCAGGAGCCCATGAACAACGAGCCGACGATGCCAACCAGTGTTACCAGCACCAGCAGCGCGAAGAACTGCGTGCTGTAGCCAAAAATTTTGTCTTGCAACGCAAAGCTGTTCGCTTTGCTGCTACCCACGTCGGATGACATCGTGTCCCCCAAGTTATCTTTTCGTTTATCTTTTCGGCGCGCACTTTATCAAGCAAAGTGCGCTCTGAAAAGACAGAGACTCGTTGGCATTACGCCAACGAGTCACCAGTCTCTTCAAAATCAACTAGATCAGAACACGGCCTTGCCCGACGCGTCCGTCACTTTTTTCCATTCGGCCTGCATCAACGAAACAGTTGCTGGCGGGAGCGGAACGTATTCCAGTTCTGAGGCCGATTTTTGGCCATTTTTGAGCGCCCATTCGAAGAACTTCAGCACTTCGCGTGACGACTCAGGTTTGGCCGGTTTGGCGTGCATCAGGATGAATGACGCGCCGGTCATTGGCCAGCTTTTTGCGCCGGGCTGATCGGTCAACACCACCGCCATGCCCGGCGTGTTTTTCCAGTCGGCGCCCGCGGATGACGCGGCGAAGGAAGTATCGTCAGGCTGCACGAATTGGCCGTCTTTGTTCTTCATCGCGATGTGGTCAAGCTTGTTTTTCTTGGCGTACGCATATTCAACGTAACCAATCGAGCCCTTGATGCGCTGCACGTACTGCGCCACGCCTTCATTACCTTTTCCGCCCACACCTTCCGGCCACGACACCGCAGCGCCGACGCCCACTTTGGACTTCCACTCTGGCGAAACCTTGGCCAGGTAATCGACGAACAAGAACGTTGTGCCTGAGCCATCCGAGCGGCGAACTACAGTGATCGGGCCGTCAAGCTTCAGGCCGGGATTCAGATCCGTGATTGCCTTGTCGTTCCAGGTTTTGATCTTGCCGAGATAAATGTCGGCGAGCACCGGGCCGGTCAATTTCATCTCGCCTGGTTTGACTGAATCCATGTTGGTTACGGGCACCACGCCACCGATGATGGCCGGGAACTGCACCAGTCCGTCTTTGGCCAGCGCATCAGCAGCCAATGGCATGTCGGACGCACCGAAGTCCACCGTTTTGGCCTGAATCTGCTTGATGCCGCCACCCGAACCGATGGACTGATAGTTCATCGCGATGCCGGTGGCTTTTTTGTACTCATCTGCCCACTTGGCGTAAATGGGAAACGGGAACGTGGCACCGGCACCGGTAATGGTGGCTTGCGCGAAGGCTACTGAGGCCGACGCGCTGACTGCCATGGCAGCAGCGAGGCCGAGAATCTTGTGCGAAAAACGCATGATGTGTCCTTTACTTGGTTCTGCGATGGGATCCACGTCCGCAATCGAGCGTGTCCCGGAGGAGGAGGGAATAACTTCCCTTTTTTAGTCCCTAAATTTTCACCAAGTTTTGTGACAGCAATATTGCAGTAGTCGCGCTGCGTGCCGGTTGTAGTTTCGCGCCCTCCGCCGACATGCAGCGTCGACCCTGTGCGCAATCAACTATTGGCTGAAACGACTGCGGGATGAGGGCTTGAGCTGATAAACCGTAAAAGTCGAGAATGCGAAATTTGTGGGAACTATATACATGACTAGCCATGCGCTTTTGGCTGGTCATTTTGGTAGCGCTGGCCTTTTGCGGTATCCGACACGCAGATGCGTGATCAGTTCACGCTCCTCTTTTGCGTACCCAAGCGTTACATCTTCGAGGGGCCCCTTACGCAGTGCCTCAGCCAGCGCCTTGACCTCGGAGCGTTTATTCCCGTTGACATTCAAACCGTGCGGCTCATTGCCGAGATACGCCATTGGAGAGAATGCAACAATATTTAGTCCCGCCTCTCTGAGGGCTTGTCCAACGCTCTGGGCATACTCAGAGCCTTCCGCGTCTCCGGCAACCCATGTCAAGCTGACATCGAAGGAAGCACCAGCTAGCGCGGTCTTGATGTTGTCTCGCTGGCTCGTGGATACCTCGCGCCAAGCCAGTGACTTTTTAAGGCGCTCAGCCCGCTCGTTCGCGGTTGCCGCCCTGCTTTGCGCATCTGCTATCAGTTTCCCCGCGTCCGCTTGGTATGTCGCAAGGGAGGCATCTTTTGATGCATTTTCTTCGCGGGTCAGCCTCACGACGGCCCAAGTGCAGACGCCGACTGCTACCGCTGCAACACCGGCAAATGCAAGCGATGCGATCATCGCCTGCTCCCATCCGTGCAGACCAATACCGAGCATTCGCCTGTCCCTCTTCGACGCTATTTGTCTGTCAATCGCGCTGTTGTCCATGTTTGCGCTAATGATACTAACGGCGGTGGCGTTGATAGGCTTTTTTCGTGAAATTCGTCAACGTAAAAAGCGCCCCGCAGGGCATTGAAGGGGCGCGCGTAGGTACAGTAAATTTTTTTAATTGCCCTTGAGCAGCGGCTTATCAGAAAGTTGCTTCACGGTTGGGTTCGTCAGGAGCGACTGAAGCTGTTGCCGCGCTAGGTAATTCAAGGTTTTGATTCGTTCCCCTGATGGCTTGCCCTGCTGAATCAGCAGCGCGTTTTGGCTCTCCAAGCTGCCGAGGACTATAAGTTGCTCAATGGTCGCGTGGTCGCGTTGGGTGCCCTGAATTGATGGATTGTCGGATCGCCATTCCCGAGCTGTCTTACCGAACACTGCAACATTCAGTAAATCAGCTTCGTTCGCGTAGATGTAGCCCTCTTGCGCCTTGCTCAATTCTTTCGGAATCAGATGATTTTTGATGGCATCTGTGTGGACACGGTATTGCGCCTTGGCTAGCGTTCGACGAATATCCCACTGAATTTCGCCTGTCGATGCGGTTTCAAGCTCCTTGAGCCGCTGAAACTCTTTGATGAGGTGCAGTTTGAACTCGGGACTAAGCCAAGAGCCAAACTCAAATGCAATGTCCTTGTGGGCGAATGTGCCGCCATAGCGTCCGGCCTGAGCAACAAGGCCAATACTGCCAGTCTTCTCTACCCAAGACTTGACCGAAACAACAAACCGATTTAGCCCCTCCTGCTGTTTAATCTGGTGGAATTCCACCAGATTAAAACTGGGGTTATTCAGCTTTTCCCAAACCCCTAAGAAGTCAAGGGTATTTCTGTTTTGTAGCCAGTTTTTGATCAACTGATCAGAGCCATCAAAGTTCTTGGTCATGTCGGTTAGGCTAATGTAGTCCTCCGCGCCTTTCTCCATGAGATGGATTTCTGCGCCTTGGACAAGGATTGAGCCTGCTGCCTTCCCTTTCGCTTTTGGCGAGGCGCTGGCAATCATCGCCTTTGCAACTCGGTCAAATGGAGCGGTAATTGGCTCAATAATCTTTTCTGTTTTCTTAGCCATTGATCAAGTCCTTGTAAGTCAGGCGACGGTCGTTCATTTGTCCGATTGTGGCGTCGATGAATTTCATCGTGCCGAGAGTCTTGGTGTTGTGGCGGAATGCCGCCTCATTCACGTAGCGATGTAGGTGCTTGTGGCTCATGTAGTGGTGAATGCCATAGTGTGAGCGTTTCAAGAGTGCCCAGAAGCTTTCGATGCCGTTGGTGTGGGCTTGGTTGCAAACGTACTCACCAACCGAGTGATTCACCGAATCGTGACGGAAGCCGCGAAGCGATTTGTAGTAGCTGGCGCTGTCAGTGTAGACAGTTGAACCACGGGCTACGTTGTTGGTGATGAAGGATTGCAGGGTAGGCGCGGTGGTGTCTGGGACGCGCTTAGCGATCACGACGCCGTCACGTTGCTTGATACCCACGACGATAGCTTTGCCGACTGAACCACGGCCCTTGTTGACGCGTTTGCTGGCGTGCTTGTTGGTTTCTTTGCCGCCTACGAAAGCCTCGTCAACTTCAACCGTCCCGCCGAGCTTGCCGCCACCGCCTACATCTGAGGCGGAACCGCTAAGCCAGCATTCGCGGATACGTTGCGCGAGAAACCAAGCGCTCTTCTGAGTACAACCGAGTTCACGGGCCATCTGTGTAGAAGGAATGCCCTTCCGCGCTGTGGTCATCATGTAGATAGCCATCAACCACTTTTGCAGGGGAAGCTTTGACTCTTCTAGGACAGTGCCAGTGCGTACGCTGAAATGCTTGCGGCAATCCTTGCAGCGGTATGCCATCGGTTTGTGGTCTTTGACCTCAGACACGGAGACGCTACCGCAATGAGGGCAAGCTTTTGTGTTGCCCCAGCGGTTGTTTTCAAAGTACAGGCGCGCAGAATTTTCGTCTGGAAACTGTTTAAAAAACTGGTAAACGCTGATTGTTTCTGGCTTATCCATGCTGCACCCACTTGGCTAGTTAGATGCAATTATAGATATTTAATCCGGCTAGTCAAGTTATTTATGGCTAGCTATGTATATAGTTCCCAAATTTGTTGCCTTTGCCCGCGTACTTATTGGGCTTGCTGAGAGAAGCCAAAGAGGCAAAGCTCGCCACGAGCTTCGATTTACGGGCGGTTAACCTCGTGGCCGGTTAAGGCAATTTGCCGCCATCACTCCCGCCACGCCACCCCCAAATTGCGCCAGCACAAACGCCACCGCGTTTTCCGGCGCGATTCCCGCAAAACTTTCAGTGAGCATGCGCCCCATCACGGCTGCTGGATTGGCAAATGAGGTGCTGGCGGTGAACCAGTACGCTGCACCGATGTAGCAGGCGACCATCGCGCTAGCCTTGCCTGCTGGGGCACGCAAAATCACAAAAATCAAGCCTCCAGTGGCTACAGCCTCGGCGATCCACTGGCCCCAACCTGCGCGGATTTTGCTGCTGGTTTGCAGGATCGGTAGATCGAACATCGCGTGCGCAAGCCACGCACCAGCGACAGCACCCAGCAATTGAACAACGATGAATAGCGCAGCGATGGCGGCCGAATTACCGCCAACCAGCCCGCCCCCGAATTTGTCACGGTAGGCGACCATCAACGTGACCACAGGGTTGAAGTGCGCGCCGCTGACAGGCCCCAGCGCTTCGATCAATACGTACAGCGCGAACACCGTCGCCAGCGTGTTGGCCAGCAGCGCAACCGCGACGTTGCCGCCGCTTAAATTCTCGGCCATGATCCCGGAGCCAATGACGGTACACAGCAGCATTGCCGTGCCCACGAACTCAGCGAAAAGCTTTTGCCCGAAGCTCGACTCCGCAACGTGTGCGGCGGTCATGCTTTGGACAAATTGCGTGCTTCGTTCTGCAGCATCAGCGTATTCACCCCTGCCAGCGGCAGACTGACCAACAGTTGTAGCCGCTTCTGGATCATGAGCATGGTTTGCCGGAATGCGGCGAGCTTTTCCGCATCACTGCCTTGCGTTTCCGACGGATCAGGATAGCCCCAATGCGCGGTGGCCGGTTGCCCCGGCCAGAACGGGCAAGCCTCGCCCGCTGCGTTGTCGCAGACGGTGATCACAAGGTCCATCTTCGGCGCGTCGGACACAGCGAACACGTCCCAGCTTTTGCTGCTTAAGCCATCGATGCTGATGGCCGCGCTTTGCAGCGCCTGCAATGCGAACGGATTCGGTTGCTGATTTTCACGTGGGCTGCTGCCCGCAGAAAACGCCCGGAATTTGTCGCCACCCATGTCGTTGAGTAGCGCCTCGGCCAGGATGCTGCGCGCGGAATTGTGGGTGCAGAGGAAGAGGATGTTGAGGGGAGAGTTGGGCATGAAAAGACTCGCGTTTTGGTGGTCGAACGTTGAATGATTGCTACGGTTTTGTGGGAGCGGTTTCGCCGCGATTGGAAGGTGCCGAATCTAGCTTTCGCGGTGGAACCGCTCCCACAGGATTGGGCTAACACGCCACACAACTCACCGCCGCTACCTCACACGCCTCACCCTGACAACAGTGCTGCGTGAGGTACGCCAAGAGCCCGTTCATCTGCGCAAAATTAGCGCGATAAATCAGGTTGCGACCGCGTGCTTCACTGCTCGCGAGGCCCGAGTACGTCAGCTCTTTCAGGTGAAACGACAGCGAACTCGGGGCCACGCTCAAAAGCTCTGCAAGCGCGCCCGGCGTGAGCCCGCCCTCGCCCGCCACCACCAACGCGCGAAACACGCGCAATCGGTGCGCCTGCGCAATCGCGGCGAGCGAGCGCACGGCGAGGTGTTCGGAGAGATTGAGAGCGGTATTTTTTTCCATGATTCAATTATTATTGAATCATCGAACTATTGCAAAGCGATGACAGTTCCAATGACCGACGTCATGAATTCGTCACTAGACGCGCTGCCCGATCTTTCCAATGTGACGCGTGAACCGTTTTTGGTGCCCACGCACTGCGCGCTGCAAAATCAAACGCACTCCACTCACGCGGTCAGAATTCCGCAGTTTTACGGCTCGTTGCGCGAACGCTCGTTCGGCCGCCTGCCATTCAAGCAGGCCACGCGCTTATTGCAGGCGATGGGTGCCGAATGTCACCAGCGAATGTAATTGACACGCCGCAGCGACTTGAAACTGACACAGCCGCATTGTGAGCGGCAGGCTGCCTGTTGGAGTGGCGTCTACGAGCAAAGCGGAGGCGGATTCAACCCAGAAGCGCATTCAAGAAGATTCGAGGTATCTTCAACAGGCTGGGGCGGTACTGAAACGCCACTAACAGCCGGCCCAGTATGCGGCCCTTGCGATTGGTGATGAACCAAGGTGGGCGTGGCAACAAAGTGAAGGACAGGCTCAGCAGATTGCGCGGGAACGGACGGAACGGTGCTTCCACCACGGTTCGTTGTGGTTTGTCGAACAAACAGGTGTTGTGCACGAAACCTATGCCACTTTGCACATCGGCCAGAGTATGACCGGGGAACGCGCCCCAGGTGGCTTGTGGTGACAAAAAGCCCAGTCCGGTCCAGGCATTGATGGCAATCGTGCCGTAATGCAGCTCGCTCAAGAGGGCTTCCAGCCGTTCGCGGCCGATGCGGGCAATGGTGGCAGGGTGAATCACGATGTTGGCTCCCAGCGTGCCGTATAGCTGGTCGTTGGCAAAGCGGATCGCCTCCTTGAGGAAGGCCTCCGGGTCGCTACCGCTGATTTCTGTCACGCTCATGGCGGGTGCAAACACTTCCGTGCTGCGGGCACTGGCGGGGCCGCCGCTGTCCAGCGTAGCCATGATCACATCCTGTGCGCCGGGGCGTTTGACCGCTTTGACTTGAGGATTGTTCATGCAGAAGTCGGCCAACCGGTCGCGGGCACCGGGGTAGTAGAGATCGCGGGGCTCGGAGCTGGCCAGCACGTTTTCCAGCGCGGCTAGAAATTTGCTCTTCTGGTCCCAGTCTTTGGGTACCACCAACACCTGGCACGCCACACAGTTGAAGCCGGAGTTGTGCAGCTTTTGTGTGGCTACCTGTTCGGCCTGAAAGCGGATGTCCGCCGCAGACCAGGGGCCGGGCACCACGATGGTGGGGCACACAGCGCCTAGCTCAGAGGTGATGTGGCGGGTGTTTTGGGGCGTGTTGGCCGCCTTATTGGCCACACCCTCAGCACCCACGCCCCACACGATGGCGTCGTGCGATGCACCGGCACCGGTGATGTGGATGGATTCGACCAGTGCATGGTTGCAAAGATACTGCCCCACATCGGTGCCGCCACGCACGACCCGCAAAAACCCCCGGTCAATGAGGGGTTTAAGCGCGGGCGTGAGAAAGTCAATCAGGTAGTCATTGACCGGATTCAGCTTCAGCATCACCACTTCGTTTTCGGCAAACAGCTTGTGGAATACATCCAGTGGTGCGATGCCCGCGACGTTGCCCGCGCCGAGCACCAGGCCAAGCTTGCCGCTTTTGTGCGCCGGGCTGGCCGTATCGTAGATCGCTGCGGTGTGCTGTTTCAGGTTGGCGAGCGTCACCTCGGGCTGCATCCACACATCCACCTTCACGCCGCTAAGCAGCAGGTGATCCCACAGCGAGTGGGGAATCACCCGCGCAGCAATCTGGCCACTGGGCAGTGTGCGTATCGGCACAGGGTCGAGGTGGCGCTTGCCCTCAACTTGCGACAGGGTGGCCATCATCTGGTTGCAATAAGCCATCACCGTGTAGGGCCCGGATAACCATTCCTCGCCCTCTAGAGACGAGCCCACTGCAATACCTTTTTTGCGAGAAGCCGTTTCCGCCCAAGCCTGTGACACGGGCAGCAGTGCGTCCTTGATTTCGTTCAGGATCGCAATGCGCTCGGCAATCGTGGTTTGTATCCAGCGGGTGCGGTTGCTCGCCAGTTGTTGGAGGTCACGGTCCAGGTCGACCTGCACTTGCGGTAGAGAAGGTGTTGGTTGCATGGTTTTCATTGCTGTAGCTCTTTACGGATCATGTCTGCTGCCTTTTCGCCGATCATAATGGTGGGCGCGTTGGTGTTGCCGCCGCACACGGTGGGCATGATAGACGCATCGACAACGCGCAGGCCTTGCAGGCCACGCACGCGCAGCTGCTCGTCCACCACCGCCATGGGATCGCTGGCCGTGCCCATTTTGCAAGTCCCCACCGGGTGGTATTGCGTGTCGGCACGATTGCGAATGTCGCCAATGATCGCGTTGCGGTCGTTGCGATCGACGTGGTAGAGCATCTTGCCGCGAATGCCATCGAAAGGCCTGGACTCCATGATGGCTTGCTGAATCTGTACGCCCTTTACCAGCAGGTCGAGGTCACGTTCATCATTTAAAAAATTCGGGTCAATCAGCGGCGCTGCACTCGGGTCGGTGCTGACCAACGTTACGCTGCCGCGGCTGTAGGGCCGCAGCACGTCCACATGGCAGGAAACGCCGTGGCCCAGGTGCAGCTTGCGACTATGGTCGTCCACAATGCCCAGCACAAACACCAGCTGCAAGTCTGGCACTTTGACATCCGGCGACGAGCGAAAAAAGGCGCCCGACTCGGCAATACTGCTGGAGATCATCCCGGTGCGTTTATTCCGCCATTCGAAAATCGCTTTGGTAAGCTTGACCGTACCGGTCGCAGAAACGCCAAAGGTGGGCGAGTCGCTGCGTGTGCGCCAGGTCTGCACATGGTCGATGTGGTCTTGCAAGTTTTTCCCTACGCCTTCGAGCGCATGCACGACCTTGATGCCGTGCCGTTGCAACTCGGCGGTGGGCCCCACACCCGACAGCATGAGCAACTGCGGCGAGCCAAACGCCCCGGCGGACACAATCACTTCGCGGCGGGCTCGCAGTTCCTTGAGCTGGCCGCCCTCGAACACGCTAACGCCAACGGCCCGCGTGCCTTCAAACAAGACCCTGGCGGTCGTGGTGGCGGTCTTCACCGTCAAATTGGGGCGCGACAGATGGGGGGTGACATAGCCTTTGGCGGCACTCCAGCGCTCTCCGTTTTTGTGCGTTACCTGGTACATGAAAGAGCCAAATTGCTCCGCGCCGTTGTAATCGGGGTTGTGGGGGATTCCGTTCAATGCGGCGGCCTGCAAAAAGGCCTGGTTAATCGGGCTGGGGCTGCGCATTTCCGCCACGTTCAGCGGGCCACCGGAGCCGTGATACTCACCTGCAGGATGGGTTTCGTTGTGCTCCGCTCGCTTGAAATAGGGCAGCACTTCGTCGTATGACCACCCCGTATTACCAAGCCCGGCCCAATGGTCGTAGTCCCAGCGGTTGCCGCGCACATACAGCATGGCATTGGTCGAGCTGGATCCGCCCAGCACCTTGCCTCGCGGCTGGTAGCCCTGCCGACCATTCAGGCCTTGCTGTGGAACGGTTTTGAAGGCCCAGTTTTTAAAAGGAATCGGCAACATCGCCACCACCCCGGCGGGAGCGTGGATAAAAACGCTGTTGTCAGGGCCGCCCGCTTCCAGCAGGCAGACATTCACCGTGGAGTCTTCGCTCAGGCGCGAGGCCACTACGCACCCCGCAGATCCAGCGCCCACCACGATGTAGTCAAACTCTAAGCTCATCTTTGTCTCCCCGACGGTTTTCGTTAGAACAAGGTGAGTCTAGAAAAGCAAACGCAATGGTGCTATCCAGATTTCTGCAAACCCAGCGTTCAATTTCCGGGGATTACCCTTAGGATGTCGCGAGAAATAAGCTGCCCCGTTTGTTCTGTCGGATTCAATGGGGCAAGGCAGCTCGAAACCGCAAGTAGTCTTGCGCGCTCTGCTGGGGCCGCTCGTGCATTGGCAAATGGCCAATGCACGGCATGAGGACGACCTGTGAATTCGGCATCAATTTGTGCAGGACGTCAGCGCTTGCGACATGGATCGCGCAGTCTTGTTCCCCCACACAATCAACGTCGGTGTGGCCAGGCCGGGGATGCGCGCTTCAGCGGAGTCGGCTGCCAGCTGTTTGAAAATGCGCTCCTCCAAAGCGAAGTTCTGAATACGCTCCCACGCCATCACATTGAGTATGGGCCTGGGGATGAAGGCGGATCGCTCATCACGAACGCAAAGATGCCTGCGAAATCGTCCTCGCTCCTGGCCATTAGCGGATTTTTCCCGGTCTGCCCGATGATTTTGCACAGCTCGCTCTCAGGTGCCGACCACTCCCCGGTGGAATCGAGCAGCCAGAGACGCTTGACCTCTGCGCGGTGAAGCGCCGCGTAGGTCAACGCGATCTGGCCCCCCATCGAGCTGCCGGAGAGGCTCAGACGCTGGATTCCCGCAAACCCGGTAATCAACGGCCAGGAGTTACTCGTGGGTGGTGCAGCGCACAGGCCCGTGCCAATTGACAAGGCGCGTACAACTACTAGCATCCGGCATCATGCCTTCTGTCGCGCCGGTCTCCGCCGGTTCTATTACCCAACTTAGTGCGTTCGATCCGCGGGCCATGGTATTGGCCTTGCAGGAGGGGTGCTTGGAGCATGTGCAGCTTGAAAAAGGCCGCTTTAACGGGCAAATTGCGCACACCGTCAGCAGCCAGTGCCGGACCGATTGGGGGCGCTACAACCTGGCGCTGCTAGCCAAGGGTGACCTGTCATCCGAATGGCTTTCGGTGGGCATCTTCCTTTGTGGCAATGGTGCGTGGCGTGTCCAGGGACAAGAGCTGCGCAATGGTGACATGGTGCTGTATGGGCAGGGCAGTGAAATGTGCATCAGTCTTCCACCGAAGGCGCAGTGGTTGGGCGTGCAAATTCCACGCCTTCGTCTGGATTGCCTGGGCTTTCGTCTCCCCGGCGCTACCACCAGCCTTCACCTTCCGGGCGTGCTGCCACCAGACGCCTCACAGACGCTGAACGCGCTGGTTAATATCCTGGGGCCGCAGCGTCTGCACACGCCCACCGTCGCACAAAGTGAACAGGCTCACGAGCAACTGCTTCAAGTGGTTTGGGCCGAACTCGCACGCCGCTGGTGCCGGCCCACGGCCAGTGCGGTAACGGCCAACGCTGCCCGCCAGCGCATGGTGCAAGCCGTGCACCAGTGGAGCGAGGGCTGCAGTGAGACACCACTGCGCATGGATGCCCTATGTCAGGCAATGGATATTCCCATCTGGCAATTGGAGCGCGCTTTTCACCAAACCTATGGCGTGCCGCCCCAGCGTCTGCTTGCGCTGCACCGTCTCGCCGCAGCACGTCGCGCATTGCTCGTCCAAACGGCGAGTGTTACCGAGGTGGCGATGAGCCATGGTTTTTGGCATCTGGGACGCTTTGCGGTGCTGTACAAGGACTATTTTGGCGAGAGTCCGTCAGAAACCGCACGGTTGACGCGCTACCAGTAGATTGAGCGCTACCTTCTCCGTTGACACTGTCACCAGTGATTTGCAACTGACACACTCGCCCCTGTCGCCTCTCATGCGCAACCGATGTGGCGATTGGTCATGTGGGCCGAAGGGATGGTCTGGTCGTCGCCGGAGTGCCACGGCGCGATGACGGGCCTGATGAAAACGCAAATCGAACGGGATTCCGCTGGCCGAAGGCGCAACCCGGCCCACGCAAGGCAAAACGCATCGCCGTGATGCCAGTCAGCGGCGCTCGTAATCGTTCAACGCAGTCAATCAGTTGCGCGTGCTGGACCGGTGGATGCGCATGCTGACCCTACCCAATCAATCGTCGTTGGCCAAAGCATTCGCCGAATTCGACGAAGCAGGCCGCATGAAGCCATCGGCGTACTACGACCGCGTGGTTGACGTGATGGAAGAGCTGGTGAAGTTCACGCTGCTCACGCGCGACGTGTCGCCGTATCTGGTGGATCGCTACAGCGAACGCAAAGAGAGCGCGGTGGAGCTGTCGAAACGGGTGAATCAGCGGTCGATCTGATGCTCTTGATCGTCGGCCAATCGTGCAATGCAACGTTTGCATTCTGATTGTGGCATGCAAGGGCGTCCAGTCATTCGCACAAGCGGATGCTCGCTCTACTAGTGGACTCCGTTAATCGAACGTATGTGGAGCATGGCGTCGAGCGCCCCTTCCGTGAGCTCGTCGCCACCCTCTCTGTGCGCGATGGCTTCGAGGGCTTGCAACAGAAACTCAGCGACCTCTAGATCACGGTCGGCGCAGGCGCGGGCGAACGCGCAAGTAATTTCGTCCTCTAACGTCATTTTGTCGCGTCAACCCGCAAGCTCGGGGATGAAGAAGAAATAGGCGTTCAACATGTAGAGCCCCGCCAGCACCAGCAAAACGCCGCCGATGATGTCGAAAGCTCGCTGAAAGGGCGCGAGTGGCTTTAAGGTTTCAAGCCACCCCATGCCCCACGCGCCAAGCGCAATAGGGACCGCACGGCCCAGAGCGAATGCCAGAAGAATCACAGCCCCTAATACTGGCGCGCCCAGAGCAGTAACGACGCCGAGCAAGGCAAGGAGAGCCGGGGTGCAAAACGGGCAAATCGCAACCGAAAAAGGTATGCCGAGCGCAAATGCACCCCACGCGCCGGTCGCTCTTTTGGCGCGAAACGACGCCGCCGGTAATGGAAGTTTGATCCATCCCGGCCAAAGCAGGCCCATCAGAATTAGCACTGGCCCCAAAACTACACCCCAATACCGGCCGAGAAGCTGCTTGACAAACACGCCGCCGAAGCCGGCCACCACGCCGAGAACGACATGGGTAAAGATCAAACCCAATATGAACATGGCCCCGAAACGCAAGGCGGTGGGGCGTTCGCGCGCGCGGGTTACGTAAGCAAGCGACACGGGAATGGCCGCGATGGCCACGGGGTTCACACTGAACAAAAGTCCCGCGAGAAATGCCACGCCTACGGCTGCGTACTGCGACTGCTGAACGGCGAGCGTAAGCGAGTTAGCGTCCATGGCCGCCCACTTGGGATCTTCGCAGCAACTCGCGTGATAACTGGTCGCTGGTAGGCAGTGACGAGAATACAAGCTGACCGTCAACTGCCACCGCTGGAAGGCTCATGACCCCCACCGCTACGGCATAGTCGAGCTCAGCGGCCGCGTCGACAATCCGCCACTCCACGCCGGGAACCGTGCGCTCCGCGAGCGCTTTCAACTCATCGCGCGCAACTGCGCAGCGCTTGCAGCCTGCACTTTGGAAAAGCTCTACCTTCAAACGTTCGCTCCTTGCATAATTTGTTCCATCGCTCCGATAATTGGGCAGTCGCCCAAGGGGGCGCCACCTTCGGGACAGTCGATGATTAAGGCGTCGAGCGCCTTGGACATTGCCCGCATGGACTTGATCTTCGCCTCCAGTTGCAGCTTTTTTACGACTGCGAGTTTGCGCACGTCGTCGCAACACGAGGCTTCGTTCGACCGCAATCTCAGCAACTCATCGACTTCAACCAGCGTGAAGCCACAGTGCTGCGCCTGCCGGATAAACCTCACGCGCGCGAGCGCATTTTCGTCGTAAAGGCGATAACCAGACGCCGTTTTCGACGTCGGACTCAGCAAACCCTCTCGCTCGTAAAAGCGCAAAGCGTTAGTGGTTAGATCGGTCTGGTTCGCCAACTTTCCTATGGTCAACATCTTTTCTCTGTAGAAGCACCGATACTAAACCTTATACCTAAGGCTAAGGTCAAGCGGTATGGGTTGGGCGCTTGCGTTTCGGCCGAGATAGTGATCGATGCGGCGGTAGAGACGGTCAAAAGGGCTTTTAGCGAAGCGCAGCGAGTATCGTGATGTGCCAGAGCTTCCCGTTTGCCTGTTCTACGCTGCGCCTGAAAGCAGCGGGAGCAACACCTATTTTTACGGCATGGGCGAAGACAGCCCCGTGCTAAACACAGTGCATCAGCTGCGCTTTGAAGGCTTCGACTTCGCGGCGATCAAACCTAGCAAGGCGGCCTGCCCCGCCACCGCGCCTAATCCGGTCTATCGTCTGTTTAACGACCGCGAGGCGACCAACAACGGCAATCATCGCTACGTGGTGAGCGACGCTACACGCGTGAAAATGCAACGCGCTGGATGGGCGGATGAAGGCGTCGTGTTTTGCTGAACCGGCGTGACTGATGCAACGCCGTAACGTGCGGCGATCAGTACATCAATCCGGCAACTCCACCTGCGGCATACGCGACAGGATGATGCCTGTTTTGCGGCGCAGTCCTGGCGCGTTCAAATTGCGCTCATAAAAGCGCGGGTTGGGTGCCATGGCGGCGAGTTTTGCGGCTTGTTCGGCTGACAATTGTGCAGCGGAGACGTTGTAGTAGCGCCGCGCCGCAGCCTCCGCGCCGAAGATGCCGTTGCCCCATTCAATCACGTTCAAATACAACTCAAGAATGCGCTCTTTGTCGAGCATGTTTTCGAGCATCAAGGTGATGATCGCCTCTTGCCCTTTGCGTAAATAGTTTTTTTCTGGCGACAGAAAAAGGTTTTTCGCGAGCTGCTGGGTGATGGTTGATCCGCCCGCCACCGTCTTGCCTTTGGCGCGATTTTTTTCGATCGCAAGCTGGATGCCGTCCCAGTCAAAACCTTCGTGATCGACGAACGTTGAGTCCTCCGACGCGATCAGCGCACGCTTCAGGTTGCGCGATATTTTTTCGTACGGCACCCAGGTGTATCGAATCTGCAGGTCGGGCTTCTTTTCATGCAATTCGCCCATGCGGTATGACATGAACGACGTGCTTCGTGGTGCATGCGAGCCGTACCACCAAATAAGCGCAGCGAACATAATTTGCGCAGCGACAAACAACAATGCTGCAGAGAGCAGCACGGCAGCCGCCATGCGCCCGATGAGTTTTGCCATCGGCTAGCTAGCGGCCAGCTCAGCGCGCAGCAGCGCGATGATCGGTGCGGCGTGAGGCAGCAAGCCACGCCATTGCAAATAGCTCTCGGCCGCC
>JAYSUK010000051.1:0-6098 GCA_043719085.1 Burkholderiales bacterium | reverse complement strand
GACCAGCACCCGCACGGAGGTGGCGCGTGCGTATGCCATATCAAAACTCGGCTGGATTCGCTCGCAGCAGAAAGCGCTGCGCGAGCAGGCGCGAGAGTTGCCGAGGCAGTACGTTGAACGCGAAAGCCATCAATTGTGGGGCCGTCATCATCTGCTAACGATTATCGAGATAGACGCCAAACCTGAAGTGCGGCTGGACCACCGACGTATCAGGTTGTCGGTACGCCCAGGAAGCCCTGATGTAAAGCGCGCTGCAGTGATAAACGAGTGGCAAAGGCGAATGTTGCACGCAGAAGTGCCGAAAATGATTTCTTGCTGGGAGCCGCGCCTGAGCGTGAAGGTCTCCGGATACTTCCTGCAGCGCATGAAAACCAAGTGGGGCAGCTGCAATCACACGGCAGGCAATATCAGGCTGAACACAGAGTTGGTCAAGAAGCCGAAGGACCTGCTCGAGTATGTGGTGGTCCACGAAATGATGCACTTAATAGAGCCGACGCACAGCGAGCGATTCATCGCGCTGCTAAATAAACACTACCCAAATTGGCGCGAGGCGCGAGCGGAGTTGAACGAACTGCCCTTATCTGCGGAGGTCTGGAATTCGTGATGCAACCACTTTGCTTGGTTTGGCTCAAGCGCTGAAATGTCGACGAGACGGTGCAACAATCCCGTTCAACCGTGCAATACAAGCGTCGCCTTCAGGCGCGCTTTCGCCAAATTGATAGCAGTACCAAATCGAATTCTGTAGCGCATTCCCTACCGTAAACCCAGAAAAAGAAAAAGGGTTAGTGGCTGTTAACCGTCTAACCCTTATCTGCGCTGGTCGGTGTGATAGGATTCGAACCTACGACCCCTTGCACCCCATGCAAGTGCGCTACCAGGCTGCGCCACACACCGAAGCTATGATTCTAGCAGTCGTCGCTAACACGACCGCTCCGCGAACTTCTTCGGGTCCAGCAACTCGGCAATAGCCAACAGCTCATCGCGTAGCTGCGCCGCTTCCGCATTTACCACTGCCTCAGCCGCCACCATTGCCGCAGCCGACAACGCCGCTGGCGAGCCGCGTCGACGTGTCAGCGGCTGCGCGCCGTTCGCCTCTTCGTCCAGCCGACCGCGCGCGCCGATGATGGTGAAACCTTCGCCGTAAAGCAACTCCCGAATCCGCCGCACCAGCAACACCTCATGATGTTGGTAATAGCGGCGATTGCCACGACGTTTTACCGGGCGGAGTTGACCGAACTCCTGCTCCCAATACCGCAAGACGTGCGGCTTCACCATGCAAAGCTCACTCACCTCACCGATGGTGAAGTAGCGCTTGGCAGGGATCGGCGGCAGTTCAGCTAGGGGCGTGTTCTCGCTCGGCATGGGCGGAATCGACCTGGCCTTTGAGTTTGTTGCTGGCGTGGAAGGTGACCACGCGGCGGGCAGTGATCGGAATCTCTTCACCAGTCTTTGGGTTCCGACCGGGGCGCTGCGACTTTTCGCGCAGGTTGAAGATGCCAAAGCCCGAAAGTTTTACGTCCTCGCCACGCTCCAACGCCTCGCGCACTTCTTCAAAAAAGTAGTCGACCATGTCCTTGGCCTCGCGTTTGTTTAAGCCCAATCGCTCAAACAAAACATCCGCAAGCTCCGCTTTGGTTACCGAATCAGCCATCGTGCAAAAGGTGCAAATCTGGTTAGGTGCGTAATGTCGCGCCGTGTTGTTGTTTAGCTGCTATGAGCATTTGTTGGCAGGCTCCCTCGATCTCTGTATCTGCCAACGTACGTTCAGTATCTTGCATAAGTACCCGGATTGCAACGCTTTTTGCACCTTCAGCAAGGCCCGCACCACGATAAACATCAAATATTTCCACATCGCGCACATAGGCAGGCGCGGCGGCGCGCAGAGCCCTCACTAACGCGTCGGAATTTACTGAATTGGCAACCACGAGCGCCATATCACGCCGAACCAGCGGTTGTTTCGAAACGGCAACATGGCTAGTGATCGCGAGTTGCTGCAACGGCGATACGTCTAGCTCGAACACGATCGGCGCAGACGAAAACTCAAATCGCGCCAAGTGTTTCGGGTGCAGTTCGCCTAACCAACCAAGCTCCTCGTCCTGGAGCATGATCCGTGCGGATCGACCCGGATGCAGCAGCGGATGCACGGCTGTTTCAAAACGCACGCTGTCCGGGAGAACGGCGGCCAGATCCGCCTTCACATCAAAGAAGTCGACCGCTCGCTTTGCGCTTGCCCACTGTTCCGGCGACGCGCCGCCAAATGCCGCACCCGCCAGTCGCAACGGCTGCTTGATGCCCGCCACCGCTAACGGCCCGTCCGTAACGCTGGCGTCGCGCGCGAACACCTTACCCAGCTCAAAGACGCGAACACGGTCCGCTCTATGGCTGGCGTTGTATTGGATGTTGGCAAGCATGCCGGGGATAAGCATGGACCGCATCACGGCCATCTGGCTGGCGATGGGGTTCAAAAGCTTGATCGGATCGGCATTGCCGATCAGTTCACGTTCCCACGCTTCATCTACGAAGCTGTAGTTGATGACTTCAAAATAGTCCTGCGACGCCATGCGGGCGCGCAGCGCGTGCAGGCTTTGCTGCGCTTCCGGCTGCGAGCGCATCGCGGCTCGGGCCAACGGTGGCATTGCAGGAATGTTGTCAAAGCCGTAAATGCGGGCGATTTCTTCGATCAGGTCTTCTTCGATTTCAATGTCGAAACGGTAGCTGGGCGGCGTGACGACGAATGTGTCGGCACCACGCACGTGGGTGAGGCCGAGGCGGTTGAAAATGCTGGCCATAAAGTCGGCGCTGATGGCGACACCGATCACTTTTTGTGCGCGCGCGATGCGCATGGTCACGGGCGGACGCGCTGGCACTTTGATAACCTGATCGTCAATCGGACCAGCTTCGCCGCCGCAGATTTCGAGGATCAGCGCGGTGATGCGATCCAGATGCGCGGGAATCGTTGCCCAGTCGACGCCACGCTCGAAACGGTGCCCCGCATCGGTCGAGAAATTAAAGCGCCGCGCACGGCCCTGAATGGCCAGCGGATGCCAGAACGCGGCCTCGACGTAGACGTTGGTCGTGTCGAGCGAGACTGCGGTGCTGTCGCCGCCCATGATGCCAGCGAGCGATTCGACGTGCTCGCTATCCGCGATGACGCCGACTTTATCGTCGAGCTCGACGGTGTTGCCGTTGAGCAGCTTGAGCGATTCGCCCTGCTTACTCCAACGGACTTCAAGCCCTCCATGCACTTTGTCAAGATCGAAAACGTGCGTCGGACGACCCACTTCCAGCA
Source organism: Burkholderiales bacterium (assembly GCA_043719085.1). Lineage (GTDB taxonomy): Bacteria > Pseudomonadota > Gammaproteobacteria > Burkholderiales > Casimicrobiaceae > Casimicrobium. Next base: position 2,809 of record JAYSUK010000051.1, on the reverse strand, counting down.
TCACGTAATTGGAAATATCGACTAGTGCGGTGATCGAGCGCTGGCCGGACTTTTCGAGTCGTTCGCGCATCCAGGCGGGCGTTGAGGCTTTGGCGTTCACACCGCGTATCACGCGGCCCGCGAAACGACCACAGAGGTCGGGTGCAAGGACTTTCACCGGCAACACCTCGGAGAGTGTTGGCTTAACCGCGCCGACAGGCTCGGCTGCGAGCGGCGCGCCGGTGATCGCGTGTACCTCGCGCGCGACGCCGTAAACGCTCAAGCAATCGGCCTTGTTCGGGGTCAGTTTGACCAGGAATTTGCTGTCATTAAGCGACAGATAGTCGCGAATGTCCGCACCAACGGGCGCATCGGCGGCGAGTTCCATCAAGCCCGCGTGCTCGGCGGAAATGCCCAGTTCGCGTGCGCTGCACAGCATGCCGTTCGACTCGACACTACGCATTTTGGCCTGCGTGATCTTGAACGGTTTGCCGTCTTCTCCGGGAGGCAATTCTGCGCCGACCAATGCGCACGGAATCTTGATTCCGACGCGGGCATTGGGCGCCCCGCAAACAATTTGCAAGGGTGCAGAAGCATGCACGCCCACGTTCACGGTGCAAACACTGAGGCGATCCGCGTTCGGATGCTTTTCGCGCGTCACGATTTCCCCGACGACGATGCCGGTGAACGGTGGTGCGGCAGGCGTCACCTCCTCCACCTCCAGCCCCGCCATGGTGAGCGCGTGGGCCAACTCGTCGGTGGTCATCGACGGATTACAGAAACTGCGCAGCCAGGATTCGGAGAATTGCATGATGATTTTGTTGTCTGGGTGTAAGTGTCAGTATCAGTATCAGTATCAACTTATCCGTGTAAGCCTTGTTTCATTGGGGCTGCACGGTGGTTTTGCCTAAAGTCGATTTATATTTACTTTAGTACCTTGGCCCAATATCCCATTGGGCTGCAGCGAAAAGCTGTTACGCAAACTGCTTCAAAAAACGCAAATCGCCCTCAAAAAACAAGCGCAAATCGCCAACACCATACCGAAGCATCGTCAACCGTTCTAGCCCGGAACCGAACGCGAAGCCGATGTACTTTTCTGGATCGAGGCCGAAGTTTCTGACGACAGACGGATGCACCTGCCCGGACCCGGAAATCTCCAGCCACTTTCCTTTGAGCGGGCCGCTTCCGAACTTCATGTCGATCTCGGCGGATGGTTCGGTGAACGGGAAATAGCTCGGCCGGAAACGCACCTCGAGTTGGTCGGTTTCAAAGAAACGACGCAGGAAATCGGTGTACACGCCTTTCAGATCGGCAAATGAAATGTCCTCAGCAATCCACAAGCCTTCGACCTGATGAAACATGGGCGAATGCGTCGCGTCCGAGTCCACCCGATAGGTACGGCCCGGTGCGATGACTTTGATCGGTTTGCCCTTGGCCGTCACATCGCCCGCGTGCATGCGTGCATAACGCACCTGCATGGGCGACGTGTGCGTGCGTAGCAGCAGCGGCATGCCGTCTGTACCGTTCATGTCAACGTAAAACGTGTCCTGCATCGAGCGCGCGGGATGGTTCGGCGGATTGTTCAGCGCGGTGAAATTGAACCAGTCCGCCTCGATTTCCGGGCCGTCGGCCACATCAAAACCAATGGACGCGAAGATTTCCTCCACGCGCTGCCAAGTTTTCATCACCGGATGAATGCCACCCGTGCCTCGACCGCGGCCGGGGAGGGTTACGTCGATGGATTCTGCGGTGAGCTTGGCGATTAACGCGTCGTTCGCCAGTGCGTCGCGACGGGCATTCAGCGCGACTTCAACCGCGGTTTTGATGCGGTTGATTTCAGCGCCGCGCGTCTTCTTTTCCTCGGGCGTCAGCGCCGCCATGCCTTTGAGCAATTCGGTGACCGCACCAGTTTTACCGAGGTATTTGGCTTTGGCGTTTTCGAGGGACGGCGCGTCGGTACAGGCCGCGAAGACGGCGGTTGCCGATGAGATGAGTTGATCTAACGAAATGGTCGATGCGGTCATTTGAGGTCTCCTTTGGCCCCCTCTCCCGCAGGCGGGAGAGGGTTGGGGTGAGGGGGCTAGGCGAGCGGAAGAACGCGGTCTTTCGCCTGTTGGTCCCAGCGCCACCCTCATCCGCCCTGTCGGGCACCTTCTCCCGCTCGCGGGAGAAGGACTTCGAAATCGTTAAATCTGCGGCCTCTTCGACCGAAACAAAAGCAAAAAGGGAGGCTTTCGCCTCCCTTTTAGGTGCTCTAGAGCGTCTGAAGTGGGAGGCTTACGCCGGCTTCACGCGCTCTACGAGCGCCTTAAACGCTGGCATGTCGAAGACGGCCATGTCTGAGAGCACTTTGCGGTCGATTTCACAGAGCGCTTTTTTCATCGCGCCCATGAAGGTCGAATACTTCATGCCGCACTCACGGCTTGCTGCGTTGATACGCGCAATCCACAGGGCGCGGAAATCACGTTTCTTGTTGCGGCGATCGCGATAGGCGTATTGCCCGGCGCGCATCACTGCCTGTTTGGCAACGCGATATACATTGTTACGACGACCACGGTAGCCTTTGGCTAGCGCGATGATTTTCTTGTGACGGGCACGGGCTGTGACGCCACGTTTTACGCGAGGCATGTTCTAACCTCCTTATGCGTAAGGCATCATCAGACGAGCGGATTTCTCATCAGATGGATGGATGGTCAACGTGCCGCGCAGTTGACGTTTGTTCTTCGTCGTGCGCTTGGTCAGGATGTGTCGCTTCGTAGCGTGAGCGCGCTTGATGCTGCCACTCCCGCGGACTTTGAGACGCTTTGACGCGCTCTTTTTGGTCTTCATC
>JAYSUK010000006.1:0-21324 GCA_043719085.1 Burkholderiales bacterium | reverse complement strand
GAACGCGCTCGCGTTTTGTAAACCAAGGTTCTGCACGATGAGATTGGCGAGCCATCCTGCCGCCTGCGTGCGCAGCAGCGCGGTGCCGACGCTGATGCCAATGGCGAACAGCACTACAGTGCCCCACGGAAAGCCCCGTTGCGACTCCTTCCAGTCCATCACGCCCAAACGTGGCAACAGCATCAGCGCAATCGCAGCGATGGTGGTGGACGAGGTGTCGAGGTTGTGCAGCGTCTTTTCAGTCGCCCAGAAGCCGAGCAATACGAGCACGATTACCAAGAGTTTCCACTCACGGAGCGTCATCGCACCAATGGCGTCAAGCTGCTGGCGGATGGTGGCTTGTCCGCCCTCGATTTCCGCCATCTCGGGTTTCATCATTCGGGTCATGATGAAGTAGACCGCCACGCTGAGCAGCGCAGAAAATGGCGCGCCCGCGATGAACCATTCAGCCCAACTGATGCTGGTGCCAAACTGCTTTTCGATGAAGCCGACGGCCACCATGTTCTGCGCGGCCGCCGTCTTGATACCGACGTTCCACACGCTGGCAGTTTGCGCAGCGGTGATGACCAGCAGGCCCGCAAACCGGCTGCGCCTGTCCACCTTGAAGGCCAAAATAAAGCCCATCATGATCGGCACCAGACAGGCCACGCGTGCAGTAGTGCTGGGCACGATAAACGACAGCAAAAAGCCCACGAACATCGCGCCGATCACGATGTGATTGCTGCGCGCATCCACCTTCGATAACACCACAAGCGCAATGCGACGATCCAGTCCCGTGGCGGTCATGGCAGCGGCGATGAAGCAGGCCGCCGCGACCAGCGCCACGGCACTGTTTGCAAATCCGCTCAGGGCCAAACCCAGTGACGCACCCGTGCCCATGTCCGCACCGAGCGGTTTGGCCGCATCGGGCACGTAGGCCAGCAAAAAAATCATCAATGCGCCGATCACCACAGCGCTCACCGCGTAATCCAACGCCTCGGTCATCCAGACGATTACGGCAAAAGCCAGAATGCCCAGCATGATCTGACCCGCAAGGGGCAAGCCCAACGGCGTGGGCATGAACACGATGACCAGCAGCGCTGCGAGCGCAGCAAACAAGCCGCCTCGTTTTAGGAGATTGCCTCCTGAAACAACGGAGGTTGACGCGATGACTTCAGAGGGGTGCGCGGTGCTCAAAACGAATGCTTAAGCAGATGCAAAGTCCAACACCACACGTGCGGCAACGTCGCCCCGCGTGAGCCGGTCAAACACGTTGTTAATGGCAGACAACGGTTGCAGTTCGATGTCGGCCTGGACCTTTCCTTCCGCCGCGAACGCGAGCGCTTCGGCCATGTCCTGCCGTGTGCCCACTAGCGATCCGCGCACGGTGATGCAGTTCAACACCACGTCAAACAGCGGGAACGGAAACTCTCCGGGCGGCAGCCCCGTCAATACGCAAGTGCCGCGTTTGCGGGTCATGCCGACGCCTTGCTTGAAAGCTTCAAGCGACGGCGCTGTAATCAACACGCCGTGAGCGCCACCGCCGGTTAGTTTTTTAACTTGGGCAACCGCATCAACCGTTTTTGCGTTGACGATGGCGTCGGCACCCATGAGCTTCGCATGCGCCAACTTGCCGTCGTCAATGTCCACGGCGCACACATGCAGCCCCATGGCTTTTGCGTATTGAATGGCCAAATGTCCCAGCCCGCCAGCGCCGGAGATCGCAATCCAGTCGCCGGGCTTGGTCGCTGCCTCTTTGATGCCCTTGTACGTCGTCACGCCTGCGCAAATGATCGGTGCGGCGTCGATGGCCGATAGACCGGCGGGAATGCGCGCAACATAATTTGGATCGGCAACGATGTACTCGGCGAAGCCACCGTTTTTGGTGTAGCCGCCAAACTGAGCTTCACCGCACACTGTTTCCCACGCCGACAAGCAGTGCTCACAATGACCGCAGGCCGAATAAAGCCACGGCACGCCAACGCGATCTCCTTCCTTAATGCTGGTTACGCCGCGCCCCACCGCTGCCACCAAACCAATGCCCTCGTGGCCCGGAATGAACGGCGGCGCGGGCTTTACCGGCCAGTCACCGCGCGCGGCATGAAGGTCGGTATGACACACGCCACACGCCTCAGTTTTGACCAAAATTTGGCCTGCCGCTGGGCTGGGTGTGTCCCATTCCTGAAGCTCCAGCGGTTGACCGAAGGCGACAACAACGGCAGCTTGCATTTTTGACGACATGACGAGGCTCTCATTCAATGATTGGCGGCGCACCTAGTGTTGCAGGGTGGTTCGTCGCGCACATTGATATTGATTAACGCATTGATGATGGTCTGTGCGGCAGCGCACATTCAGTCATGCAAACGCGACTATGGCTACATCGACTCGCCTTGCCGCGTCACGCCATAAATGTGCCAAACCGCAATGAACATCGCGGCGATTGCCGGTCCGATCACGAAGCCGTTGATGCCAAACACGGCAATACCTCCGAGCGTGGTGATCATCACCACGTAATCCGGCATGCGCGTGTCTTTGCCCACCAGAATAGGGCGCAACAAGTTGTCGACAAGGCCAATCACCAGCACGCCCCAGGCTGAAAGTGCGATGCCCTGCCAGTAGCCACCGGTCATAAAAAAGTACGCGGCGACTGGCACCCAAACTAACGCCGCGCCGACCGCGGGCACCAGCGACAAAAACGCCATCAGCACGCCCCACAACAGCGCGCCATTGACACCGAGATACCAGAATGCGAGGCCGCCTAGCGTGCCCTGAATAGCCGCGACCAACAAGTTGCCCTTCACCGTTGCACGAATGACCGTGGTGAACTTGTCGACCAGTTCGCGTTTATGCACGCCGGCCAGCGGCACCGCGCGGCGCAAGCTGCGTGAAACCTCCTCGCCATCACGAATGAGAAAGAACGCAAGGTACAGCGTGACGAACAAACTGGCGACAAACTCAAATGTGTTTTGGCCGAGGCTAAACGCCTGCGTCGCAATGTATTGACTGCCTTCGGACAACGCGGCGGTTACGCGACGCTGAAGAATGTTGAAATCAGTCAGTCCCAACCGATCCAGCAACACGGTGATCCAGCCGGGCAGCGCGTCGAACACACCCTTCAGATACTTCGCGAGGTCCATTTCGCCCGATTGAGTTCGTTGATACACGCCCGCCGCTTCGCGCGCCATCGCCGCGGTAATCAACGCCAGCGGCAAGATCACCACGACCAGCACGGTTAGCAACGTCAGCACTGCCGCCAGCGTGCGTCGTCCGGGCATCCGCCGCAGCAACCAGCGATGCAGCGGCGCGAATAGCAACGCGATGATCGCGCCCCACAAAATCGTCCCGTAGAACGGCAGCAAAATCCACGCGAGTGCAGCGGATACAGCGATCATGATTAACGGGAGCGCACGGTTTTCCGGGGTCAACGGCACCGGTTCGTCGGACGGATTCATCGGCTACTCCAATTGCGTTTTCAGGACGGGCCGCGTGCAGCATGGCCAACATGCCCCTTGTATCAGTCAGCGCCAACGTCGGCGTAAAACGGTGAATAGCTTTACGCCGAAAAGCATTCTGCAAGGGGCTTGAATGGAATAAAAACACTAAGTCGACTTTTTTAGTTTATAGCACGTAGACCCTGTAGCAATTGGGTTACACGCGAAAGCTGTTGACTGATCGAAGCCAGTTGTCGAACCATCGCTACAACCCCAGCAGGCGCACCGCGTTGCCTTTCAATATCCCCGGCATCACCTCCGGTTTGAAGCCTGCGTCCTCAAAATCTTTCATCCAGCGCTCCGGCGTGATCAGCGGATAATCGGAGCCGAACAGCACACGATCCTTGAGCAGTGTGTTGGCGTAATGCACGAGCTGTTTCGGGAAGTACTTCGGGCTCCAACCGGACAGATCGATCCACACATTCGGCTTGTGTGTCGCCACCGACAGCGCCTCGTCTTGCCACGGAAAGCTCGGGTGCGCCATAACGATCTGCATGTCACCGAAGTTCACGGCTACATCATCGAGATGCATCGGGTTTGAATACTCAAGCCGCAACTTGCCGCCGCAATACATGCCCGACCCGATACCGCTGTGCCCCGTGTGAAAGATAGCGGGAAGCTTGTGTGCGTTGATAACTTCGTAGAGCGGGTAGGCCATCTTGTTGTTCGGATGAAAGCCCTGCACGGTCGGATGAAACTTGAAGCCCTTGACGTTGTGCTCTTTGATGAGACGCTCAGCTTCGCGTGCGCCCATTTTTCCCTTGTGCGGGTCGATGCTGGCGAAGGCCATCATCATGTCGCTGTTTTCTTTGGCCGCAGTAGCGATCTCTTCATTCGGAATGCGTTTGCGTCCGAGGTTTGATTCAGCGTCCACCGTGAACATGATCAGGCCGATTTTTTTCTCGCGGTAATGCGCAATGGTCTCGGCGATGGTTGGGCGATTGCTGGAGCGAAAGTATTTGTCCGCCGCGCGGTCATACTCTTCACCATATGCATCAAACGGGTTCCAGCAACTGACCTCGGCGTGGGTGTGAATATCGATGGCAATGAGGTCTTGATGATTCATTGGGGCGGCCTTAGAGCGGGGACTGATCTTTGTACACTTTGCGCAGCAGTGTCATGAGCGTGTCGCGCTCGGAGATGGTCAAGCGCAACGCCGCAGCGTCTTCCAGATCGCGGACGGTGCGCTCTGCCTCGCGCATCAGCTTGCGCCCTTCGAGTGTGAGGTGCAACCCAATGGCGCGGCCATCGGTCGGATGTGGTTTTCGCAGCACCACGCCGCGCTTGTCGAGATCGGCCACGATGCGCACCAAGTTCGGCGGCAGGATGCTAAGCGTGGCACACAGTTGCCGTGACGTAATGCCGGGGTTGTGCGCCACTAGTGACAGCACGGAAAAATCGACAGTGCGCAGGCCGTACACCGACATTCGGTCAAGAAATATCTCGATGATCGAAAGCGCCGCGCGCCGGGCGTTGTAGCCCAGCAGCGACTCTAAAAAGGAGGCATCGACGGCACGCGAATCGACCTGCACGGGCACCTCGTGCTGTGCTGGTTTGATTGCGCGTGGAACCGTCGATTTTTGCTTCATGCCCAATTATCAACACAGCTCAGGATTCAGCGCTGAATCCCACCTTTTTCACCAGCGGTCCCCAGCGATCTGCTTCAACCTTTTGTGATCGCGCCATCTCTTCGGATGTAGAGCCTCTCGCGATGAGTCCCGTGCCGGCGAGACTGTCAATCACACTTTTGTCTTTTAGAGCCGCATTGATGGCTGCATTGGCGCCCGCAATGATGCTGGCAGGCGTTTTTGCAGGCGCGTAAAAGCCAAACCATTCCTCAGTGGTCAGCTCAGGGAACCCTTGTTCAGCGAACGTAGCGACGTCGGGCGAAAATGGCGAGCGCTCTTTGCCTGAGGTTGCCAGCAAGCGCAGGCGACCCGCACGGTGAAATTGCAGAAAGTCGCCACTGGGTGTGACCATCGATGCCAGTTGTCCACCAACCACATCGGCGACACCCGGCACCGAGCCGCGGTACGGCACGTGCTTCAACTCCACGCCATTGTTGATGCCGAGCAAAGCGCCGATGAAGTGCGGTGTTGAACCCGCAGCCGGGGAGCCGTAGTTCGCGTCTTTCGGGTTAGATTTTGCCCAGGCCAGGAAGTCCCTCACCGACTTGACTTCTGCGGGCACCAGCGGCCCGACTGCAAGGCCATGGTGAATGATTGCAGCGGTGGAAACTGGCACAAAATCCCGCACCGCGTCGTAGCTCAGTTTGCTGTAAATGTGCGGATAAATCGCGAGCGCTGACCACGGTGATAGCGCGAGGGTGCTGCCGTCGGCCGGCGAGCCTTTGAGCGTTTCAAGCGCGATGCGGCCACCGGCACCGGGTTTGTTTTCAACCACCGCGATGTTTTTTGTGTACGCCGAGCCCGCCAGCTTTTCACCGACGCGACGTGCTACGCCGTCGCCAGCGCTACCGGCCGGAAAGCCATACAGAATTTTGACCTGATCGATGGCTTGGGCCAGCGCATCAGGGGCACGAAATGCGCCCAGCGCGCCGAGCGCCGTGAGTGAAAGTGCAGCTTTGTGAAATTGTCGACGTGAAGTCATGGTGAATCTCCTTGTTAATGTGTACCACGTAGAAGAGGCGCGAGGGGCGATTGCCAACGTCAATCGCGGCTTACGCCGCTTCTACAAAAAGGGTGTACTTGCAACTAAAAAATTGGCGACACTTTCCTCGTCGCCCGTACGGTGTATTTGGCAACCTTGGGGTAGGGGCAGCGGCGGCGAACGATGGGCGGCCGAGTCGCTGCCGCAGCTCGGTGCAGGCACTCTTGAGCGGCCGCAAGTGCCGCGCATTCAACGTCGTGCAGACGGCTGACGTTGTAGTTACCAATTAGATTTCTCGCTCGTTCCAGCGGGCTTCAGCGTGTTCGGCAACGTGTCCGCATGCAGCGCGTCCACGACCGCTACGCGATGCGCGAGCACAGCACGTTGATTGATGGAACCTTTGTCGGTGATCTCTCCTTTGTCGAGCGAGGGTGGCTCCGTCAGCAGACACAGCCGCGCGACCTTCGAGGCGCTGCCAGTGGCAGTGCTCGCTAGTTGATCGAGGGCAGTTTGAAAGTGCGCGAGCACCGGTGCTGAGGCCAGCACTTCGGCCAATGACGCGGTGGCTGGCAAGCCGCCCAGCCTACGAAGGGCTGGCACCACAGGGAACAACATCGCGCCGATTTCCTTCAGATTGAGACCAGTGATCACCGCATCCTGCACGTACGGCGCGCAGGCCTCGATGATCCTGGCGCGCAACGGCCCCACGCTGACAAAGGTGCCAGTGGCCAGTTTGAAATCTTCGGCGATGCGACCGTCAAAGCGCAGGCCCTTATGCGGGTCTTTTTCGTCGATCCAGCGCACTGCATCGCCCGTGCAAAAGAAGCCTTCGTCGTCGAACGATTCAGTGGTGGCCTCGCTATTGCGCCAGTAGCCGGGGGTGATATTCGGCCCTTTGTAGCGCACCTCAACCTTGTCGCCCGAGGGCACCAGCTTGAGTGTCAAACCGGGGGTTGGCACGCCCAGATCACCGGCCTTCACGTTGGGACTAGTCACGAAAATGCCGAACGGGCCGGACTCGGTCATGCCGAGGCCCGTGGTCATCACGATGCGCTCGCCTACTTCGCGCTCGGCACTTTGAAACAGACTGTCCCACACCGGTTGTGCAAGGGCGGCACCGGCGTAGAAAAACATTTGCACTTTTGACAGCAAGGTGCGCCGCAACGCCTCATCGACCCGCATGGCATCAGCAATCGCCTCGAACCCGCTGGGCACGTTGAAGTACACCGTCGGCGCAATTTCGCGCAGATTGCGCAGCGTCTCGTGAATGCCAGCAGCGGTTGGCTTGCCATCGTCGATGTAGAGCGTGCCGCCGTTGTAAATTGTGAGCCCAAAATTGTGATTACCGCCGAAGGTGTGGTTCCACGGCAACCAGTCAATCAGCACTGGCGGTGTGTCGGCGAGTACTGGCATTGATTGCCGCATTTGCTGCTGGTTGGCGCACCACATGCGCTGGGTGTTGATAACGCCTTTGGGCAACTTGGTGGAACCGCTGGTGAACAGAAATTTGGCGATGCTGTCCGCCCCGGTGGCGCGCATCGCCGCGTCTACCGCAGCGGTGGGTGGGACCGCGAGCCATGCATCAAAACGGGCGGCTGGCCCCGCCTTGCGTTGACGCTTGTCGAGCGAGTCGGTTACGACGAATGCGTTTGCGTCAACGGTGGCATCAATGGCGTCGCCATAGCGCGCCATGTCGGCGGCAAACACCACGCCGGGCGTGAGCAAATTGATCACGTGGCGCAGCTTGTGAAAGTCTTTGCTCACCGTCGAGTAAGCGGTGGACACCGAGCAGTACGGCACGCCCACATACAGCGCACCGAGCGCCATCAGCGCGTGTTCAATGCTGTTTTCCGAGAGGATCGCAAGTGGCCTCTCAACGCTTGCGCCGTGATCGAGCAGCGCTTGACCAATGCTGCGGGAAGCCTTGAGCGCTTCAGCGAAAGACACCCGCTGCCATTGGCCACGGGTGCCATCGGCGTTGAGTTCGCGGCGGGCGACGAAGGTGCGATCGGGTGCGGCTTCCGCCCAATGCACCAACCGGTCGATCATACGGTCAGCGTGCGGCTCAAGCGACTGGTCAGCGTCGACGTAAGTGTTGCCGTTTTGCTCGCGCAGCGCGACCCGGGTGACGCCGAATTTCAGGGCTCGGTAGTTGGCATTCGCCATGGGTTGGGCGCTCATGTTGCTTTGACCTTTGCACCACGTCCTTCGAGAAAATCACGCACTCGGGCTTTGGCCTCGGGCGCGCTTTGCGCAATGGCTGCCAGCATGCCTTCGCTGAAAAAGCCGTGGTCGGCCGGTTGCTCGGCAATGCGTGGCAAGCCGTGTATCAGCGCATAGTTAGTCATGGGCGCGTTGGTGGCGACGCGGGTGGCGATTTCAATGGCCTTGTCGAATGCGCCGCCGGCTGGCACGTAATATTGCGCAAAGCCCAGTGGCACCGCCTCGGACGCTTTGTACACGCGCCCGGTAAGCATCATGTCGAGCATGCGATGCGCACCGATCAGCTTGGGCACCCGTACCGAGCCACCGCCGCCGACGAAGATGCCGCGCGAGCCTTCTGGTAGCGCGAAAAATGCGCTGTCATCGGCAACCCGAATGTGGCAACTGGTTGCCAGCTCCAGGCCGCCACCGACCACCGCCCCGTGCAATGCGGCAATGATGGGAATGCGTCCGAATTCAAGCCCGCTGAGAATGCGATGCCAGCTGCGCGAGTGGTGCAGACCCTGTACTGCGTTGCGGTCTTTCAGCTCTGAGAGGTCAAGTCCGGCACAGAAATGGTCGCCACTACCATGAATCACCGCAGCGCCGACCGTGTCCGGCATCGCGGCGAACGCCACTTCCAGACTTGCCATCAGCGCATCATTGAGCGCGTTTCGCTTAGCCGGACGGTTCAGTGCGACCACAGCAATGCTGTCGCGCAACTCAACCGTGACATCACCGTACTGAGTTTGACGCATGCGGGATACTCCTTAATTGATTATTTAATGTAACTAAGCGAGCAAGATATTGCAAGCGCTTTTTTGGGTGCCAGGCGCCATCGTGGGAATCAGCTGAGCGCAGTTCTAACGACGACGTCTAACTGCGCGCGCTTGTTGTTGAGCTAAACGACGGGGCGCAGGTTTTGCGCGGGTCGCTTTGCATGAACCCGTGCCTGTCTGATTGCGTTAAGCGTCGGCTCCGGGCCACCGTCGCCGGTGGTTAGTTGCCACCTATGCAGTGAGCCGTCGCGCTCCGTGTCCACGCGTTTAATCGCGATTCGGAAGCTGCCCGAGCTCGGTAAACCAATCAACGAATGGGAGCGCGTGTGCGGCTCACCTCCTGAAACCGGCAAGCGCATTTGAAAGACGTGGACGAGGCGCGTAGGCCGTCGATTGCGCGTCCATGGGAGTGCTAGCATCCGAGCAAAGAGGACTTCGTTATGACTGATACATATTTGCTACCCGCTAGATACGATCACGTAGGCAGTTTTTTGCGCCCAAAATTCTTGCTTGAGGCTCGAGCACAAAAGGCCAAAGGCGAGATCACCGCTGAGGCGCTGCGGCTGGTGGAAGACAAAGCGATCAGCGAAATCGTCGAGTTTCAGCAATCGGTCGGTCTTAAGTCAATCACCGATGGCGAGTTTCGTCGCACCTACTTTCACGTCGATTTTTTGAATCAACTGGGTGGCGTCGATACGGCTGAACCGTTCACCGTTCAAAAGCCCGATGGCACTATGGAGCTCGCGCCACCGGTGATGCGTGTGGTCGATAAAGTGCGCCACGTCAAGGATATTCAGCTGGCCGACTTTCAGTACTTGAAGAGTCAGGTGATGGCGGGCAACACGCCCAAGGTGACGATTCCGTCGCCGACCATGCTGCACTTTCGCGGCGGTCGGGCGGGCATCAGCAAACAGCATTACCCGGAGCTTGATCCGGTGTTTTATGAGGACGTCGCACAGGCTTACGGCGACGAATTACGTTCGCTGGCAGCGGCGGGCTGCACCTATGTGCAAATGGACGATACCAATCTTGCCTATCTGTGTGACGACAAGATGCGCGAAGCGGCGCGGCAGCGCGGCGACGACCCGAACGAGTTGCCGCATCGCTACGCCAGCTTCATCAACCGGGTAGTGGCGCAAAAGCCTGCGGGTATGACGCTGGCTGTGCATCTCTGTCGTGGCAACTTCAAAAGCACCTTTGCAGCATCGGGAAGCTACGAGCCGGTGGCCGAGGCGCTACTGTCCGAGATGAATGTCGACGCGTATTTTCTGGAGTACGACGACGCGCGGTCAGGAGACTTCAAACCGCTGCGCTATCTACCCAAAGGCAAGACGGTGGTGCTGGGGCTTGTTACGACTAAATTGGGCGCGCTCGAAAGCAAGGATGATCTCAAGCGTCGTATTGACGAGGCTGCAAAGTATGCGCCCATGGAGCAACTCGCGTTGTCGCCGCAATGCGGATTTTCAAGCACGGTGCACGGCAACGACATCGCAGTTGAAGCCCAGCGCGCCAAGCTGCGACTGGTGATCGAGACCGCGAACGAGGTGTGGGGCGGGCAGTAGCGACCTACGGCATGCGTTCTACCATTCGCGCCTGAAAATTTGCAACTCGTCGCATGGTGGGTGAACTTAACGTGAGGGAAGGAGATACTTGTAACCTGCTTCACCACCGGGAACTCGCTATGCCACGGATCCTTCGCTCTGAATTCACCTGCCTCCTGGGTTGCGGCTTGATTGCCCTCATCGTTGGTGCCCATCCGCTGCCGCTGGCTGCGCAAACGGCGCAGCCAGCGGTACGCACGGTGGGCCTGCTCGCCGCGGTGGGCGACCAGTTTCAGTATGTTCGGCAGAAACCATCGGTGGGTTCGAACATGGATCCGTACCTGCGGAAAAAGGTCTTTTTGCCCGATCAAACGCTCAATAAAATGGTGTTGCGTGGCATGGATCGCGCGGTGGCGACGCAGTACCCGGGTGCCGAAATCGTGATGATGATGCTCACGCCGGACCCTCCCGAGCCGCAAATATTGCCGCAAGACTTTGAAGCTCACGTCATGGGTCGGGTGCGGGCGCTGTTGCAAACCTATCCGGGCCGAGAAAGCTGGGACGAGATTGTGGTGGTCACGCCGAAATGGCTGCGCACCGAACGCGACGGCATGGGCGCCAAGCTCTCGGGCATTGGCCTGTACGTGCAGCCGCTCGCGACCAACCGCGAAGCCATTGTCGGTGCAGAAGGCTTGATGGACGACGAGATCCGCGACATCGGCACGCAAAAACAAACACGATCAAGCACTTATGTGGCGCCTTTTTTTTACACGCAAATGACGGTGCTTGACGCCAAAACGCTGCGCGTCATTCGCACCGATGCCCGCTTTGACTATCGAAAAATGATCAACAGCGATTCTGCCGCGATCGACGTCTCAAAATCGTTCTCGCCAGCGCGGTTGAGCGAGGAGATCGAGAAATTCGTCGAGACTGCAGCCCGACGCCTGCTGGTGGACAAAGAAGGTTCCATTGAGATCGGGCCGGTGAAAACATTGCCGACGCCACAGAAGCCTTAAAGGCCACAGGCTATAGGCGCCATAGGGGTAGCTGCACGGTGACTTAAAATTGCGAGTTGCGTGTGCGCGTTCATCAATCAAAGCGCGCGTTTCCGATCAAGCTTTCATCATGGAGCGCCAGTAAAGTGCCCCACTTGCCCCTGCATACCCTTTCGGATTTCGATTACGCGCTGCCACCGGAGTTGATCGCGCACTATCCGCTCGCGGAACGCTCGGCAAGTCGTTTGCTCGACGGACGTAGCGGCGGTGCCGTGGATCGTGCGTTCACCGATTTGCCCACGTTGTTACAGCCCGGTGATCTTCTGGTTTTCAACGATACCAAGGTGCTCAACGCGCGACTGCGCGCCGTCAAATCTACCGGCGGCGCGGTTGAAGTGTTGGTCGAACGATTGCTTTCGCCGACGCGGGCGCTGACGCAACTGCGCGCCAGTCATGCACCCAAACCGGGTACGCGCATCGTCATCGGGGGCAAGCACCACGCTGAAATAGTCGGTCGCGATGAACGTTTTTTTGAAGTGCAATTGTTGGATCCGGCGTCTAGCGATTTTGAATCACTCATGCGTGAAGTGGGCGAACTGCCGCTGCCACCTTACATGCAGCGCGCGGCGGGGAAGGCCGACGCAACGCGCTATCAAACCATCTACGCACAACATGAGGGCGCGGTGGCTGCGCCCACCGCAGGTCTGCATTTTGACGAAGCCACGTTGGCGGCGTGCCGCGAGCGTGGCATTCAGCTGGCGCATGTCACGCTGCACGTTGGCGCGGGCACTTTTCTGCCGGTTAAAACCGAAACCATCGCCGAGCACAAAATGCATCGCGAACGCTATGTGTTGCCTCAGGCAACGGTCGATGCAATCAATGCCTGCAAAGCGCGTGGCGGTCGCGTGGTCGCAGTGGGCACGACCAGTGTGCGCACACTGGAAGGATGCGTGCGGGAATGTGGCGAGCTGCGAGCTCACGAAAGCGAAACCGACATCTTCATCACGCCGGGCTATGAATTTAGCGTGGTTGACATGATGCTCACCAACTTTCATCTTCCGAAGTCAACCCTGCTGATGCTGGTGTCGGCATTCTCGGGCTATGACCCTATGCGCTCGCTTTACGCTCATGCAATTGCGCAGCGGTACAGATTTTTTAGCTATGGCGACGCAATGTTGTTACAACGCAAGCCCCGGTAGGAGCGGCTGCGCTGCGACCTTACTTTCGAATCAGACCCGAGGGCGCGGCAGAGCCGGTCCTTCAGAAAAAACGCGGATCAACGCTACTATGAAATTTGAACTGCTTAACACCGACGGCAACGCTCGCCGGGGCCGTGTGCAACTGAATCACGGCGTCGTCGAAACGCCGATCTTCATGCCGGTCGGTACCTACGGCACGGTGAAGGCGATGACGCCGCAGCAGCTGATCGACATTGGTTCGCAAATCATTCTCGGCAACACGTTTCACCTGTGGTTGCGACCGGGCACGACGGTCATCGAGCAGTTCAAAGGACTGCACGATTTCATGGGCTGGAGAGGCCCGATCTTGACCGACTCGGGTGGCTTTCAGGTGTGGTCGCTGGGGCAGTTGCGAAAGATTGCAGAGGAGGGCGTACATTTTTCGTCCCCCATTAACGGCGACAAGTTATTTCTGTCGCCCGAAGTGTCGATGCAGATTCAGCGTACGCTGAATTCCGATATCGTGATGCAGCTTGACGAATGCACCGCAGCAGACGCAACGCTGGAGCAAGCGCAGGCATCCTTGCAGATGAGCTTGCGCTGGGCGCAGCGTTCGAAAGACGAGCACGCGCGACTTGAAAATACAAACGCGCTGTTTGGCATCGTTCAGGGCACCTTGTTCGAATCGCTGCGCGCTGAATCGCTTGCGGGGCTCATGGACATTGGCTTTGACGGCATCGCGGTCGGCGGCCTCTCAGTGGGCGAATCGAAGGAGGATATGCATCGTATCCTCGATTTCATCGGGCCGAAACTGCCTGCGGAAAAGCCCCACTATTTGATGGGTGTCGGCACGCCTGAAGATTTGGTTTACGCCGTCGAGCGCGGCATCGACATGTTCGATTGCGTAATGCCGACACGTAATGCGCGCAACGGGTGGTTGTTCACCCGTTTTGGCGACATCAAGCTCAAGAACGCAAAGTACCGCGACGACCATCGCCCCCTTGACGAGGCATGCAGCTGCTATGCCTGTCGTAATTTCAGTCGCGCGTATTTGCATCACCTCAACAAAACCGGTGAAATCCTCGGGGCCATGTTGAACACGATTCACAACCTGCATTACTACCTTGAGCTCGCAAAGGAAATGCGAGAAGCGATTGAGCAGCGGCGATTCGTCGCGTGGCGGGAGCAGTTTCATCGTGATCGGGCGCGAGGGACGGACTAGTTCCGTCCGCAGGCGTCGCTCACCCACGACCAGATTTGAACTGCTGCGGCGGTTTGCGGCATAGCCGCTCCTACAATGCAAAAGCAGTAAACAAAGGGTCAGGATGTTGAGATGAATCGCAGAAATTTTTCGCTGGCGACGTTGGCCTCGTTCATTGCGGGCGTGTCCACGAAAACGTTTGCGCAAGCCGTGCCGTATCCTAATCGCACCGTAAAAATCATCGCGCCCGTTGCGCCGGGTGGTGGCGTGGACATGACGGCGCGCACCGTGGCGGAGCGCTTGCAACGCGCGCTGGGGCAAACGTTCATCGTAGAAAACATGAGCGGCGGAGGTGGCGTGATTGCCTCGCAGGCCACGTTACGTGCCGCGCCGGATGGCTACACGCTGATGCTCGGCTACGTTGCTACGCACGGCACAAGTCCAGCGATGCGAAATATTCCGTACAACGCGGTGAAAGATTTCACGGCGATTGCGATGGTTGCAGGTACGCCGAATGTGCTCGTGGTGGGCTCGGGTGTGGCCGCGAATAGCGTGAAAGATTTCGTCGCGCTCGCAAAAAAATCGGTACTGAGTTTTGGCAGCGCAGGGCAGGGCTCGCTTACCCATTTGCTGGTTGAACAGTTCAAGCTAACTGAGGATTTTCAGGCAACGCACGCGCCGTATCGCGGTATTGCGCCCGCTATCACTGATGTGCTCGGCGGGCAAACGCAGTTCATGATGCCGGGGCTTGCTGCGGCGTTACAACACATCAAGGGCGGCAAGCTGCGTCCGCTAGCGGTAACCGGAACGAAGCGTCATCCTGCTTTACCCGACGTGCCAACGTTCGAAGAGCTGGGGTACAAAGGCTTCACAGCGGTGCAGTGGTACGGCATTGTTGGCCCAGCCAAAATGCCGCTGGATATTGTGGCGCGGCTCAATGCAGAAATCAACAAAGCCATCGCGACGCCCGAGCTGCGTGAGCGCCTGTCGGCCGAAGCGCTGGAACCGATGCCGATGACCAGTGGCGAATTCGCCGCGTTTATCGCAGCGGAGGTAGATCGCTGGACCAAGCTGGTTCGTGAACGCAATATTGAGATGAATACATAGGGAAACGCAGATTTAATTCCGTTCGCCCTGAACGTAGTAAAGGGTTTGACGGCTGCATGCGGGTTTCAGACCCTTCGCGTTGCTCAGGGCGAACGGATATCGATTTAATCTGCGCTTCCCTGGCAAATTGCGGCGATGCACGAGCGGCTTGCGGCACCCCTGCGCCCATTGAACGCGTTGGTCGAGGCAAGCCGCACCTGCAAAACCCGCGCACTCTTCACCAGAAATCTGAGTTTAATTATGGCCCGCAACACCCAAGTCCCCGCCGACCACAACCCGCCTCCCGTTACCCGCACGCTCGCTGAGTTTGTTGCAAACCACCCTTCGCGAGGCTGGAGTGATGCTATTGATCATGAAGCGCATCGCACCTTTTTTAACTGGCTAGGCTGTGCTATCGGTGCGGCGCATCACGAGGCTGCCGACGCTACGCTGCGAGCCCTGGCTGTGATGCAGCCCGCAAAGCAGGCCACGGTGCTCGGTCGCAGAGAACGCATCGACATAGCGGGTGCGGCGCTGGTCAACGGCATCACATCGCACACCTTTGACTTCGACGATACGCATCTGAAAACCATCATTCATCCGGCAGGGCCGGTGGCCCCGGCCGTGCTCGCATTGGCCGAAGTGACCGGTGCGAGCGGCCGCGCGGTCATCGATTCAATGGTGCTCGGCATTGATGTGGCGTGTCGCGTCGGTAACGCCATGTACCCCGATCACTACGACCGTGGCTGGCACATCACAGGCTCCACCGGCATGCTTGGCGCGGCGGCAGCGTGCTCGCGATTGATGGGTTTGAACGCTGATCAAACGCAGATGGCCCTTGGCATTGCGGCGTCTACACCGGTCGGTCTGCGCGAGCAGTTCGGCACCATGACCAAGCCGTTTCACCCCGGTGCGGCGGCTCGCGCGGGCTTGCTTGCTGCGTTGCTGGCACGCGAGGGATTCACCGCCAGCAAGCGTGCGCTGGAAGCGCCGCGCGGCTTTATGCAGGTGGCGTCAACCAAGTGCGATTGGAGCGAGATCACCGACGAACTGGGTTCGCGCTTCGAGATTTCGTTCAACACTTACAAGCCGTTCGCGTGCGGTATCGTGATTCATCCGGCCATTGATGCCTGCGCACAGTTGCGGGCCGAGTTTGCCAAAAGCGGCGTGACGGCAGATGACGTGGAGCGCATCGAGATCGCCGTGCATTCGCTGGTGCTGGAGCTGACCGGCAAGAAAGAGCCGAAAGACGGGCTTGAGGCCAAGTTCAGCGTGTATCACGGCTGTGCAGCGGGCCTGCTGTTCGGGCAGGCGGGCGAGGGTGAATTTGACGATGCGCTGGTAACCAGCGACGCGTTGGTCAACCTCCGCAGCAAAGTCGTGGCGACAGTCGATCCGGCCATTGACGAGGCCGAAGTGCGCGTGGTGGCGGTCATGAAGGACGGAACGCGCAAGGAGGTGCATGTCGAGCACGCGATGGGTTCGCTGCAACGTCCGCTTACCGACGCCCAGCTCGAAGCTAAATTTGCAGCTCTAATCACCCCGGTGCTTGGTGCAGCCGCACTGCGTTCGTTGACAGAGGCGACGTGGGGCGTGAGCGCGGCGAGCGACGTGCGCGGCTTAGTGCGCCTCGCGGTGCCCGGTTAACGTGAACTGCGCTTAGAGACGATGGCAGTAAATGGCACATCCGCGCTTTCATCCATAGGCGACAACTCGGCGTCGCCGCGCGCGGTCACTGCCTCGTCTACAGCGACACAGCGGCGCGGCAACGACTGAGCGTCTGGGTCGAAATCGCTTGTTCAGGACGGTTGGGTCCACAATCGGCGTGCTACAGCTTTTCACCCCTATCCCTATCTTATTAGGGCTACGTGCGATATTTGGCGTTAGTTGACTTAGTACGAATATCGTCCGAAGCCCCTACAAAATATGCCTTTCACGTGAAAGCTGTTGATCATTTTGCATACGCCGTATCCCGTGCAAACAGCGAAATTGCCCGCACTTGCTCCTGGTCATCCTGCAGATCACCACCACGCCGACAAACGGCGATAAGGTGCGTCATGACGCTGCAGTGGGTTGCCGGGCATAGATTTACGGACAACACTTGGGCACTTGTCGCTAGGCGTTTTCCCGCGCACTCCATCCCGCCCGCGCCTTGTATGCTTGTATCCAGTCAGTTGAGGTCGTATTTGCCGCCAGCGGGCATGTGGTTCAACTGTGAATTCAAGCAAGCAAACAGAAGCATTCAAAGAGGAGAAAACATGAGTCGAGTTAGTTTTGTCAGGGTGGTTGCCGTGGGGGCTTTGAGTGCGTTGAGCATGGCGCTGTCCGGTACAGTTTTCGCGCAAACCACGATGAAAATCAGTATCGCTATTCAGCAGAATTCGCACCAGGGTGTCGGCATCGACACCTTCGCAAAGGAGGTCGAACGCCGAACCGGTGGTCGCTACAAAATTCAAACCTTCTACTCGGGCGCCCTCGGTGCCGAGCGGGAGTCGATTGAGGCCACACAACTGGGCACCCAGGATTTGACGCTCACCTCCACGGGCCCGGTGCCTAATTTTGTCCCGGAGGTTCGTATCCTGGATGTGCCCTTTTTGTTTCGCGACTACGCGCATGCGCGCGCTGTGCTCGACGGTCCCATCGGCCAGGAAATGCTCGGCAAGTTTGACGCCAAGGGCATGAAGGCCCTGGCATGGGGCGAGAACGGCTTTCGGCACATGACCAACAGCAAACGCGCCATTAACGGGCCTGATGATCTGAAGGGCCTGAAAATGCGCACCATGGAAAATCCGGTTCATATTCAAGCTTACAAAGGGTTTGGCATCAACCCGACACCCATGGCTTTCACGGAAGTATTCATGGCGTTGCAGCAAGGCACGGTTGATGGTCAGGAGAACCCGCTATCGGTTATCACGGCGGCAAAGTTTGAGCAGGTGCAAAAGCACTTGTCGCTCACGGGCCACGTGTATTCTCCGGCCGTGTTTTTGATGAACAAGACCAAATTCGACGCGCTGTCTAGCGCCGATAAGCAGCACTTTCTCGATGCGGCAAAAGAGGCTGCCAAGGCCAACAGAGGCCGCGTAGATCAGGATGAAAAGACCGCCGTCGCTGACTTGCGCTCCAAGGGCATGCAGGTGATTGACGTGGTTGATCGCAGCAAGTATCAAGCCGCGCTGACCCCGGTTTACACCGAGTTTGCGAAGCAATTTGGCCAAGCTAATCTTGACCGTATCAAGAACGCAAAATAGTCGCCACGCAAAACAAAAAAAGGGTCGCAATGCGACCCTTTTTTTATGCGCAGAAAAACGCGCGCTATCGGTAGCCGAACATCGACGGCAGCACCGTGGAAATCCACGGAATCGTAGAAATCAGGCCAAGACACACAAGTTGTGCTCCAAGAAATATCCACAGCTCTTTGGTCATGCTCGCCAGTGATACTTTCGCCACCACTGAAGTCACTGCCAGCAATCCACCCACGGGCGGTGTCACCATGCCCATGGTCAGATTCACAATAACCACAATCGCAAATTGCAGATCGTTGATGCCCATCGCATGGGCAATCGGAGCCAGAATCGGTACCAACACCAATAGCCCCGGCAGCGGCTCAATGAAGATCCCGAATATCAACAGCATGACGTTGACCACCAGCATGAACGCGATCGGCGACAACTGCAAACCGACGATCCATACACTCAAATTCTGCGGCACGCGCGACACGGTGAGTACCCAGGCGAACGCAGCCGACATTGACACAATGATCAGCACTGAGGCCGTCATCAACGCCGAGCGCGTGAGAATCCCCGGCAGCTTGTCCCACGTCAGCGAGCGGTAGATCACGCGACCGGCAAAGATCGCGTAGAACACCGCCACCACTGACGCCTCCGTGGGGGTGAATGCACCGCTGGCGATGCCGCCCAGAATCAGCACAGGCATCAACAGCGCTGGCAGCGCGCGCCACGTATTCATCCAGAATTCGCGTCGCGATGGTCGATAGTCCGAGCTTCGATAGCCGCGTTTGGTCGATACGTAATGGTTGATGCCGATCATTGCCAGCGCAATCACCAGACCCGGCACCACGCCGGCGAGCATCAGTGCCACGGGGCTGACCTCGGGGTAGACCAGCGCGTACACAATCATGCTGATCGATGGCGGAATGATCGGGCCCAATATCGCTGTGGCCGCAGTCAGAGCCGCCGCGTATTCCGGGTGATAACCATCCTTTCGCATCATGCGAATCATGATCGCACCGGGGCCTGCTGCATCTGCCAGTGCAGAGCCGCTGATTCCCGAGAAAAATGTCAGGGTCAAAATATTGGTGTGACCAAGACCGCCGCGAAACCGTCCCACGAACTGTGATGCGAAGCGCAGCAACACCTCCGACAGCGCGCCGCCCGTCATCAGCTCCGCTGCCAGAATGAAGAACGGCACTGCCATGATCGCGAAGATATCGATGCCGCTGAACATGTATTTTGGCAACGCGATCAGTGGAATCGTGCCCTGCCACACCACGGCCAGCAGCGCGCCGCCCCCGAGCGCGAATGCCACGGGCACGCCGATGATCAGCAGCAGGACGATGCCTACGAAAAGGACGGTGATCATATGGACGCCGCCGATTCAGCATCAAACTCAGCGTCAGCCAACACCGCTTTTTCGCGCACGTAGCCGCGCATCATGATGAGCGCATGCAAGATAAGCAGCGCAAAGCCTACCGGCATCGCCAGATACACCGCGCCCACCGGAATTTCCATGGCCGCCGTCGTCTGCCCCCAGGTGAAAATCGAATAGCGAATACCCATGATCAGCATGAACACAAAGAACGCCAGCATCAGCGCGAACACCAAGCCGCGAATCAATTTGGCCTGTCGTGGAAAAGCCTCCTGCAAATTGTCGATTCCGATGTGGCCACCGTAGCGAAGCACGAGACCGGCGCCCAAAAATGTCAGCCAGATCATCAGAAATCGCGACATTTCCTCGACCCACAAAATCGAAGTGTCCGTGGTCAGTCGCAACACCACATTGGCAAACACCATGACCGCCATCGCCGCCAGCATCCATTGCAGCGCCCAGCGATTGAGACGGATCAGCCAGCCATCAAATTTTTCCACCCGCTATCCCCCTTGTGCGCAAGCAGCGCGCACTTGTGGGAAGATTATTGCTCAATCCGGCATTACGCGTGGAGCAATCGACCGCCTGCGAACGACCAGTTCTCCCAGGCGGTCTCTTTAAAGCACACCATCACGTGCTCGCTGTCGATGCCGTGTTTGCTCAGTCTCGCCATGAGGTCAAGCAGCAGTGCGCGTTTGATGTTCACGCTGCGTCCAATCGACCACAGAATTTCGACGATCATGAAATTTTCGGCGCGCGGTTTGCGGAGGTCTGGATACGTTGCGTCGAAGCGAATATCTTCATCGGCCAGCTCGATTACCCGCTGAAATCGATCAGTCACTGGCACGCCCGCACTGATCAGCGCTTCGTGAATTGAATCGAGCATCAACGCTTTGAACGCAGCAGACTTGGGCGTTTTGAACGGTGAGTGTGATGAGCGGCATATTGATGTGTCGCTTAGCCTGAGGCGGCGACGGGCTTGCGCGCAGCCACATTGCCTGACGTCCAACGGCGCAACTGCGCGCGCAATTCATTCCAGAAGGGCCGATGAAATTCGCGACGCTGGGCGTAGTCGCAGTTGATGTAGTGGCAGCTGTCGTTTGATCTAAGGCGCATGAGGATTCTCCATTTGAGTGCATGAAGGTTAGGCACATTCAGCGTTCCCGGAAATGGCTCAGCGCGCAATTCGCTTTTGCAAATTCTGCAAAACCAGCGATACTTTGCGCATGAATACCGACGACCTGAAACTGTTTGAGCGCGTTGCTGAACTGGGCACGCTGTCCGCTGTTGCGCGCGAGCGTGACGTGGCCGTGAGCCAGATCTCGCGCGTGATGACGCAACTTGAAACGCGTCACGGCGTGCAACTCTTGCATCGCACCACGCATGGACTTTCGCTCACGGCTGAGGGTGATGTGTTCCTCGGCTATTGCCGTAGCATCACCCAGACGCTTGATGAGCTCGACGGCGAATTCACCTCGCGTGCGCGGGACGTGCGCGGCGTCGTGCGCATCGCGATGAGCGCGAACATGGCGCAGCACGTCATCATCCCGAGCCTCGGTGAACTCACGTCAAAACACCCCGGTTTAATCGTTGATCTGGCGGTGAGCGACACGCTGGTCGACATGAGTCGCGACGGCATCGACATCGCCATCCGCAC
>JAYSUK010000050.1:0-2236 GCA_043719085.1 Burkholderiales bacterium | reverse complement strand
TGATCTGGCCGAACTGAAGCGCAGTTTGAGAGCGCTTGCCGACACGCAGTCCATCACCCATGCGGCGCAGTCGCTAGGCGTTACGTACCGCACGTTGTGGGGGCGATTGCTGGCGTTCGATGCGGAGCTTGGCTGCAAGTTAGTCGGCAAAGCTCGCGGGCGCGGCACCCATCTGACGGGCAAGGGTCGCGCTTTGCTTGCCGCGCTGGAGCGTCACGATGAATTGTTTTCACCTCCATCGATGGAGCGTGTGAGCGCGCTGTCTGCAGACTTAGCGAGAGCGCTGCGCGATCAACCGCTGCTGCGGTTACTTGCAAGTCACGATTACGCGCTCGGCAAGATATTTGACACAGCCACCAACGCAGCTAGCACCGTGGCCGCCCATCACGCAGCGCAAGTACAGGATGCCATCCACATGGCTCACGCCGGCAGCGTGGAATGCATTCGCGCGCTGCTTCGCGGCGACGCTGATCTTGCGGGCTATCACCACACCACGGTCACACCGGCGACCACGGGAAAAGAATCTCAGGCGTCCGCATCGTGGAGTCGCGTCGAGGACAGCGCAGAATTTTGGAGTGTGGCACTGATGGAACGCGAGCAGGGATTGATTGTTGCACCCGCGCTCAGATCGAAGGTGAAACGGCTTTCAGATTTAACGCTCCCCGGCTTGCGATTCGTCAATCGTCAGCGCGGTTCCGGCACGCGTGTGCTGCTCGATGCGTTGATGGCCGAAGCGGGCATCGTGGCAAGTTTGGTGTCGGGCTATGGGCACGAGGAATTCACGCACCAAGCGGTGGCAGCGACCATCGCAGCGGGTGCCGCCGACGCGGGGCCGGGTCTGCGCACCGCAGCGGCGCAGTTCAAATTGCATTTTGTGCCGCTGGCAACAGAGACGTATCGCATCGCGGGACGAATCGAAACTCGGCAGCATCCGAGCGTGCTGAAGCTGCTTTCTGCGCTGCGCGGCGAGGCAGCAAAGTTGCCGGGTTATGCGGCGCTCAAGTAACCGGTGTTTTGATCTTGGGCCAAGGAGTCCTGGGCGGCAACCACCACGCTACCAACACCATGTAACCGCTTCGGCAGGCTCCCTCCCTCCCCCGGGAGAGAGGGAGTCAAACCGGCGGCGAGGGGACAAATTTGCCGAATCACTGATAACTCGCGTCACGTGCGTAGTGGCTAAGCGTTCCGCGTGACGCTTTTGGTTCGTGTTGGTAACCCGAGCTTGCTACCAAAACCTTCAGCCACCAAAGCCGCCCCATAGAGCACCAGCGCCCACAGAACAAACAGCGTCACCATCAGCACAGGGAACGCAATGAACGCGCCGTACAACGACTTGAGTTGTTGAATCTGCGCAAAGTAATTCACGATCACATAGCGCGCGATTTCTATCAGTAGCGTTACCAGAAGAGCGGATGCCAGCGGCGACCTCCAAGCGTTCAACCGGGCGGGCACCCAGCGATACATCAACGTTAGTGCGGCGATCAGCGGCACGCCAATTTCGATAGGATCAAACAGTGTTTCTATGGGCGAACGCAACGTCGGCATCAAGTTAGCAATGAATTTTTCAGTAAACCGGATCAACCAAAACAGCGCCCCCATCACCACGGGCACGAGTATCAGCACCACCGATGCGCCGCGAAAAAAGCCCCACACACTGCGCTTGGCTGAGCCCCAAATGCGATCAACCGCCGCGTTCAGAGCGAGCGCTTTGAGCAACAAGTCACCTGCAATGATCGCCACACCCGTGATTCCCAAGCCACGCGCATTGGCCCGCAGTTTGTCAACAACAGCGACAACTTGCTTCGCCGTATCTGGGAACAAATTGGTGAACAAAAAGTCACGGAACGCGCCATCAGCAGTGTGAATCAGCGTGCTCTGCTGCGACAGCCAGAACAGCACGCCCAGCGCCGGCAACAATGCAAGCAGCGACAGAAATGCCAGATAGCCAGAATAAATCAGACCGTCGCCTTTGAGGAAGCGACGCAGCGCCCGCCACAGCGTCATCGGAGCTATACCGCCAGCGTGATGCGCGTCGCGAGCGGACGGCAGGCAAGGCGCAGGCCGCCAACGCGTACTAAAGGTACGCTAGGTGGCCTGCAACGCAGCCTCCCGTTCGCGCAGTAGCGCATCAAACGTGCTCGCCGCCGTTGACGTGAATCTCTGCGCCGTTCACATAGGAACTCGGCGGCGTACACAGAAAGTAAATCAATTGCGCCACTTCTGACGGCTTGCCCAG
>JAYSUK010000049.1:0-19046 GCA_043719085.1 Burkholderiales bacterium | reverse complement strand
ACACGCTGGACGTGTGGTTCGACTCTGGCACCACGCACGAGACGGTGCTGCGTGGCTCGCACGCGGCGCAGAGCAAATTCCCGGCGGACATGTATCTCGAAGGCTCGGATCAGCATCGAGGTTGGTTCCATTCGTCGCTGTTGACCAGCTCAATGATCAACGGCCGCGCGCCTTACGACCAGTTGTTGACGCATGGTTTTGTGGTCGATCAAAACGGCCGCAAGATGAGCAAATCGCTCGGCAACGTGGTCGCGCCGCAAAAAGTGTGCGACTCGCTGGGCGCAGATATTTTGCGCCTGTGGGTCGCCGCGACCGATTACTCGGGCGAGCTCGCGCTGTCCGACGAAATCCTCAAGCGGGTGACCGAAACGTATCGTCGCATCCGCAACACCGTGCGCTTTTTGTTGGCGAACACGTCGGATTTTGACGTAACGAAACACCTCGTTCCGCTCGAACGGATGAGCGAGATTGATCGTTACGCGGTGGCGATGACGCGCGTGATGGCCGCAAAGGTTATCGCCGCCTACGAACGCTACGAATTTCACGTCGTAATGCAGTTGCTTCAAGGTTTTTGCACCGAAGAACTCGGCGGCTTTTACCTCGACGTGCTCAAAGACCGCCTCTACACCGCAGGCAGCGCCAGTCTCGCACGTCGCTCGGCGCAAAGCGCGCTGCATCACATCACGCAACAGCTGGTGCGGCTTATGGCCCCGGTGCTGTCGTTCACCGCAGAAGAAATTTGGTCAACGCTAAATCCGGGCAAGGATGTGACAGAGGCCAGCGTGTTCTTCGAAACGTGGAAAGAACCGTTGCCTGCGCCCGCAGATGAGGCTGTGCTGCTGGCCCGGTGGGCGATGCTGCGGGCGGTTCGGGCGGTGGCGTCCAAGGCGATTGAAGACGTGCGCACAGCGGGCGGCGTCGGTTCCAGCCTGCAAGCAGAAATCGCAATCAGCGCACCGGCGGAAACGCTCGCCGAACTTGCACGGCTGGGCGACGACTTGAAATTCGTGTTCATCACCTCACAAGCCACCGCGGACGAGGGCGCAGAATTAAACGTGACGGTAGCACCGAGCACCGCTGCCAAATGCGACCGTTGCTGGCACTACCGCAGCGACGTCGGCTCAGACGCGAATCACCCCGGAATCTGCGGAAGGTGCGTTAGCAACTTGTACGGCGCAGGCGAAACGAGGGCGTTTGCATGATGAAATTTACCTACAGCTCCACGCTGAAACGCCCATTGACTATGGGCATAAAGTCCATTTATGCCATTTATCGACTTCTGGCGGTTTGACGTGTTTTGCCCAAATGAAATGGCCGTTTCACGCGAAAGCTATATCCAGGATACCGCCCTAACCGTAGCCGTCGTAGGGTGGGCACCCCGTGCCCACCAAGCGGCATATCCCGCAGCCATAGTGGGCAGAGGGCTGCCCACCCTACCAGTGGCTGCCGCGCCATGAGCGCCGTCCTAGCCCGCCGCTGGAGTGGCCTCATTCTTGTGGTCATCGTCCTCGATCAGATCACCAAGCTTTACTTCCACAGCAATTTTCGCCCCGGTGAACGGCTGAACATCCTGCCGTTCTTCGACTGGATACTCACCTACAACGAGGGCGCGGCTTTCAGCTTCCTCGCCAATGCAGGGGGTTGGCAGCGCTGGTTCTTCATCGCACTGGCGCTGGTCGTCAGCGGCTGGTGCTGGCGCTGGCTCAACCGTGAGGTTGATCCCCGCGTGCAGCTCGCCCTTGCCCTCATCATCGGCGGGGCCATTGGCAACGTCATCGATCGCATCTGGCTTGGTAAAGTGATTGACTTCATCCTTGTTTACTGGGCCCCGTGGAACTACTATTACCCCGCCTTCAACGTTGCTGACAGCGCGATTACTATTGGCGCGGTGCTGATGTTGTGGTCAGCGTTTTTTGGCTCGAAGCGAGCGTAGTTCTGTCCCCTCTCCCTGGGGGAGAGGGTTAGGGTGAGGGTGGCGGTACCCACTCGGAGCCAATTTTTTTGTGACAACCCATGCAACCCACCCCCACCCCCATCACCTTCCAGCCGAAATCGGTCATCCTGGCCAACCCGCGCGGCTTCTGCGCAGGCGTTGACCGGGCCATTGCCATCGTCGACCGCGCGCTGGAAAAATTCGGCGCACCGATTTATGTCCGTCACGAAGTCGTGCACAACAAACACGTCGTCGACGACCTCAAATCACGCGGCGCCATCTTCGTCGAAGAACTGAAAGACGTGCCCGACCTGCCGGGCGGCGCGGTCGTCATCTACTCCGCGCACGGCGTGTCCAAAGCACTGCAAGCAGAAGCGGCTGAGCGCAAATTCCGTGTCTTCGACGCCACCTGCCCGCTGGTCACCAAAGTCCACGTTGAGGTTGCAAAACTGCGCAAACAAAACGTGGAGATCGTCATGATCGGCCACGAAGGCCATCCCGAAGTCGAAGGCACCATGGGCCAGGCAAGCGAAGGCATTTTTTTGGTGGAACACGAAGCTGACGTGGCAGCCCTCGCCGCGTCGGGCAAAGTGCGCGACCCGGCAAAACTCGCGTTTGTCACACAGACCACCCTTTCTGTCGACGACACCGCCCGCGTCGTGCAATCGCTACAACAAGCATTCCCTCAAATTCGGCCGCCGCGCAAAGACGACATCTGCTACGCCACCACCAATCGGCAAAACGCGGTGAAGGACATCGCCCCCAAGGTGGATGTGTTTTTGGTGGTCGGCTCAAAAGCCAGCTCCAACGCCAATCGACTGCGCGAGGTTGCGGAGCGGTTGGGTGCGCGCGCCTATCTGATTGACGACGCCTCGGAGGTTGACGCGGCGTGGTTCATGGACGCTCAGCGAGTCGGCATCACCGCAGGCGCATCTACGCCGGAACATCTAGTTAGCGACGTCGCAACAATGGTGTCTACACTTGGAAACTTCTCAGTTGTTGTTGGCCTTGGTGAGATTGAGGCGATTGAATTTCGACTTCCTGCTGCGTTGATGGACTAAACCACCCCGATCAACATTGCACCACCCCAAGCTCTTCGGCGAACAGCAGCCGCTGGTCTGAACATCCTCACGTGCTGCGACACGGCACGTAGCATTCGAGAATGCGAAAATTAAGAGAGACTGGATTCACACTTATCGAGTTGATGGTGACGCTCGCCATTCTGGTGATCCTGTCAACCATTGCCATCCCTAATTTGGGTCCTTTTTTGGACGCATCGCGATTCCGTTCGGCTACGGGGGACATTTCTTCGACGATAGCGTTGGCGCGATCTGAAGCGATAAAACGAGGCGCGTTCGTAAGCGTCACGGCGAACGGTACAAGTGGTGATTTAGGCCAAGGTTGGACTGTATTTCTTGATGCGTCCCCGCCCACGGGCGTTGTAGCTCCCACCTCAACCATCCTGCTCAGCCAAGCAGCCTTGGGCAACGATGTCTCAGCGGTAGCTGCTATTGGTGGTGCGCAAAACTTTCTCACTTTCGACCGCTTAGGGCGGCTCGTGCTGTCCAATCTCGGCGCGGGCGCCGGTACCATCACCGTCAAAATTGGAGACGCGACCACCCCACGGAAGGTAGGCACAATCTGCCTCGCTTGGGCGGGTCGGGCGCGACAGGTGGAAAATTCAACAGGCACAGGCGTATGCAGCTAATTCGACCTATAAATCCCCGACTTTCCACACGCGGCCTTCGCCTCCATCCGCTTACCTTTCAAGCAGGTTTTAGTTTGCTGGAGGTCATGGTCACACTAGTATTAGTTGCGATCGGTCTCTTGGGCGTTGCAGGTATGCAGGTCGCAGCTATCCGGCTTGCTGATGCGTCCGAAGTGCGCTCGAAAGGCAGCGCCAGCATGGAAAGCATCGTTGAGCGTATTTTGACTAACCCGAATAATGCGGCGGCCTACGAGGTGTCGCTCACAGGTGCGGTCACGTCCGGACCCGCCGCAAGTGATGTAACGGCATGGAAAGCTGATCTTGCGGCGAATTTGTTGAACGGGCAAGGCAGCATTGCCGTTGTCACAGACGCCAGTTGCGCCACCACAGCCCCAAGAGTGTGCCGTCTGGTAACGGTAAAAGTGCGGTGGACGGAAAATCGAACGCAGCGGACCAGCGGCGGAGCAACGCCTGAGACTGTGGAATTCAACTCTGTGGTTCGGGTGTAGAAGTTGGACTTGATGATTACTCCACTTAGTACAAGCAGATTTGCCCATCGCTTGATGCGATCGAATCAGCGCGGGGTCTCGCTGATCGAACTCATGATCGCGATGACGCTGGGGCTAGCCATCATTGCAGCTGTGGGCTACGTGTATGTATCGGGAACCACTGGATACCGGGTTCAAAACAACCAGTCACGTATGCAAGAGGATGCTCGTTTCATCATCGAGACCGTTTCACGCGATGTGCGGATGGCGGGCTACTTCGGCTGTACGCGGTCGGATACTGTTGGTAAGCAAGCCTATGTGGAATTACTCGCCTCACAACCGGTCATGACCCTTGACACTGGGTGGCTCGTAGGCGGCTCGGACACAAAAAATATTGATCGTTTCCTTGACACCGGTTATTTTTTGCGCGGCATTTCTGCTAGTTCTGCTAACGCGAGCCCCGCGTTGCCTGGATACGCGAAATTATCCGGGTCTCTTCAGCCGAACACTGACGTCTTATTAATCATTCGTGCTGGCGACGAGCATGCTGCGGTTGAAAGCGTGCTCGACGCAAATACAAGTGTTAACGCCGGTGAGGTCAAATTGAAGCACCCTTTACCTGGCGTAAAAACGGCCGATAACGTCACCTTGGTTATCAGCAACTGTGAAGTTGCAAAGATCGTTAAACCAACGTTTACTGTCATAAGCAGCGGCAGCTTAGCTGCGAGCATGAAGTCCGATAACGGCATGAATCACTCAAACTCAGGCGCTGGCGGCGCGGCCGACACATTAGGGGATAGCGGCTGGGGTGATGACGCTATTGTCAGCATGTTCGCGCCAAGCATTTTTTATGTCGCAAAACCCGCGTCCACCGGCGCTCTACCCTCGCTCAAGCGGGCAACTATCGCCCAAAATAGCGCGATCAACTACGGGGGGTGGGCCTCCAATGGTGGAGACATTGTCGCTACAGGCGTCGAGTCGTTTACGACCAGCTACATGGTGACAACTGACATTGGCACCAACACGGCTACATCCCAAGAAACGTCGCTGGCGGCCCTTGAGGCGACTCCGGCGAATTGGCAGAACGTAACTGCGGTTCGCGTACGGTTCACCATGGTCAGCCAAGAAAGCGGAACGGCGGTGACAACAGCGGATGGGAAGTTCCGGCAGTCTTATGACTTCCTCGTGGGCATTCGCGGTCGCCAATACAAGGGAGCCAATTGAATATGAAATTTTCTACGCGAACGAGCGTGCAGCCCCGTGGATTTGCCTTGGTTGTGGCGTTATTGCTTATGGTTGCGCTGTCGTTTATCGGTGTAAGTGCATTGCGCAACGTTAGTTTGCAAGAAAAAATGGCAGGCAACCTTTACTACCGCACCATTGCACTGCATGAAAGCGAAGGTGCCCTTCGTTTTGCCCGACAGCGCGTCGAATCCGATTGGCAGAACGACGCGATCCCCGCAGCCAACAACGAAACATCCCTAGGCGTGTGGGGCAAGATCGTATCCCAGCCAACCTTAGCGTTTTATTCGTTAGCCGCAAACTGGAGCTCAGCTACCACGCTAACCAGCCTCCTGAGCACACGGCCTGTAGCTACCCAGTACGTCATAGAACAGTTCCCAAGCAAGATTCCGAAATGCGGCACCGGTACTAATTGTGATGCAACCTTTGTCCGATCGTCTGCGCGTGCGGTCGACCCGGTCACAAACGCTGCTGTCGTAACTCAAGAATGGGCGATGTACCCGAAATGAATTCAATCAAGCTTAGATTTGTAATGCCAACTCTCGTTTTGGCATTTGTTGGCCTGCTCGCGGACACGGCGTTCGCCCAATCGACACTCTCGCAATCACCAATGACCGTTCAGCAGCCTGCACCTCCATTGGTGATGTTGTCTGTTGGCCGCGATGAGCGACTCTACAACGCGGTCTATAACAACTACTCCGATATCGACGGTGATGGCACCATTGATGTTGACTACAAGCCTGGCGTGATCAACTATTTTGGTCTTTTCGACTCGAACAAGTGCTACTCCTACAGCACGGCAAATTCCCGATTTGAACCGCTAAAGTCGGTGGTAAACGCTGTGACTAAAACGTGTGGGCAAAGCTTGGCATGGAGCGGGGACTGGCTGAACTACGTCACCACGTCCCGTATCGACGCGCTGCGTCGAGTGTTTTACGGCGGAAAACGCATAGAAACGACGACCACCACCGTGCTTGAGCGCGCATATATCCCGCAAGATGCTCATTCATGGGGTAGCGAGTTCAACGCGACGAGATCCTCATACGACATCCGCCAGTACACGCCGTTTGCCACGCCCACGGGGACTACGCAACACCTTTTCGCGAACACAACGCTGAACGGTGCTGTCACTAATGCGCCACTATTACGCGTGCTTTTGAATCGCCAGGAACGAGTATTCAATTGGATTGCGAAAGAAGGGCCAGTCGCCAGTACAACTATCGATCCGGCTCAGGATGCGAATGGGGTCAACATTGCCGGCACGGGCGGGACTGTCGCCCCAACAGACTATGTTGTTCGCGTTCAAGCGTGCGTCGTGTCGACGCTGTTTCCGCTCGAGTCAGACTGTAAAGGCTACCCTGCTGCGAGCCCGTCCGTCTGGCGACCTACAGGTGTTTTGCACGATTATGGCGAGAACAAATCGGTCGCGTTCGGTCTGATTACCGGTAGCTACGATAACGCCCGTGCAGGGGGCGTGCTACGCAAAAATATCGGATATTTTGACGATGAGATCGATCCTGCGACTGGCATGTTTACCAGCGGGGTGAACGGTATTGTTAGTTCCTTTAACAAGTTGCGAATCGCTCAGTGGCAAGCAGGTGGGTACAACTGCAGCGGCGGTTGCAAGGATTATGGCAATCCGATCGCGGAGATCATGTACGAGGGCCTCCGCTACCTGGGTAGCGGCGTCGCAGCAACACCCGCGTACACCATTGGAACCGCAGGCACTGACGCGGCTTTGGGACTGCCGCTGCCGAGTTGGCTGGATCCCTACAGGTCTGTGGCTGCCGGTGGATTCCCGGTGTGCGCCAAGCCAACGCAAATGGTCGTCAGCGACGTGAATCCCACGTTTGACGCGGACAACTTACCCAATTCATCCTTTGGCGCATTTACCGCCCCCGCGCTGCCCGCGAAACTCAGCGGCATGAATGTCACTACACTCGGACAGTCCATCTGGTCGGCCGAGGGGTTAGGCTCAAAAACCTACTTCATTGGGGAAAGCCTGGCTAATACGGGAAACACGTACGACGCGGCACCAACCCCCAAACTCGCCAATTCGTTCGGCACAATTCGTGGCCTTGCGCCGTCGGATCCCACACGCCGAGGCAGCTATTACGCTGCTGCCGTTGCAAACTTTGGTGCCAAAAACCCTATAACCACACCGGGCAACAAACCCGTAGATACCTACGCGATTGCGCTTGCTCCGTCGATACCGAGCATCGCGATTCCTACCGGCGCAGGTACGGTCACGATTGCACCATTTTCTAAAAGCACGGGGGGCTGCAACTACGGCGAATTTGTTGCCGGCACGACCTTTTTGACCAATCGTATCGTAGGTTTTTATTTCGACACGGTCGAAAACGTGCCCGGCTTTCCGACGACAACGACCAACGGCGGTCGCGCAGTCGGAACGTTTCGGGTGAGTTTTGAAGACAACGAGCAAGGTACAGACAATGACATGGATGCCATTGTGCGGTACTCGTTTAAGGTAAATTTGGACAAAACACTGACGATTGCACTGCGGTCAGAATATGCGGCAGGATGTATCGATCAAAACATGGGGTTTGTAATCGCAGGCTCGACAACCGACGGCGCATTTCTCGGTGTGCGCGATATCGGTGGTGTCGGCGGTGCCTACGTGCTGAACGATTCTGCTTACTCTTTCGATTTGAACACCACTACAGGTGTTCGCACTCCTGCAGCGGCGGGCAGACTTGCGTTGAATTACGAGCGTACTTTTGTGGCCTCGGGCACAGGCACTTCTGGTGGTGCGATACCTCAAAATCCGCTTTGGTACGCCGCGAAGTACGGATCAACTGGAGCCGTGCCAAACACGTCGAGTTCGCCTCCGCCGAACTACGCCTTCGTCACCAACCCATCTCGCCTGCGCGCACAAATCGCCGCAGCCCTTGACAACATCCTGCTCAACAGCGAACCGGCCACGGCCGTCGGCACAAGTGGTGGCGTGGTGCGAACCGATGCCTCGCTAGCGTTTTCATCCAACTTTTTGTACGCGACTCAGACCGTACCTCGATGGAGCGGCGCCGGTAAGTCGACGACGGTATGGAAAGGTGGCATTGATGCGCTTCGGATCAATGACGATGGCACACTCGGAAACACAATTTGGTCCGCCAAGTTTCCGGTAGTGACCACGGCAACAACACCTGGCGAGGACTTTCCGCTCGCGCGTGCAGGGCGGACGGTGGTGACAAAGATTGGAAGCCTCGGATGGGTGCCATTGAACAAAGTCAACCTCGCGACCGATGTGACGCTTACAGGTCTCTTGGCTCCAACCGCCCTTCAAACGCGTCTGCTGCCGAAGCTGACCGAACAGTTTGGTGCCACCGCCATGAGCAATGCCACACAACTAACGCAGCAAACTGCGTTGGCATTGGCCAATTACATTAAGGGGGATCAATCGCTCGAGATTGGCAATCCGCCTGCCACCGCGGTCGCGGGGGTATTGAGAATCCGCGATACGCCGCTAGGCGATATTGTGAACTCCGTACCTGCTTACGATGGACCGAGTGATCTGGGGCACGGCGCGACCGACATGCCCGGTTCCAGCAGTTATGGAACTTACGTGTCGGGCACCAAATCGTCCCGAACAAAACGCGTCTGGGTAGGTGCCAACGATGGTATGTTGCACGCATTTGAAGCAAACAACAACGCAAGTAGCGGGACGATTTCGTGGTCATTCATTCCCAAGGCGTTGCAAGCTAAATTGGCCAAGTTGGCCGCACCTTCATATACGCATGAGTACTTCATGGACGGCAAAGTAACCGTGGCCGATGTCTACAACGGTTCTAGCTGGAGGACGATCGTTGTCGCTGCATCGGGTGCAGGCGCACGCACGGTTGTCGCAATTGACGCCACAGGCAACACACCCCAGGTTTTGTGGGAGATTGCTGCTGGCGCGCCCGGGCAAGCGTTTGATGATCTCGGCTATGTGCTCGGGCGACTTGAGGTAATTCGTGTGAACAAGGGCAGCAACAGCACGCAATGGGCTGTGGTTTTTGGGAACGGCTACGAGTCTTCAGTCGCTAACGGCGCGGGCACTAAACAAGTCGGACGCCTCTACGTGGTCGACGCACTTACCGGTGCGCCGCTCGGTGCCAGCCTAGCCGTGCCGGACACAACAGGCGTGACATATAACGGGTTGTCGAGCGCTGGAATTATCCGTGAGCAAGTCGCCATCACGTCGTCCGGGGTTACTCGATCGGATCTCACTGCCTGGGCTGGGGATCTTGCGGGTAATCTTTGGCGGTTCAGAATGTCTGGAGACCCCAGCAAGTGGCAGGTGGAGAGCTATTCCGCTACCAGCACGACTCCCCGACCGTTGTTTATCGCAACGCGAACTGTCGCAGGTGTCGCTACCCCGCAGCCCATCACGTCTGAGCCAACGATTGTTCGCTCACTCAGCCGCGGCTACTACGTCAGCTTTGGAACTGGAAAGTTCATTCAGGATGCCGACCGCTCGTCCACTGACGTGCAGTCGCTATACAGCATTCGCGACCTCGCCTCCACCTTTCAAATCGCGAATGCCACTGCAACCTTCCTGTCAAACACGTCAGGTCTCAGTCGCACCAATCTGAGAAAATTTGCAATTTCTGCGCAAACTGGGTCGTCGGGAAGCACCGGAACGAGAACCCTATCGTCTGAGACAGAGACTGACACGCAGCGAGGTTGGTATTTGGATTTCGATCAGAACGGAGTCACAGGTACGCCAGCCGAGCGAATAATCGCGTCGCCAGTAATATTTTTGCCGTTCGTTTATGCGGGTACATTTCAGCCTACGAAAGACTCATGCGAGTCAGGATCGAGTGGCTGGTTCATGGCGATGGGCGTTGATAAAGCAGGCGAAACCACCAGCTTTGACGCAAACGGAGATGGTGTGTTTGAAACCAATAATGCGAACGGTGCACGCACGGCTGGCGGATTTTCGGGAGGCTTCGGCCTTGTCGCTAGTGCAGATGGCGTACGAATGAATTTCGTCGGCCTGCCAGGGGCATACAGAAACTTGGCGCAAGGTGGAGGAAACACCCGCTCGCCGGCCGCCGGTGTGTCGAAGCGACCGAACACGGGTAGCGGGCGTACAGGTTGGAGGCAAGTACAGTGAATAACTTAATCGAGAAATCTAAGAATCCGCGAAGAAAATCTTCGGACAAAGCCAAGGCCACGCTCGGCTTTACTTTGATCGAACTGATGATTGTTGTCGCGATTATCGGCGTGCTCGCGGCGATTGCGTATCCTAATTACACGCAATACGTCGAGCGCGCGAGACGCAAGGACGCAGTTGCGGTGATGCTTGAGGCAACTCAATTCGTGGAACGGTACTTCACCGAGAGGCGAACTTATGTTGGCGCCGGTGCGGCGCTGCCCTCAGCACTGACTAAGGCTCCGAGGGAGGGGACTGCGTTTTACGCGATTTCCATTCCGAGCGCGACAGCGACAACGTTCACAGTAGACGCTGCGGCAACGGGCGGCTACACGCCAGTCAAATGCGGCACACTGAGCGTAACCAATCTGAGCGTTCGATCGGTGTCCGTACCGGCGTCGCCCAGCGCAGCCGATATCAG
Source organism: Burkholderiales bacterium (assembly GCA_043719085.1). GTDB lineage: Bacteria > Pseudomonadota > Gammaproteobacteria > Burkholderiales > Casimicrobiaceae > Casimicrobium. The sequence continues at coordinate 8,096 of JAYSUK010000049.1, read as the reverse complement.
CGACTGTTTCAACCGTTAGCGCAGCAGAGCCTCGCGCCGCGAGCCATGTTCTTGCATAGCTCCGCTCGCCGTGCCACTGGAGTCGGACGGCTGCAGCGGCGCATGCGCGAGCTGGCGCGCAGCTTCCCCAGAAACGGTTTACTTGCGAATCGGATTCGAAGTCATGTTAGTGTCGCCAACCGTCGTTGAATGGTGGGGAGCGGCAGTACTGATCCCTGTTGCGGGCAGCGTTAAAGGCCGGGCATATTTGCCGCGCCCCATCTCGAAGTCCGCGCTGCGATCTGGTATGCAACCACGCTCCACCGTGGTGGCAATATACTCTGCAGGACAGCGCACAGGTGGAATGTAGGGCTGAGCTGGACGAGATTGTGCTTCTGCGGAGAACGATACGGCGCTAGCCGTCACGCTCAATGCGATCGCTAAAGCTGGATTAATTCGCTTGTTCTTCCGTGCCGTCATAGAAATCTTTCATCTTGAATAAAATTCATGCTACATGCTGGAATACCAGCCATAAACCGCCGTCCGATGAACGGGCCGTGCAAGCCGCTGCGATGTTAGCGGCCGAGCCGTTTTAGCAGTGAGTGCGGTACTTTCCGTATGCCTTTGCATGATTGTGCGCGACGAAGCACAAGCTGTGGGTCGTGCACTGCGCAGCGCTGCTGAACTTGCAGACTGCTTCGTGGTTTTAGACACTGGATCCCGCGACGACACTATTCGCCGTGCGAAAGATGCATTGGCAACCCGGGATCACCGCGTAATCCAATCTGATTGGAAGGGGTTTGCTTCAAGTCGAAACGAAGCGCTTTCAGTCGCTAGGCAGCTAGCGGATTACGTTGTGTTTCTAGATGCGGACGATGTGTTTTTCGGTGACGCTGCTCGCGCGAGAGCACAACTACCGAAGGCAGCGCACTGGGTGTGTCACTCCTATCACTTTTGGATCAGAAATTTTGTTCAATTCGCCATCCGCAGTGATGAACCGCTTCAGTGGGTCGGCGAACGTCATGAATTTCTACAGAGTAGCGACGATAGTTACCCCGTTGCTCCAAGGCTGATGAAATCTATTTCGACTCGATACACTCATACCGGGTACAGATCCAGGAGAGCTGGTACGTGGCAGCAGGACTTACGTGCACTCAAGCGGGAATTGAAGTCATTGAGCGACGATTCGGATGTCAAGGCATCGCGAAATATTTTTCATCAAGCACAAACTCTTCAAATGTCTGGCGATCTGGTTGCGGCAAAAGATGCGTTCGATGCCCGAGCAGAGATGGAACATGGCGATGCGGAAGAGCGGTGGGTAGCAGAACTATACGCTGTTCGATTGTCAGAAATACTTGAAATCAAAGACTCGGAGCTGGCATCGCGTTATGCAAAACTTCTGCTCGCACGCCCTCAGCGCGGCGAGGCGTATCTCGATTTGGCGCGCCGACTGCGCCTAGCGGGGCGCTTTGGCGAGGCGGAACGCGTCGCTGGCGCGAGCAGCAGATTGCGATTGAGCCAGGATTGGATAGGTGTAGATACGGCCGCGCACTCCGTCCACGCATGGGACGAACAGGCGAGCAATCTATTTAGTCTTGGTGAGTTCGAATCCGCATCCAAGCTATGGAGACGAGCGTTGTTCTTTGGTGGGCAACCTGCCGAGGCTCGACAGCGGATGAAAAACGCAGTCGCTGCCTGCTGCCAAAGCTTGCGCCCCGCAAACGCTGGCGGCGGCAGCAAAGCCGACGTTACAGGCTAGCGCTGGACGGTTGCGTCGAAACAAAATGCCAACAATACATGGGTGTGAGCTTCGTAATCCTTACCGTTGTGATTTTGGGAACGATCGCCTAGCGGTTGGCGACACGCCGCGTTGATCGTTTGGCGTTGTCACATCCAACACCGCATGCACCTGCCAGTCTGCGCCGATCTCGCTCACGGCTGAGATCACCCAGCACTCGTCACCGACAAAAAGTTGCGATACTTTTAGGCTTTCGTCCATGCCGAAGGGGGCAACCAGCATCGTTTGATCGCCCTTTTGAAAGGTGACCACTGGGACATGTTGGCGACTGCCTGCCGCTTGCGCAACTTTGGCCTCACCAAAATTGCAGAAAATCTCACAGCCGGCCATAACCATGCCCGGCGAATCCTCCAACCATCTGACTGCGGCCACCGCCCAAGGCTCTGCGTCGCTGCCACGCAGGCAGAGCAGGGAGCCGACGCGCAAAACAGGGTCCGTCAGTTCAAAGCGAAGCAGAAAGCCGCCTTCGCTGTGGTTGATCACTACCGCCTTGTGGCAATCGCTAGAAATCGAGAGTTTGGACGATCTCGGTTTTGCCTGCGCCTGCATCGCGCCCCAGCATTCAATAAATCCGATGCCTATGTACACGTTGTCGACGCGCCCCACGCGAGCTATCGATCGATTGTGGTTGTAACCAAATTCACGCATCGCCCTGCGTACGAAATCTTGCAATTCCTGAGCGGTCAGCCCGACCGCGATGGCCGACTGCAACAGGGATTCGTACACGTCGCTGGGCGTTCCGCGTGACGGCGTGGCCGCGAGTTCACGCATGGTGAACGCGGCATCTTGCGCGTTGACGTATAGCGGGACGGCAGGCTCCCATGGCGTTGGTACCCTCGAAAATGGCATGGGCGATACGTCGCTAAGTAAGTCTGCTGCCGCCAGACCCGACCCTGCGTGAGTGGGCGAGCTCAAAGTAAAGCTGCATGACTTTGACAGAATACCCACCAAGCGCACCGCCACTGGCAGGCGCCCCGGTGCCAGCGACAGTGGATTTAGCCAGGCCATCAGCCAAAGCTGCATCACCTTGTTTAGTAGCTTCGGACGGCTCGATTTGTCCAGAAACCGCTCGGAGACGATGTAGCCGGTCAACGCATAAACGGTGCGCCAAAACCCTTGCGGCGGCGCGCTGTAACCCAGATTGCAGCCTGTGTAGATTCTCGCCAGCACTCGGAGCGCGATTTCAATTGATTTGGCCGAGAGCAGGGTGGCCTTGTACAGCGCTATGGGCTGAGTCTGTCCCAATCCAGCACGGTGCCACAGTGTCTTGGCCACCGACAGATAGCTTTCGAACGATTGCCGTGCGTCGTCCGGGAGTGGGTGCGACGCGTTCCAAAAGTCGGTTTCAAGCGCATCCCACGCGGCATTGCCCAGCACAGCTGTCACTGCCTCGAAGTCGCCCGGCGCAATGGATGCCACCGCGTCACGCAGCGGTTTTACGAGCAGATCGGTCGGTGCTGCCTGAAGTGTCATGGTGTTTAGAGGCGGATGCTGTTAAGAGCTGTACTGGCAGAGGACGTTGCAAAACATGATCATAGTGACACTGCCCTTGATCTGTTCAACTTAAAGGGCGCATTATTTTACATAATATAAATTCCCGAACTCACTGAGGTACGCAAGCACTGAGTCGAATCGCCTCAATAGCCGCCTCAATCCGCGTAATGGGCAGCAAGAAACCGTCGTCCACACGCTCGCGCGCCTGGCGATTTACCGGTGGACCGATAACTTTGGAGAAGCCGAGCTTATCAGCCTCAACCACGCGCAACGCGCTGCCGATCACCGGACGAACCTCACCGCCCAGCCCCAGTTCACCGAACACCACAACGTCGGACGGGATTGCGACCGCAGATAACGACGACCAGATGGCGGCAACGATAGCCAGATCTGCTGCGGGTTCGGTCACACGAATGCCGCCCACCACGTTTACGAACACATCGAACCCCCCAAGCTGGCAGCCCAAGTGTCGGTTCATCACCGCAAGCAGCATGGCGAGTCGTTGACTGTCAAAGCCAGTGCACACACGGCGTGGGTTTCCAGCGGTTCGGTCCACAAGCGCCTGCACCTGCACCAGCAGCGGGCGCGAGCCCTCAATAGCGGCAAAAACAGCGTTGCCCGGCGTGATTTCTTGCCCGCGAGCAAGAAATAGCACGGACGGATTGCTCACACCGCGCAGCCCGTCTTCGAGCATTGCGAACACGCCGATTTCGTTGCTAGCACCATAACGATTTTTGAGCGCCCGAATGATGCGAATGTTTGACCCCGGTTCGCCCTCAAAATAGATCACGGTGTCGACCAAGTGCTCCAGTACTCGCGGTCCGGCAATGGCACCCTCCTTCGTCACGTGGCCGACCAAAATGGTGGCTGTGCCGGTGCGCTTGGCCAACCGGGTCAATTCCGCAGCGCACTCACGCACCTGCACCACCGAGCCCGGAGCTGATGAGAAGGCTTCGCTGAACATCGTTTGAATGGAGTCAATCACGATGACTTGCGGCGAAAGCAAGCCGATCTGCTCAACAATCGCATCAAGGGACGTCTCGGCCAGCATGTTGATGCGGCTTAAGTCCAGTCCAAGCCGGGTGCCGCGCGCCGCGACTTGCGCGGGGGACTCTTCGCCTGAGACGTACAGCGTGGTCATATTCGCGGACAACGCAGCAATCGCTTGGAGGGTCAGCGTCGATTTGCCGATACCAGGGTCGCCACCGATCAGTGTTACGCCTCCGGGAACCAGGCCGCCGCCAAGGGCACGGTCAAATTCGGCCAACCCCGACGACCATCGCAACTCGGAGCCCGGTTGCACATCGGACAGCTTGACCACTCGTGCGGTTGACGAAACGGTGGCCGTTGCGCGACTGGTCGACTGACGCGACTCTTCCAGCGTGTTCCAGGCGTTGCATGCCGAGCACTGCCCCTGCCATTTGCTGGCGCTGGCACCGCAGTCTCGACAGACAAAGGTGAGCTTAGGCTTTGCTATAACTTTCTCTTTTAAATCAATTTGTTAGTTAGTTAATGTATCTAAGTACATTAAATTAAACTTGTTCATTAAGTTGTTTCTTCGTCGCCCCTGCGACGGCAGGGGCCGAGCGTCTTTCGAGCACAAAAAGATTGGCGCGAAACGCCCAAAGTCACTGGGTTCCTGCCTGGCCGTCACCCTGGCGAAGGCCGGGCAGGAACGACGGAGTGTGGGATCTTTTGTCGTCAACAATTTCGTTAACTGCGCTGCTGCAGATCACGCATGCGAACGACCAAACGCATGATAGTCAAGACCGGCGGCTCTCGCCTCGGCGACGTTAAAGACGCTGCGTCCGTCAAACACAATCGGGGTGCGCATTGCAGACGCTACATCCTGCGGACGAATCGTGTAGAACTCGCTCCACTCGGTTGCGACCAGCAAGACGTCTGCGCCTGCTAACGCATCCATCGCGGATGACACGGTCGAAAATGCTGCAAAGGACCTGAGCTCCGCCGCTCCCGTTTGTTGCGCCTGAGGGTCATATGCACGCACAGTGCATCCTGCGGCAAGGAGCCTTTTCGCCATCACCAAAGCGGGCGCCTCGCGTACGTCATCGGTGTTGGGTTTAAAGGCTAAGCCCCACAACGAGACAACGGTGTCGGTTGCAATTCGGCCTCGCTCGCGCAGCAACTCCAACACCCGATCAGCCATCAATTCACGCTGCCGGACGTTGATTTCGGCGGCAGCATCGGCAATGCGCATCACCGAGCCTGCGCTCATGCCCTGTTTGACGAGTGACGTGACGTCTTTAGGAAAGCATGAGCCGCCGTAGCCACACCCTGAGTTTAGAAATTTTTGCCCAATGCGTGGATCAAGCGCCATCGCGTCGCGCACCGAATCAATACATGCCCCCGTCGCGTCGGCCAGATTGGCCAGCTCGTTCATGAATGAGATGCGAACCGCAAGCATGGCGTTGGCCGCATATTTAGCCAACTCAGCGGACTCAACCGACATGACGAGGATGCGCTCCACGCTCAGATTGAGCGGTTTGTACACCGCTCGAAGCTGCGCCTCGGAATCTGCATCTGACACGCCGAACACCGTACGTTGTGGCGACATAAAGTCTGCAAGCGCGTTGCCCTCGGCCAAAAACTCGGGGTTAGAGGCGACCCGGAAGCTGACCGGTCTGTGGGCTTGAGCGGCAGCGTTTTTCAGCCGTTCGGCAAGAATTCGCCCGCTGCCAACAGGCGCCGTGGATTTGGTAACAATCAAACTATTGTGCGCCGCGTACACGGCGATCATGTCGGCTGCGGCGAGCAAATAGGACAGATCGCTGGATCCGTCTTCGAGCGGTGGCGTGCCGACCGCCAAAAATTGCACCTCGCCGTGCTTGGCGGCAATCGCCGGGTCGTTGGTAAAGCGAAGCCGTCCGTTTGCAATTTCTTGCGTCAGCAAGGCATCCATACCCGGCTCGTAGAACGGGGTTTTTCCTGCGGCCAGCGCGGCGAGGCGTGCCGCGCTCAGCTCAGCGCACACCACATCATGACCCAAATTGGCCAGACAACTTGCTTGCACCAGACCAACGTAGCCCGCGCCGTACACAGAAATTTTCATCGTGCCGGTTCTTTAGCTACTGGCCAAGCGGAGTGGCGCGAAAGCTTTCCCACTCGTTACATCCGGGACATTTCCAGTAATACCGCGGGGCTCTGAAACCGCAATGTCCGCAGTGAAACCCCGGCGTTTTTTCGGTGGCGTTACGCAGCAATTGCGCAACGTCCTTCATGGTTTGCGCTGCATTGAGGTCGTGCTTATCACTCTCAAGCTCCAGCAAACGTGCCACTTCGCGGGCCGACGGCTGACTACGCAGCGCGCGCGTCAAGCGAGTGAGCGCCATGTCCCTGCTCTCCAGCTTGATGGATGCATCAACCAGCCGCGACAGTCCAAGCGTGGTCGATATTTCATTTTGTGCGGAGGCCAACTGCGCCACCGCTTCCTGGGGCGTGCCCAGGCGCTCGTATAGCGTGACAATATCGTCACTGATGAGCACCAAGAGCCCCGGACTTGTGCGCTTGAGTTCGTGCAACGCCAGCAGCGCGGCGGGCTGGTCATCTGCTTTGAAGGCTGCTTTGAATGCGATCAAGGCAACCCGAGCACTGTTGCGATTTAATTGAATGGCATCGGCAAGGTGATGCCGGACACTGTTAGCGTCACCGGCGGTGAGTGCCAATTCTGCAAGTTCACAGTAATACTGCGCGATGAATCGACCTTGTGGTTCACCGCCGAGTTTTTGGATTCGCTCACGTGCGGCGATAGCTTTGGGCCACGCTTTTTCCTGCTCCAATACGGACGCTAGTTTGGTGACCGCTTCTGCCTCGTAGGCCGATCCCGCTAACTGCTCATAAACGGTTTCGGCGCGGTCAAACAGGCCCGCCGCGTGAAAGTCTTGCGCTAATTCAAATTGCGCGAGTTCGCGTTTTTCTTTTGGTAGATCATGGCGATCGACCAATGATTGGTGAATGCTGGTCGCCTCCCCTACTCTGCCCTGACGGCGAAACAGGCTACCAAGGGCGAGCTGCAGATCGAGCGCATGCGGATCGCGACGCGACACGTCAACAAAGCTCTCAACAGCTTTGTCGTGTTGCTCACGAAGTAGAAAATTCAAGCCGCGAAAATAAGCGGACGGCAACGCTCTGGCATCACGAAGGACATAACTAATGTCGACACGGGCGGCGAACCAGCCGAGTGCAAAACACGCAAGCGGTATCAATAGCCACCAAGCTTCAAATTCCACAGCGTGCCTTTGTCACAAAGGGCGACTACAGTAGGTACTTACGCATTGGGCTTAGTACCCGAATACGTATCCATGCCCAATTGGTCTACGCGTTCGCGTAACTCTTTACCGGCTTTGAAGTGCGGCACATGTTTGGCTGGAACGACGACCTGATCGCCGGATTTTGGATTTCGCCCTACGCGGGGTGGCCGGAACGACAGCGCGAAGCTGCCGAAACCGCGAACCTCTACTCGGGACCCCTCAGCGAGAGCGTCCCCGATGGCGTCAAGCATCAGACGAACCGCCAGTTCAGTGTCGCGGGCCATCAAATGGGGAAAGCGCTCCGTGAGTCGTGCCACTAAGCTTGAACGCGTCATCGCTGCCCCCCATTTAATTAACAAAAAATCGTGGAGAACGGTAGTCCTCCACGATCACTGAACTGCTGAAGACGTGCAACAAGGAGCCCAAAGACTCCTGGTCGGGTACTACTCTGGCTTGCCGTCTTGCTTAGCTTTAAGCAATGCGCCAAGACCAGCCAGACCAGCGCTGGTGTTGCCACCAGAGGAAGGCTCATCTTTCGCATGCTGACGAACAGCTTC
>JAYSUK010000048.1:0-6130 GCA_043719085.1 Burkholderiales bacterium | reverse complement strand
GAAAGCAATTCGTGCAACCGGTTCGCGTGCGCAACTGGTGACGTTGTCGAACAACGCCTCCGGTGGTTTCATCAAATTACTAGGCGACAACGCGCGCGGCACCATCATCACCCAAGTGTTTCCGAACGAGCGCTCGATTGCCTCTCCGTTTGTGAAAGAAGCTTTAGCGCTCGCTAAAGCGAAAAAAATCGCCGCTCTTTCGCCCGCCATGCTGGAGGGATTCGCCGCGGCCAAAGTACTGGTGGAGGGGCTGCGCCGAGCGGGTGCCAACCCCACGGGCGACAAGGTGCGCGCTGCACTTGAATCGATTCGCGGTTTCGACCTTGGCGGGATGGACGTGAGCTATTCAGCCAGCGACCACACCGGGCTTGACTTTGTTGATCTGTCGATCATCGGTAAAGACGGTCGCTTCACACGTTAAATAATCTCGTGCGACTCGGCGCCCAGCTTAACGCGCTGAATTAGCCAATTCCGTCAGCGCGAAACGCCCAGCCGGTAAAGCGCTTTTCGATCAGCGCGGTGATTGCGTACAGTGCGATGCCGAGGATCGCCAGCGCCATGACGCCCGCGAACACCAGCTCCACATTAAAACCCGCCTGCGCAGCAAGCATCATCTGCCCAAGCCCGGAGTTTGCGCCAATGGTTTCTGACACCACCGAGCCAACAAAAGCCAGCGTGATTGCGACCTTGAGGGAGCCGAAAAAGTACGGCATGGAGCGCGGAATTCCAACCTTCCGCACGATATCGAACTTGCTGGCACCCAGTGCACGCAGCACATCCTGCAATTCTGGTTCGGTCGTTGCAAGACCGGTCGCCACGTTCACCACAATCGGGAAGAACGAGATCAGAAAAGCGGTAAGAATCGCCGGAATGGTGCCGATGCCGAACCAGATAATGAGAATTGGCACTACCGCCACTTTCGGGATCGCATTGAACGCGATCATCACCGGATACAGCGCGCCATAAATGAACTTTGACCAGCCGATGCCAATTCCGAGCGCAAGGCCGAACACGATAGCCAGCCCGAACCCGAGCAACGTGGTCATCAAGGTTTGCAAGCCGTTTTGCCAGATTGCGGGCCAGTATTGCACCATCGCTTTGGCAATCGCCGAGGGCGTGGGGAGCACCGTGGGCGGCAGGCTAAACACCCGGCAGGCGATCTCCCACAGGATGAGCAGCACCACGCTGAACGCAAGCGGTGCGAGGACGTTTTCTTTCCAGTTTTTCATGTGATCCCCTTACAAAAGATTTGCCAACTGTCCGTAGGGTGGGCATCCCGTGCCCACCGTCACTGCGCGAAACAGGCGCGGCTGATTAGCCAGAGTTTGGTGGGCACAGGGTGCCCACCCTACAAGACAACCTTCGCAGCAACGACGAAACGCAATCTTCGTCTTCACCTCAATGTTTGCCGATGTGCGAGCGCAGCTCATGCACCAGATCCTGAAACGGCTTGGTGTAGGTCACGTCAAGATCGCGCGGTCGCGGCAAATCCACGTGCTGCACTTTGACAATTTTCCCCGGACGGTCGCTCATTACGTATACGGTGTCTGCCAAAAACACGGCCTCGCGCAGGTCATGCGTCACCAGCATTGCGGTGACACCGCGCTTTTGATGAATGTCGCGCGTGGCACACCATAGCTCCTCGCGCGTAAACGCATCAAGTGCGCTGAACGGCTCATCGAGCATCAGAATTTCTGGTTCGTGGATCAGCGCGCGGCAAATACTGGTGCGTTGCTGCATGCCGCCGGACAGCTGCCACGGAAATTTGTCGGTAAAACCGACCAGACCCACAGATTCAAGCAACGCGCGGGCCTTTTCGCGGTACGCCGCCTTCTCTTTGCCCATGCGCGAACGATGCGGCTGTACGATTTCCAGTGGCAGCAAAACGTTATCCACTGCGGTGCGCCAGGGCAATAAATTAGACGACTGAAAGGCCATGCCGACCTTGCTGATGGGGCCGGTCACCGGTTGTCCCTCAATGGTCAACGTGCCTTCTGACGTGGGTTTCAGCCCGCTGATAAGCTTCATCATCGAGCTTTTGCCACAGCCGGACGGACCGACCACGGCGATGAACTCGCCTTTATTTATAGTGAGCGTCAGGTTGTCCACCGCCTTGACGGCGTTAGCCCCCTGACCGTAGGTCATGCTTACGTTTTTAAGCTCGACCAATGGTTCGCCCGGATGTGTCATCTGCATTTACCCCGATAATTCTTATTCAGAAACGGCACGCAATTTGCGTACCGATGGCAACGAACACCCTCCCCTAAAAATAAATTTCGGAGTTTTCATGATCACCAGACCACTGCTCGCCGCCCTTGCCCTGTGCCTGGGTTACCTCTCAAGCACCGCCACCGCGCAAACCCCCATCAAGTTTGCATTGGACTGGCGCTTTGAGGGCCCCGCTGCGCCCTATTTTGTAGCGCTGGACAAAGGCTACTACAAGGCTGAAGGGTTGGATGTGACCATTGACACCGGCAACGGCTCCACCGAAGCGATCAATCGCGCCGCGTCGGGCGCCTACCAGTTTGTGTTTGGTGACATCAACACGCTGGTGCGCTTTCGCGACAATCCGGCCAACAAAAAATTGAAGATGGTGGCGATGATTTATAACGCGCCGCCATTTGCGATTGTGTCGCTCAAAAAAGGCGGTGTGAGCAAGCCGAAAGACCTGGAAGGCAAGACACTCGGCGCGCCGGCCGCCGACGGTGCCTACGCCCAGTGGCCCGCGTTTGTGAAGAAAAACGGCATTGATGCGAGCAAAGTGAAGATCGAGAACGTGGGCTTTCCGGTGCGTGAGCCGATGTTGGTAGAAGGCAAAGTGGATGCAATCACCGGTTTCTCGTTTTCGTCTTACATGAACCTGCGTGGTCGCGGCATTGCACAAGACGACATCAACGTAATGCTGATGCGAAACCTCGGGCTTGAGCTGTACGGCAATGGCATCATCGTTGACGCTGAGTACGCGGCCAAAAATCCAAAAATTGTGCAGGGCTTTATCCGCGCCACGCTTAGGGGCTGGCAGGACACATTTGGCGATCAAAAGGGCGCGATTGCATCGCTGATGAAGCGCAACAACATCCTGAACGATGGGCAGGAATTTGTTCGTCTAAAAATGGCGATCGACCAAAACGTGTTGACACCTGAGGTGCTCGCCAACGGCATGGGTGGCGTCGACGCCAAGCGCTTGACGCGATCCATCGATCAGATCGGCGAAGGCTTCAAGTTCACTAACAAGCCAAAGGCCGAGGATATTTTTGACGGCAGCTTTTTGGCACCGAAAGCCGAGCGCATCGTCAAGCAGTAGCTTTTCGCTGAAATTGTTGTTTGTGGACGGCTGATGCGCTATTTTGACATTTGTCGACTATAGTTATTTTGACGACAATGCCCCAGCAAACCGGGGCATTGACTGAAAAGCTGTTGACTTTGGATGAGGCGGTCATGCCCGGTAAAATGGGTGAATGAACAAGTTACTCGATGTCACCGAATACATGCACCTGGTGGGGCGTGGCGCGCGCGCCGCCTCGCGCCAGATCGCCCGCGCTAGCACCGCCACCAAAAACGAAGCGCTGCTCGCCATCGCCGACACACTGATCAAACGCGACGCGCACATTCTTGAAGAAAACGCCGCTGACGTACGCGACGCCAAAAAGGCCGACCTCGCGGCGCCGCTGATTGATCGTTTGACGCTTACCTCAAAGTCGGTCGCGGCGATGGCCGAAGGGTTGCGTCAGGTTGCGCAATTGCCTGATCCGGTGGGTGAGTTGACCGGCCTGCGTGCGCGTCCGTCCGGCATTCAGGTCGGCAAAATGCGCGTGCCTCTGGGGGTTATCGGCATCATTTATGAGTCACGCCCGAACGTAACGGCGGACGCGGCGGGCTTGTGTCTGAAAAGCGGCAACGCAGTGATTTTGCGCGGTGGTTCCGAGGCTGCACGATCAAACCAGGCGATTGCCGGTTGCATCGCGGTGGGCTTGAGAGCGGCGAAATTGTCCGAATCCATCGTGCAGGTGATTGAGACCACAGATCGTGCTGCCGTGGGCCAGATGATCACGCTGCCGGAATACATCGATGTGATTATTCCGCGCGGTGGCAAAAGCCTGATTCAACGCGTCGCTGCTGAGGCCACCGTGCCGGTGATCAAGCACCTCGACGGCAACTGCCATGTGTATGTTGACGAGCATGCCGACCTCGAAAAAGCCGTGCGCATTTGCGACAACGCCAAAACGCGTCGCTACGGGGTCTGCGGCGCGATGGAGTCGCTGCTGGTTCACGAAGCAAGAATGCACGACGTATTGCCCCGCGTCGCCAAAATCTACGCCGACAAGGGTGTAGAGATGCGCGGCTGTGAGCGCACCCGCAGCGTGCTCGCCGCATTTGAAGTGAAACCGGCCACCGAAGAAGACTGGGTCACCGAATATCTCGCGCCCATCGTCTCAATAAAAATCGTCGCCGATCTCGATGAAACCATTGCTCACATAGAAGCACACGGCTCGCATCACACCGATGCCATCGTCACCGAACACTGGAGCAATGCGCAACGCTTTTTGCGCGAAGTGGATTCAGCAAGCGTTATGGTGAACGCAAGCACCCAGTTCGCTGACGGATTTGAGTACGGCCTGGGCGCCGAAATCGGCATCTCCACCGACAAGCTGCACGCGCGCGGGCCCGTTGGGCTGGAGGGCCTGACCACGCAAAAGTGGGTGGTTTTGGGCGATGGCAGTGTGCGGGGCTAACGCGTTCCGCGCGTTTCCGTCACTCCCTTGCTTATGAGCGATTCGGCGTCTCCGGTGGCCGTTACGCCACCAAAATCCCGCAACGATCCGTGCCCGTGCGGTAGCGGCAAGCGATATAAAGGCTGCCACGGGCTCATTGCCGTATCCACCACCGAGCCGGGGGCGTCCAGCCCGCTGCTCGACGTCATGACCCGAGCACTCGATTGCCAGCAACGCGGTGATTTCAAAGTTGCCGCCGACCTATACGATCAAGTCATTGCGCTAGATCCTCAACAGGTGGATGCGTTACACATGCGGGGCGCGGTTGCGCTGAGCCTGAGTAACCTCTTCGAGGCGCGCCATTTTGTTGAGCGCGCCCAGACAAACGGCCTGCATACGGACGCACTCAAACACAATTTGATGCTCATCGCGGACGCTGAAAAGGCAACCATTGCCGCGCGCGCACTGCGCGAAGCCAGTCAGGTGCCGCCGTCCCTTTTGGGTACGACCATAGATCCAGCCGACGTCCGATTGCTTGCGTTTTACCTACCGCAGTTTCACCCCATTGCCGAAAACGATGCTTGGTGGGGAGAGGGGTTTACCGAGTGGACGAATGTTCGGCGAGCGCGACCCAATTTTCCGGGCCACGACCAACCGCGCATCCCTGGTGAGCTGGGGTACTACTCATTGCTCGATCCTTTGGTACGTGAACGGCAGGCGGAACTCGCACGAGCGCATGGCGTGGGCGGGTTTTGTTACTACCACTACTGGTTTAAAGGGCGGAGATTGCTTGAGCAGCCGCTCAACGCCGTGCTTAGCAGCGGTAAGCCTGATTTTCCGTTTTGCGTGTTTTGGGCAAACGAAAATTGGTCGCGACGCTGGGACGGCGGTAACAACGAATTGCTGATGTCGCAACTGCACGACGCTGACGACGATATTGCGTTTATCGAGCACCTGCTTCCCGTGTTTGCTGACGCCCGATACATTCGCGTGCAGGGAAGGCCGCTGCTCATGCTCTATCGAATGGACCTGTTCGCGGATCCGCAAGCAACCATCAGACGATTCGGCGAGGTATGCCGTGCGCACGGCGAAACTCCGCCTTTCGTGCTGCGCGCCAACACGTTTTCGAGCCTCTCAGACACGCGCTTTGGTGAGGACGGTGTGGTTGCGTTTCCACCGCATCACTCAAATGTGTCAGCGATGCAGCATCCGCCCATGCAGGACATGAGAGCGGAGCACCGTGGGGTGCTGCTTGACTACGCGCGTGTTGCTGGATCGTGGGCGGTGCCGCCGTCTGCGCCGCATCTCACCTACTCAACGGTGATGCCCGGCTGGGACAACACGGCACGAAAGCAATTTGACGGAACAACGATTTTCGGGTCAACGCCGCGACTTTACGAGTCGTGGTTGCGTGATCG
>JAYSUK010000047.1:0-6155 GCA_043719085.1 Burkholderiales bacterium | reverse complement strand
GCGGTGAGGATTTGGTCCTCTTGCTTGGAGCCGGTGCCGCCCATCTTCATCTTGTTCGGCCCCGCAGCTTTGACAGCAGTCAGGTACTCTTTGCCTGTCTTGTGGGGCGTCTCAGCATTGACCCACAACACGAATTGGTCGAGCGCCATCATCGCGACGGGCGTCATGTCTTTCCAGTTGAACGGAACACCCGTGGCCATGGGTGTCGTGAACAGATTGGAAAGTGTCACCACGATTTTGTGTGGGTCGCCTTTGGCGCCTTTGATATCAAGAAACCCTTCGGCGCCGGCGCCGGCTGATTTGTTAACCACGATCATCGGCTCTTTCATCAGCTTGTGCTTGATGATGATGCCTTGCATCAGCCGCGCCATTTGATCGGCACCGCCACCTGTACCGGCGGGTACGACAAACTCTACCGGCTTCGTCGGCTCCCAGGCCCAAGCCGGGCTGATCGCCGAAACTGCCACTGCGACGCAGGCAGCGAGTACGCTGCGGCCATTTCGTGCCGACCGGGTCGATTGCTTGATCATGTTGCTCTCCTTTGATGTAACTGTTGGGGTCGGACAATTTCGTGATCGATTTTGCTCGCCGCTACTTATGAATGAATGCTTGCGCTATCCCGCGAAAAAACTCTTGACCGCAGTCAATTTTTTGAAATGAGTTTGGTTCGTGAGCGCCCTGCAATGAGTCTAACGTCCGTCGCCCCGATTTGTGTACCTGCGCAGCGCCTCAATTCGCTGCGTGGCATGAGGACTTACCCGCGCAGGCGTGTGGTTTATACGAAGGTTCAGCAATTCGTCTCCATGCGCACGTGGCCGTGTTCTTGCGCTATGCCGTGCGCAAGCAATTTGACCAGCGCATACACCGTGTCGATGTGCGGCGTGGGCAAATCTACCAGACGTGCAAGTTCAACGATGGAGCCGACCAATGCGTCGATTTCTGGGGCGCGACCCGCTTCAATATCCTGCAGCATGGAGGTCTTGTGCTTGCCCACTTTTTCAGCACCTGCAATGCGCTTGTCGAGTGACATGCGGAAGGTGATGCCGAGTTTTTCGCCCACGGCTTGGGCCTCGGTCATCATGCTCGCTGCGAGCGAGCGTGAAAGCGGAAATTGGCAAATGTCAACCAGGGTCGCGTGCGACAGGGCACTAATCGGATTGAAGGTTAGATTGCCCCACAGCTTTAGCCAAATTTCAGAGCGGATGTTGTCGAGAATCGGTGCTTTAAAGCCGGCTTTGACGAAACACTCCGACACGCGCGTTACTCTTGGGCTGAGCGCGCCATCGAGTTCACCGACCGGAAAACGATCACCTTCGATATGTTGAATCACGCCCGGTGCAATCAGCTCGGACGCGGGGTAGACCACGCAGCCGATGATGTGCGTGGCAGGTATTTTTTCGAGCAGCGAGCCGGTGGGGTCCACCGAGGTCACGCGCGTGCCGTCAAACGGCCCACCCAGCTTTGCAAAGTACCAAAACGGAATGCCGTTTTGCATCGTCACCACTATCGTTTCAGGTCCAAGCAGCTTCGGCAGGTCGTCCGCCACGCCCTTCACCTGTTGCGCCTTCACGGCGAGGATCACCATGTCCTGCACACCAATGGCGTCATAGTTGTTGCTGGCCTTGACGTTCGTGGCGACCTGTTCGACGCCGTCGTGCGAGATCAGTTTGACGCCGTTTTTGCCGATGGCGTCGAGGTTCGCGCCACGCACGACAAACGTGACATCCTCACCCGCCAATGCGAGCTTTGCTCCGACTAATCCACCGATGGCACCGGCACCAATAATTGCGATTTTCATTTCGTTGTTGCTTTGTTAATGTGGGGTGGAATCGCGCTTGTTATCGCCTTTGATTCGCTAAAAAAAATTGAGTTTGTGCGTTAGGCGAAGGTGTTGCTTAGCGTGCCGATGCCGTCAATTTCGACTTCCACTGTGCTGCCCGGTTGCATTGAGCCGACGCCCACGGATGTTCCGCAAAGAATGACGTCACCTGGGAACAGGCTCATATCCTGCGAAATGCTGCTGACCAGTCTTGCCACTGAAAAGCGCATGTCGCTAATCGGGTAGTCCTGCCGAATCTGACCGTTGAGTGTGGTTTTGACGCGCAGCGTCGTGGCGTCAAGCCCGGTGGCGATAGCGGGGCCGAGCGGACAGAACGTGTCAAATCCCTTCGCGCGCACCCACTGCGCAAATGATGGGTCGGCATTGAGGATCTCCGCAGCTGTCACGTCATTGCCACAGGTGTAGCCGAACACGTACTCGTGTGCATCGACTTCGGTTACCGCCTTGCAGACCTTGCCAATCACAATACCCAGTTCGCCTTCAAACACGATCTTGTGCTCACCCGCAGGTGCGCAAATCGTCTCGCCGGGATTCAGGTAAGCGTTGGGCGATTTCAGCAAATAGAGCGGCTCAAGCGGCGTTTGCAAATCCAGTTTGGCAGCGAGCGCCATGAAGTTATTCCACAGCGCAATCACCTTGCCGGGCACCACGGGCGCGAGTAGCTTCACGTCGGTAAGCGCGATTTCAATTCCGGTTGCAACTGCTGCGTCGAACATGCAGCCGCTATGAACCCTGATCGTTTCGCCATTGAGCGCTCCAAAGCCAATGCTGCCACCAGCGCTGTATCGAACCCATCTTTGCACCATGTCGCGACCTCGATCTACAAAAAACAACACAAATCCACCAGGCCGCGACGGGTAGTCAGCGAGACGTTATGGTGACGGAGATTTGCTGAACCGATCCGCCGTAGCCTGGATAAGGCTTGCGGGGTTGCTCGGCAGGCTTCAGTTTAGATTGAAACTTGCCTAATCACTCTAGAAACGCTGCTGAGATGCGAGTGAGCAACGATGGTCGGCTTATTCCTGACCATGCCGTTTCGCACCGCGCGACACGGAGCGCTCTATTGGTGCGCCCGCCCCTTTTGCTAGACCACCGGTCACTTCCAGCGCCCGGTAATAGCGGGTTTTGGCGTCGTGGACGGCATCGACAAAAAAATCAACGTCGTACACCTTGAGCAGATGCGGCTGCTGTGCTGACAGGTAAGCCTGCATGCGCGAGCGCTCGTCCGCGTGGTGCTGTAGCTCGAGAAATTGCGATTCGCACCAGTGCCAACTCAGTTCAAGCTCGTCGAACGCAGCGTTGTAGGCATTGCGCAGTGTTTCGCTGGCGTCGATGCCGTGGTTTACGTGGCTAATGTTGCGATTTTGTGCGCTGCTGGTTTGCGATGGCATGGCTGATTGCTTTCATAAAATCCGGCGCGCATTCGATGGCACCGACTGAGGCAATCATAGGGACGCACTTGCATTAAGAATAGTTAAAGTTTATTGTGTAAATCATTGACGATAATTTATGATTAGCGGGACGTCGCTTTCACCGCCGTCATCCTCGCCAAAGGCGGGGAACCAGACTGCCAAGGGACGCGAGTGTGTTTAAGCGATCTGCGCAAGTCCACTTTCTGGATTCCCTGCTACGCCGAGAATGACGCCGTTTAGCTGGTAAGTCTCTTCAAATCGCCTGATGAAAAACGCTACCCTCCGCCAACTAAAAGTCTTCGAAACGGTCGCACGTCGCCTGAGTTTTTCGCGTGCGGCGGAAGAGCTGTATCTCACGCAACCCGCCGTTTCCACGCAGGTAAAAACGCTTGAACAACACGCCGGTGTGGCGCTGTTTGAGCAGCTTGGCAAGAAAATTTTTCTCACCCCTGCGGGCATGGAGCTGTTGCATTTCAGCCGCTCCATCCTTCGCCAGTTTCAGGAGGTGGAAGAGGTGATGTCGCAGTTCAAGGGCGTCGCAGGTGGCAAGCTGAAAGTCGCCGTGATCAGCGCGGGTGACCATTTCCTTCCCCGTTTGCTGGTGGAGTTTGCGCGTCGTCACGTCAATGTGACTTTCAACTTCGGCGTGCACAATCGCGAAGAATTGCTAGCGGAACTGGCTGAAAACCGCACCGATCTGGCGATCATGGTGCGCCCGCCAGACGCCGCCGATTCCGACACAGTCAACGTGCCGTTTGCGCCGCACCCGTATGTGCTTGTGGCTGCGTCCGATCATCCGCTCGCGCGTGAATCGGAGATCACACAAGCCGCCGTAGTGCGCCAACCATTCATCGTGCGCGAAAAAGGCTCGGACACCCGCAAGTCAATGGAGGACGGCTTTGGCAGCCATTTGCGTGACGTGCAAATCGCCATGGAAATCAAAAGCACAGAGACGATCAAGCAGGCGGTGATCGCGGGCATGGGGGTCAGTTTTCTCTCGGCGCACACCATCGGTCGTGAGATTCAGGCGGGCAGTTTGGCCGTGCTAAACGTGCGCGGTTTCCCGTTGATGTTGCACTGGTATGTCGTGCATCGCAAAGACAAACGCTTGCCGCCAGTGGCAGAGGCGTTCAAGCAGTTTTTGATAGCGGACGGTGCAGCGCTGATTGAGCAAATCGTCGGCTTCAGTCCGAGGCCTGCAAGGCGCGCGCGAAAACGCTAACGTAGCGCCCTGCATCAACTGAAACAGCAAAACAAAACCATGAAAATTGCCATCCTTGGCCAGCAGGATTTCGGTCGCGCCGTGCTTGAGGCGTTCGTTGCTCGGGGGGACACGGTGTCCGCCGTGTTCTGTGCGCCGGATCAGCCCGGTGCGCGGCCCGATGCGTTGCACGTCGCGGCCAAAGCGATGAACCTCCCGGTACTTCAGTTTGCAAGCCTGCGCAGCGACGAGGCTGCTGCGGCGCTGCGTGCGCTCGACGTTGGTCTCGCGGTCATGGCGTATGTTTTGCAGTTCGCCCCACAATCGCTATTGAGCATACCGAGGCACGGCACCATCCAGTATCACCCGTCGCTGTTACCTAAACATCGCGGGCCGTCGTCAATCAACTGGCCGATTGCGATGGGCGAAACGGAAACCGGGCTCACAATTTTTCGTCCTACCGATGGCCTCGACGAAGGCCCGATCATCCTGCAAAAAAAGTGCGCGATTGGCGCGGACGATACGTTGGGCGATGTCTACTTCAAGCACCTGTTTCCGAGTGGCGTGATGGCGTTGCTGGAGGCAGCCGATTTAGTGGTTTCGGGCAAGCATCAACCATCGGAACAGGACGAGACCCACGCGAGTTATGAAGGCTGGTTTCGCGATGCGGAATCGCAAATCAACTGGGCGAATCCGGTTGATCAGGTCTACAACCTCATCCGCGCCGCAAACCCGGCGCCAGGTGCCTGGTGCGTGCTGGGCGGCGTCAAAGTGCGCCTGTTCGACTGCCGCAAACATGGGTTGCGAACCTTTAGCGCGGCGCGTGGGCGGCCCGGTGAAGTTTCGCGATTGACTGTCGACTCGATCTTTATTAACGCGCAGGGCGGACAAATTGAAGTGCTGCGCCTCAAACCCGACGGCGGACAAAAAATGAACGCCGCAGAATTCGCGCGTGGTAACGATTTGGCGGTAATCGTCTGAGCATCAGCTTTTTGCTGAAACCCCCTCCGATATTGGGCTAATCGCTGTTTATGTCTAAAGTCAACAATCACTGTTTATTTACTTGAGCCCAACGAAAACGGTCCTCGCAACATAAAGCTATTATGAAAATTGCATTTGTTTTTCCCGGTCAGGGCTCTCAGTCGGTGGGCATGATGGCGGGTTACGCTGGTCTTTCACAAATTGACGAAACCCTTGCTGCGGCTGACGCTGCGCTCGGCGCGCCGATCACGGCGATGATGGCAAACGGCCCCGGCGAAGCACTTAACATCACCACCAACACACAGCCCGCTATGCTCGCGGCCGACGTATCGGTGTGGAACGCCTGGCTTGCAGCAGACGGGCCAAAACCGTCGATCCTGGCCGGTCACAGTCTCGGTGAGTACGCGGCGCTAGTCGCGTCCGGTTCGCTTGATTTCGACGCGGCGATGAAGCTCGTTAAAGCGC
This sequence comes from Burkholderiales bacterium, assembly GCA_043719085.1. Lineage (GTDB taxonomy): Bacteria > Pseudomonadota > Gammaproteobacteria > Burkholderiales > Casimicrobiaceae > Casimicrobium. The sequence goes on along the minus strand of JAYSUK010000047.1, from coordinate 256 downwards.
GCTCGCAGGCCATGCAGGACGCCGTGCCTGCCGGCGTCGGTGGTATGGCCGCCGTGCTCGGTATCGAAGCTGATTTGCTGGCACGGGTGTGCGAGGACGCCAGTGAAGGCCAGGTGGTGTCCTGCTGCAATTTGAACGCTCCGGGACAGATCGTAATTGGTGGCCACAAGGCCGCCGTCGAGCGTGCCATAGTTCTCGCAAAAGCGGCAGGAGCCAAGCGCGCACTGCTTTTACCGATGAGCGTGCCGAGCCACTG
>JAYSUK010000046.1:0-6244 GCA_043719085.1 Burkholderiales bacterium | reverse complement strand
CCCTGTTCGCCGTCGAGCACTTTTTGCAGGCGCGGCAGGCAATGCGTTTTGGCATGCTCGCCCATCTCGATGCCGATCCAGCGGCGACCCATTTTTTGCGCGACGGCGGCCGTGGTGCCGGAACCGAGGAAACTGTCGAGGATGAGGTCGTTGGGGTTGGTGGCGATGTGGATGATGCGTTGAAGGAGGCGTTCTGGTTTTGGAGTGTCGAAAACGTTGTTCGCTCCAAATATGGCGATCACTTCTTTTTTCGACTCATCGGTATGCCCCACTTCTTCATGCGGCCACCAATTATGCGGCGTCATTCCCGAACGAACTTCGGACAAAAATAGCTTGAGCGCGGGCACGGTATTCGTTCCTTGTTTGCCCCACCACAATCGTTTTTCGGAGACATGCACCGCGTGAACTGATGGCTCATACTTCCACGCCTTTTTCGTGTTGCGAATTACTTCTTTCGTGTGTGGATTTACGATGTCATAACAAAGATTTGGGCGTTTCTCCGGAGTCACTTGGTTGAGATAGTCAACCGCTTTCCACGGCCCACGTATGTCCTCGTCCGGGTTCGAGTATCGAGCGATTGATTCTTCCGTTCGCTCCAGCAAATTGGCCTCAAAAGCGGAAGATTTGGAATAACAGTAAACGTGGTCGATGATCGACGCGATTCCAACAAAGTTGTTGCTAACGCTGTATTTGCGCTGCCAAGCGATGGACGCAAGAAAATTCCCCCGCCCAAACACCTCATCCATCATCACCTTGAGGTAATGCCCCTCGTTGTCGTCGATGGTGACCCAGATGCTGCCGGCATCAGACAGCAGCTCACGCAACAGTTGCAGGCGCGGCAGCATCATGGACAACCACTGCGCGTGCTCCAGGTTGTCGTCGAAATGCTCGAACGCGCTTTTGGTGTTGTACGGCGGGTCGATGAAGATGCATTTGACCTGCCCGCGATAGAACGGCAGCAGGGCTTTCAGCGCTTCAAGGTTGTCGCCCCGAATGAGCAGATTGTCTTCGGTGGCGGGCGTGGTTGCATGCTCTACGGGAGGCAATGGCTTTTCGCTGTATTCCTTATTTAACGAGGGCTCAAGTGCTGAAAATAGGTCAGGTCGACTTTCGTTGCTTTCTGCATGCTTCCCCCTTGTGCAATGGCGCTTTGACGTCTGGTGCTGTTACGTTTGCGCGGTGCTCCGACACGGCTTCCAGCAGTCGATACGGAACACTTTTGGCGATATCGAAAGCGGCCGCTCGGTTGAGCCAATCTAGGGTGGGCATTTAGCAGACCTCGTCACTTTCGACGCGTCACAGTGCCGCACCAACGCTCAGGATCGCATGCGCTTCCACCGTCACGGCACTTGCCGTACGGTCGTTGGCTCCGACGTCGCCGCAACGAGCTTCACTTCGCCACGCTCCACCACAACGAGACGCGTGCCGGTGCGCGCCGCCAGTTCGCGCGCACGCTGCGCCGCCCGTGCGAGCGCATGCGGCACCGCGCGCAAGTCTGCGTCTTTTGCGGTTTCGATAGGATCAGTGTTCATGTCGTTTCCTTCCAGTCAATCAGGCGTGGCTCTGGCCCGCTATTGTCGTAGGGTGACCACGCATCGACTAGCGGCGCATAGAGTTGCGTGAAATTGCGTAGCTCTGCGGTAAGCGGATGTTGACCGTCAGCATGATGTTGCCCCCTCCCGTTCAAGGGGAGGGTTGGGGTGGGGATGGTTTTCCATTCGACGTTCAACAGCCGCGTGAATCGCTTCCAAGACACTAGCCAAATTGCCAGTTACGTCGTTGTTCCACACGCGAAGCACTTCAAAACCAAGTTTGCGCAAAACGCCATCGCGGTACGCATCATACGTTGCTGCGTTGGCGTGCTGTCCGCCATCGACCTCGACGATCAGTCGTGCGTCAAAACTTATGAAATCCACGACGAAATCGGCTAACGCGTGCTGTCGTCGAAACTTCGCACCAAGAATCTGCCTAGAACGAAGATGACGCCACAGTATGGCTTCCACATCCGTTGGCGCAGATCGCAGCTTGCGTGGGCGGCGTTCTGCGAGGATGACGGCGTTGGTTTGGTTATGCATGTCAGATTATTTTCCTCCCAATCGGTGTCGACGGAAAACCATCCCCACCCCAACCCTCCCCTTGAAGGGGAGGGGACTGATGTCGAGCTAGACCAGCAACGAATTAACCCGCTTCACGTAAGCCGCAGGATCATCGGGCAGGCCACCTTCCGCCAGCAACGCCTGATCAAACAGAATGTGTGCAAGATCGCCAAACAGTGCTTCGTTCGCTGTTGATGCTTCAAGCTTTTTCACTAGTGCATGCTCGGCATTCACTTCAAGAATTGGCTTGGTTTCTGGCGCGTCTTGACCGGCTTGTTTGAGCATGCGCGCGAGTTGCGTGGACATGCCGTGATCCTGCACTACTAGGCATGCCGCAGAGTCAACGAGACGCGTGGTTACGCGCACGTCTTCCGCTTTCTCTTTCAGCGCCTCCTTCAATTTTTCGAGAATCGGTTTAAATGAAACTGCCGCCTCTTCCGCAGCCTTTTTCTCTGCATCATCCTGCAATTTACCGAGGTCAACCGCGCCCTTGGCTACTGACTGCAACGGCGTGCCGTCGAACTCGTGCAAATAGTTCAACGCCCATTCATCAACGCGATCTGTCATCAGCAACACTTCGATGCCCTTTTTCTTGAACACCTCAAGCTGTGGACTGTTTTTGGCACCTGCGATGGTATCGGCGGTGATGTAATAAATCGCCTCCTGACCTTCTTTCATGCGCGCTTTGTAATCGGCAAAACTCACGCTCACCGTGTCAGTGGTGCTTGAGGCAAAGCGCAGCAGTTTCGCCAGCTTTTCGCGATTACTGAAATCTTCGCCGAGGCCTTCTTTAAGCACTGCGCCGAACTCCTTGTAGAAGCTCGCGTACTTAGCCTTCTCGGCGTCATCACCGCTGGTCGCGTGATCTTCGAGAATCGTCAAAACGCGGCGCGTGTTGCCTTCACGAATCGACTTCACGTCGCGGCTTTCCTGCAGCAGCTCACGACTCACGTTCAGTGGCAAATCAGCCGAATCCACCACACCTTTGACGAAGCGCAAGTACGACGGCATCAGCGCTTCGGCATCGTCCATGATGAACACGCGTTTCACGTAAAGCTTCAATCCCGCTTTCTTGTCGCGGTTCCACAAATCGTGCGGCGCTTTGGCCGGAATGTAGAGAAGTTGCGTGTATTCAGTCGAACCTTCAACGCGGTTGTGGCTGTAGGCGAGCGGCGCCTCGCCGTCCATCGCGATCTGCTTGTAGAACTCGATGTACTGCTCGGGTGTGATGTCTTTCTTCGGGCGCGTCCACAGCGCGCTTGCCTTGTTGACAGTCTCCCATTCACCCGTGGCGACCATGCCGCCGTCTTTGCCGTCTTCGCCGTCTTTCCACTCTTCTTTCACCATCAAAATCGGCAGCGAAATGTGGTCGGAATATTTGTTGATGATGGACTTTACGCGCCATGCGCTTGCATATTCCATCGCGTCGTCACGCAGATGAAGCGTGACGCTCGTTCCACGCGCGGCGCGGATGATGTTTTCTACTTCAAATTCGCCCGTGCCGCCACTCACCCAGCGCACCGCTTCCGATGGCGTCAAACCCGCCTTGCGCGACTCCACAGTGATCGTGTCTGCCACCATAAAACCGGAGTAGAAGCCCACGCCAAATTGCCCAATCAGCGAGCCCTGTTCCTTGGCGTTTTCTTTTTGCTCCGCACCGAGTTTGCTCAAAAAATCGCGGGTGCCGCTCTTGGCAATGGTGCCCAGATTGTCGATGGCTTCTTGTTGCGTGAGACCAATGCCGTTGTCGCTAATGGTCAACGTTTTCGCGTCCTTGTCGAGTGAAACGCGCACTTCGAGATTCGGCGCGTCTTCCCACAACGCGCCATTGTTCAACGCCTCAAAACGCAGCTTGTCGCAAGCGTCTGACGCGTTAGAAATCAACTCGCGCAGAAATATTTCTTTGTTCGAATACAGCGAATGGGTGACGAGGTGCAGCAGTTGCGCGACTTCGGCCTGAAAATTTAAGGTTTGTTTGCTCATGATTGCTTACGACGGCGTGTAGCCATGCTTGTTGTGGTTTATCGATGGATATGAGGCTGTTGACGGTGGTTTCAAGACCCTCGTCAGAAGCAAGCGCGAACGAACCTACTCCGGTGCCGCGTCCAGCGCCGCCCGCGATTTGGCGCGTTCGTTGTGCAGCATGTAGAGCCCCGCGCCCATCATGAGCGCAATGCCACACCAGGCGAGCACATTGGGTATTTCACCCCACACAACAAAGCCGATCACCAGCGCAATCAACAGGCCGGCGTAGCGAAACGGCGCGATCAGCGAAATGTCGCCTGCCCTCATGGCGCGAATCAACAAATAATAGCCACCGCTCAAAAATACCGACGCCGCGGCAAGGAGGCTCAGATGCGACGCAGCCACGGGCTGCCAGCCCTGAAAAATGGAAATCAGCCCCGCCAGCACCGTGACTGAAACGGCGGTTCCGAGAGTGATCAATAGGGAGGGCATGTCTGCATCGATTTTGCGCGTGAAAAGATCACGCCCCGCGTGCAGAAGGGTTCCAAAAAGGCACAACAGTGCGTAGCCGTTAAAGCCTTCGACCCGGGGCTGAACAATCAGCAGCACGCCGACAAACCCGAGCCCGATGGCAAGCCAGCGCACCACACCTATTCGCTCGCCCATCCAAAGCACTGCAATTAGCGCAAGGAATAGCGGCGTGGCCATGTTGATCGCGGTTGCGTTGGCTAGCGGCAGGTGAAACAGGGCGGTCAGGTAAACGAGTGTTGCGGCGGCATCCAGCGCGGAGCGAATCACCACCGGACGATGCAATATCTCATTGACGCGGGATTGCGGCCCGCGCAACAGCCCCATCCAATGAGCGATACCGAGTAACAACAAGGTGGCGAACGTGCCACGAATGAAGATCAGTTGCGCGCCTGGCAGCGACTGACTGACGTATTTCACCATCGCGTCATTGACAACGAACGCGGCCATGGCCCCAGTCATGGCGATGATGCCGCGACGATTTGCCGCAGCGTGGATGGAAAGGGACATTGCTTGCTCGCTGGCCGTTATTGCTTTTTGTTGCTCTCGCGAAGTACATCGAGCTTTTCCTTGATCTTCGCCTCCATGCCACGGTCTACCGGTTCGTAGAAACGCTGCGCTTTCATGTCGTCGGGAAAATAAGTCTCGCCTGCTGCGAAGCCGCCGGCTTCGTTGTGCGCGTAGCGATAGCCTTCGCCGTAGCCCAGGTTTTTCATGAGCTTGGTGGGGGCGTTGCGCAGGCGCAGCGGGACGGGGCGAGTGCCGCTTTCTTGCGCTGCCTTGCGGGCGACTTTGTAGGCGGTGTAGATGGCGTTACTTTTGGCCGCGACCGCGAGGAACACACAGGCTTCGGCTAGCGCCAGGTCGCCCTCGGGCGAGCCGAGCCGTTCGTACGCAGCGACGGCTGAGAGCGTGATTTCCAGCGCGCGTGGGTCGGCCAGGCCAATGTCTTCGGATGCCATGCGGATCATGCGCCGACCGAGGTAGAGCGGGTCTGCGCCGCCCTCCAGAATGCGGCAAAACCAGTACAACGACGCGTCGGGGTCGCTGCCGCGAACGCTTTTGTGCAGCGCGCTGATGAGGTCGTAGAACTGCTCGCCGCCTTTGTCGAACCGAGCGCGAGCGCGGGTGAGTGAGCCTTGTACGAACTCGGCGGTGACCTGCTCGACTTTGCCTGATCGCACCGCCGCGTCGAGTTGCTCGATGGAATTCAGAAAGCGCCGACCGTCGCCGTCGGCGTAGTCAATGAGCAGTTGCTGCGCATCGGCGTCCACGGTGTATTTCACGTCCAGGGCTACCACCGCGCGCGTGAAAACGGTGGCCAGCGCCTCATTGTCGAGCGATTCAAGCACGTACACCTGCGCGCGCGAGAGCAGCGCGGAGTTAACTTCGAACGACGGGTTCTCTGTGGTCGCCCCGATGAAGGTGAACAGGCCCGATTCGACGTGCGGCAAGAACGCATCTTGCTGCGATTTGTTGAAGCGATGCACTTCGTCAACAAACATGATGGTGCGGCGACCGAACTGGTCGCGCGTGAGCTGCGCGCGCTCAACGGCTTCACGAATGTCCTTGATGCCTGCCATCACGGCAGACAAGCCGATCATTTCCGCGTTGAACGCAGCGGCCAGCAAGCGCGCCAGCGTGGTTTTGCCCAC